>CAMBFD010000056.1 GCA_945865625.1 Chitinophaga pinensis
GCTCAAGATACTACATACGTGAGAAGAGCCGACCCAATTGTTGCTAAAATTAATTATGACACACTTAACAGGTGCTACAAGCAAAATTATTTTTCTCTATCCGATGGCACAAAATTTAACAATGATGGTATAAAAACACAATCTTGGAGATTGGAAGATAATTATCTGAGTAAAATTATTACATCTTCAGGGAGTCGATTAATGTATCGTTTTGATACATTGTCGTCAAATAATTTGAGATATATTATTGAGTCTAAAAAAGGATGTAAAGATACTTTAGATACGGCATTGGTTGTTTATCCTCATCCAATTGCCAAAATGAATTTCCCTAATCCTTTTGCTTGCCAAAAAAGAGAAGCTAAGTTTGTAGATTCCAGTTATTCTGCTCAAGGTATTGGAAAATCTTATTGGGGATATGGAGATGGTAGTTACGATACAGTGCAGAATCGAATTGGCTACCATACGTATAAGAATTTCGATACTTTCCCAGTTCGATTGATTACAGAGTCTATTTATTTATGTAGAGATACAGCAGATTCTACTTTTATCGTATATCCACTTACCAAAACGGTAATCGGAACCAACATAGTAAATCTATGTTTTAAGCAAAATGAATTTGAATTCAATGATAACTCTACAATTTCATTTGGGACTTTCACGGATCAATGGATTGTGAATGGTACCATAATCAACAATCAAGGTTCCATCAGGAAAATTACTTATTTAGATACTGGATTCAAGAAAGTGATATTGATTACTTCAACGGATAAAGGATGCACAGATACCGCAACAACAATTGTTTATGTGGCTCCTGAGCCCAAGGCTTATTTTGAAATTATTGATTCTAGTTTTTGTTTTAAAAAGCATTTTTTCGATTTGAAAGATATGAGTACACCGCCAAATGGTAATTCATTAACGCCAAGGAGCGATTGGATATTCAGCGATGGCACAAATGCTTACGCGAAAATTGTTCCGAATAAAACTTTCAGTCAAGCCGGCACATTCTGGGCTAGAGTCATTGCAAAGACAACATTTGGATGTTCAGATTCGTTCCAACGGAATATAGTGGTTAAGCCAAATCCTGATGCTAAAATAAGTCCTGAAAATGCAATTCAATGTTTGAGTGGGAATAAGTTTCGTTTTATCCAGAAAGCGGTTTGGACCAATGCCGATAAATTAACCCATTCATGGGATTTGGGAGATGGCACAACCAGTGTATTGGATTCAATTGATCATGTTTACGCAACAGTGAAATCATATCTTGTATTCCACAAGGCTGTTTCGGCTTCTGGTTGTGAAGATACATTTACAACAACGGCTAAGGTAGTCAATAGTCCAACTCCAGCATTTATAGTCAATAAAGATACAGCTTGCTTTTATTCGCAATTATTCAACTTTACGGATAAAACGGTTTATGGTGCTGCTTACACCGTGAAATGGAATTTTGATGATGGTGCAACCGCAACAACCAATAATTTTTCAGGAAAGACTTACACTGCTGCCGGAACAAAAAATGTTAAATTAGTCGTTTCTACTCTAGATGGTTGTTCAGATTCTATTATTAAACCAATAAGAATTTTCCCTGTGCCTAAGAGTGATTTTAGGGTGAATACTCCTGTTCAATGCTTGCAGAACAACCGTTTTGTATTTACCAATATTTCGAATGAAAATGGTGCGAATGCAGTGACTTACAATTGGAATATTTCTAAACCATTGAAAAATGTTTCGGGATCAACTTTAGTGGATCAAATATTTGTTGATACTGGAGTCAAAATAATCACCTTAACTCTTAAGAGTCAAGAAAATTGCGTCAATTCTAAGTCTGAAAAAATTTATGTCTCAGAAACACCAATTGTTAGCTTCACCGGAAAGAATTCTTGTTTAGGTGTTCCAGTAAACTTTGTTTCTAATGTATATCTAAATGTTGGCTCGCCAACTTACGCTTGGGATTTTGGTGACGGTACAATTAATGCACAATCAAATCCTACGCACACTTATATGGCATCGGGTAATTTCAATGTCAAGTTATCTGTAACATCGAGTTTTGGTTGTATTGGAAAGTCAACTGACCTAACATTGCAAATTTATGTGAAACCCGTGGCTTCATATACGAGTGAATATTTATTGTCTAGAGGTTTAGAAACGGATTGGAAGTTTACTTACACAGGA
The DNA here is from genome assembly GCA_945865625.1 of Chitinophaga pinensis. Classification (GTDB taxonomy): domain Bacteria; phylum Bacteroidota; class Bacteroidia; order NS11-12g; family UBA955; genus VMCP01. The sequence continues at coordinate 2,170 of CAMBFD010000056.1, forward strand.
AGTGGTGCCGATCAATATGAATGGTATTTTGATGATGGTCAATCAGATTTCCAAATGGGACCATTGTTTAAGACATTCTCTAAAACTGGGGATTTCAAAACCAAATTAATTGTGTATACCAATCAAGGTTGTTACGATAGTGTAAGTCAAATGATTTTCTTGAAGCCAGAATTGTTGTATCATTTACCTAACGCATTTTCTCCGAATAATGATGGCTTAAACGATATGTGGCCAGGTTCGTTTACCCCAACTTTTGGATTGAAGAAATATCGTTTAACGGTTGTGGATCGATGGGGAAATATTTTATTTAAATCGAATGATCCCGCAATTGGCTGGAATGGTAAAGATATTGATGGCATTGATGTGCCAGAAGGAGTCTATGCTTTTGAAATTAATTTTAGATATATCGACGATAAGCTATACGTGCATAGAGGTTCGCTTACTGTACTTAAATAGAATATAATAGGTTAATAATTAAATAAAAAATTTCTTTGTTTATTGCCCCCTAAAAGTTAGACACTTTAGGGGGCATTTTTTTTAGGGAGGACAACTATTTATTTAAAGGCAATATTGGTTTTAGTTGAAGGGGTTGGTTGATTTCCAGAAGGTTTTTTAATGTTTGTTGCTTCTGATGATTTTATTTCTTTTAGCGGTTCATTGATGATTATTTTCTTTTTATTGCTCATAAATGATTTTAGTTAGTTAAGAAATGTGTTTAATGAAAAAATGGCGCCATATGGCGCCATTTTAAGATGTCTTGGACTTACCCTAAGTAAGTTTTTAAGATTTTGCTTTTGCTCGACTTCCGGAGCCTGCGAAGCGCTTTTTCTTTGATTTGTCGAACTCTTTCTCTTGTTAATCCTACTTTCTCTGAAATATCTTCTAGGGTATGTGCAGCATTTCCATCGAGTCCAAAATAATATTTTAAAACGTCTCTTTCTTTTTCAGTTAATGTTGAGATGACGCGGTTTATTTCATTTTGCAAAGATTCATTCAATAACGGCATGTCTGGATTCGGTTCGTCGTTGTTGTCTAAAACGCCCAATAGAGTATTGTCTTCTCCTTCAGCCAAAGGCGCGTCGATACTTAAATGACGACCGCTAGAACGCAAAGCATTTTCAACTTCAGATACAGGAATGTCAAGTGCCTCTGCAATTTCTTGAGGAGTTGGTTCTCTTTCAAGTGCTTGCTCAAGTCTTGATGAGGCTTGAGTAATTCTACCTAAACTACCAACTTTATTTAAAGGTAAGCGAACGATACGACTTTGGTCGGCCAATGCTTGTAAAATACTTTGACGAATCCACCAAACTGCATATGAAATGAATTTGAAACCACGTGTTTCATCAAATCTTTTTGCAGCTTTGATTAAACCCATGTTTCCCTCATTAATTAAATCACCTAATGTTAATCCTTGGTTTTGATATTGTTTAGATACAGAAACTACAAATCTTAAATTTGCATTTACCAATTTCTCAAGTGCCGCTTGATCGCCTTCTCTGATCCTTTGTGCCAATTGAACTTCCTCTTGGGCATCAATCATTGAAACTTTAGAAATTTCGTTTAGGTACTTGTCGAGCGATTTGTTTTCGCGGTTGGTAAATTGTTTAGATATTTTTAGTTGCCTCATGTATGGATTGTATAAAGTTGACTCAAATTGATATAATTTTAGCCTTGCAAAAATACAATTTAAATTTCATTTTACCAATGTAAACATTGGCGATTAATTGTATTTTTCGTACCAAGGTTATTCTAATGCCATAAAAAAACGGATTAAAAGTATAGGTTTTAAAGGATTCCCGATAAAAATCATGAAATCAACGATAAATTATTTGAAACTAAAAATATAAATTAAAAATATTGTAAGCAGCAAAAGCACTTAAATAGGCAATGCCACCATAAATGAAGAATAACATAACTGGCCAATACCAACTTCCGGTTTCTTTTTTCATAACCGCCATGGTGCTTACACACTGCAACGCAAATGCATAAAAGAAGATTAAACTGATTGCATAAGGTATTCCGTATAAAGGTTTCCCATTGGTTGGATTGATTTCAGCTTGCATTTTTTTGCGAATGCCAATCACGTTTTTATCGTTGTCGGGAGTTTGAAATAATGTACTCATGGTTCCAACAAAAACTTCCCTTGCAGCAAATGAAGTAATTAATGCAATACCAGTCTTCCAATCATAACCCAGTGGTGTGATTGCTGGCTCAATGAATTTTCCAATATGTCCAGCATAACTTGCTTCTAATTTTAAACTTTGTTCAATTTGAATTGAATCTGGACTGCCCAGTGCTGCAACAATTTTAGCTTCTGAACGAGCTTTATCCATGGCTGTTTTAGGTCCGAAGTTAGATAATGCCCAAAGCACCATTGAAATGATAATGATCACTTTCCCAGCTTCCGTTAAAAATGAACGACATTTAATCCAAGCCTGCGAGATTACAGTTTGAATCCTTGGGCTTTGATAAGTTGGCAATTCTAAAACAAATTCACTTTTTTCTTTTGTTTTATTAAAAAAATTAAACAGAACTGCAAAGATTAATGCCACCACAATTCCTGCAAAATAAGCACTCGTCATTACAAATGATTGCGCTGGAAATGGTCCCCAAAAACTAGATGCGGGTATTGCTAAAGAAATTAAAAGTACATAGACTGGCAATCTTGCGCTACAACTCATTAGTGGCACAACGAGCATCGTAATGAGTCTTTCTCGTTTGTTCTTGATGGTTCTGGTTGCCATGATACTTGGAATGGCACAGGCAAATCCTCCAACCAAAGGAATGATTGAACGCCCGTTCAGGCCAATTTTTCTCATGACCCGGTCGGTTATGAAACTTGCTCTCACCATATACCCACTGTCTTCAAGAAGTCCAATGAGGAAAAACAAGATAAATATTTGAGGTACAAAAACGATGACGCCTTCAATACCACTGAAAATACCATCTTTTACAAAGTCACTCCACATTCCGCTGGGTAAAGTCTCATCAAGCATGGTTTTAAACCAACCAAATCCATTTTCAATCCATCCCATGGGCGCGTCAGCCAAATAAAATACGCCTTGGAATAAAGCCATCATCACTAAAAAGAAAATGAGAATTCCAAGAATGGGATGCGTTACATATTTATCAATATTGATCGTGTTATTGCGCTTCTTGCCATCTGAATTGACAATTACTTTTTTAACAACTTGCTCAATATCACGATATCTTTTTAATGTTTCTTCGCTGAGGCCTCTCTCTTTATTGCCAAGGTAAAAACTTTTAAGTCGGTTTTCAAACTGATCATTTACGCTGATGGTGTTTCCCACGTGATGATTTTGGAGTAAATCAATCGCGTTTTGTATATTTGTATCGCTTCGTGGATTAACAACAGCCACAGGAATTCCAAGCTCTGTTTGAAGCGCATCGATATTAATTTCAATATGGCGTCTTTTAGCGGTATCTGCCATCGTTAGGATACAAGAAGCTGGTATTCCAAGTTCAGCAACCTGAGAAACCAGTAATAAGTTTCTACGCAAATTAGTACCATCTAAAATGTAAACAATGGCATCGGGTTTTTCTGAATCTATTCCTATTAATGTTGAAACCACCAATCTTTCATCTTCAGCTTGCGCAAAAAGACTGTAAATCCCTGGTAAATCTATCAGTTCTACATCGCTCGTTTTTAATTTTACAATTCCACTCGTTGTTTCAACAGTGGTGCCTGGTAAATTACTTGTTTTTTGACTTAAACCTGTAAGGCGATTGAACAGTGTAGATTTTCCACAGTTAGGATTTCCAATAAGTGCTATTTTTTTCACAAGGCTAGTTCTCTACTACTGCAGGTATTACAAAGATATTTTCAGCTTCAGATTTTCTGAGTCCTAGTATGTAAGAATCGATTCTAAATGCAATGGGATCGCCACCAGGAGCTGTATAAAGCTTCATGATTTCTGTTCCTGGTACACATCCCATCTCCGCCAATTTTTGTGTTAAATCATTCTCTTTCAATGCACTTATCTCGTAAGATTTATTGAATTCAAGATGATCAGCGGTGATGTTCATTGTGCAAATTTAGAATGATTTTAAATAATCGCAAACTTAATTGTTATTTAATCTCAAAATTGTGAAGTTTCTTCAAAGAAATGTACTGACTTCTTTCACTTTCTATGGTTGAATTTTCATTATCCATGTTCGACTTCCAAAGGTTAGTTGTTAATTCTTTGAGCGATTTTATTTTATGGATATTTTTTGTAATTACGGCATTGTCGCATTCAGAAAGCAGTATTGAAGTCGCATTTTGATCGTAATTTTCGTCATCTAACGCACTTTGTGCCAAATTTGAATAAACAGCATACAAATCTTCCACATGCATTTTATATTGGTCTATTTGACTATATAATTTGGTTGCTTTCGCAATGTTTTTCCCGCGCATGTAATTCCTAAACATTGCATTGATCCATATGGCTTTTCTTTTCGATGGGATATTCGATGTCAATTGTCCCTCCGCATAAGTGATCCAATATGCCTCTCCATCTTTGTTTAATGGAGTTTCTTCATCTTCTGCAGAAACACCATACAAAACACCAATGCAATCAACTGTATTTTCGAAAATTTGGAAGTTTTCACTTTTCGATAGTTCTATGAGTTGTTTTTCGGGTAAAGCAGCTTTGTTATTATCGAGGTAAAAGAGAGTCTGAAGTGCTTTTACTTTAGATTGATTAGAAGTTTTAGAATCAGTTAAAATGGCGTTACAATATTGACTCAACAATGAAAATTCTTTATCCGCGAAATTGTATATTGCCTTCTCCTTTAATAAACGAACCAAGGCATAAGTATATTCCTGAAGCACTGATTCATTTGAATTCATTCCCATATCAATGATTTTTAGGTATTGGTTTGAGTCCAATATATCGAGTCTTTCAATAGAATTTAGCTCGATAATAAAGTCTGACAAGAGATTAATTTTCTTGTAATTACTTACATTTTGGAACATGTTATTGTAGTGAATCTGAATTTGATCTTTAATATCGTTATCTTCTAACAGCATTTTTGAAGGCGCTGACAACATTGAATTAGCAATCATTTCAAGATTAGATTTTATGGCACCAACCAATGTGTTTTTTGGGTCTAAAATCACATAATCTGGGGCTGTATCTAAATTTAAATCAATGAACTTATTCTGAGTATTCACAATAGTAGAGAGTGTTTTCTTTTCTTTTCCTAAATAGCCATATTCAATATCGAGTTTAAAAGGTTTGCATTCGGTGATTTCATTATCGGAAGCATTCATGTTAAGGATAATACCATATTTTGATGATGGTTGTGTAGAATCAAAACTGATTTTTTCTAAAGTCCAATATCCCACAGCAATTCCTTTTTCATAATACCATTGAGTAAAAAAATCATTCATATTTTTACCAGTTACTTTTTCAACACTGCGTTTCCACTCTGCAGCTGTTGCATTTTTATAAGCGTAGGTAGTTAAATAGTCTTTAATAGCCAATTTAAATGCCGCATCACCAATGTAGTTTCTGAGTAAGTGTAAGATGGCCGCTCCTTTATTGTAGCGAATATTGTCGAACTGATCATCAGGCTTGTTGTAGTAATAATTTACAAGAGCATTGTCTTTTGGGTTCTTTTGCCAACCTTCATTGTTTTCATAAAGCCACATTTGGGCTTTATCATAACCGTATTGATGTTCAATCCAAAGATATTCAGCGTATTTTGCAAAGCTTTCATTCATTGTAATTTCACCCCAGTTATCGGCAGTTACGTAATCGCCAAACCAATGATGGAATAACTCATGGCTAATGTAATCCTCCATTTCATTGTCCTTGTCTTGTAGTCCTTCAGAATGGATCACCGCAGTTGTATTTTCCATTGCGCCACTCACAAAATTTCGAGCAACAATTTGATCGTATTTATTCCAAGGATATTCAACTCCAGTGTAATTCGAAAAGAATTCAATCATTTTTGGTGTGTTTCCAAAGATTTGCATTGCATCGTTTTTAAAACGAGGTTCAACATAATAATGAACCATTTTGTCTTTGTATTTATCTGAAACTTCCGCCCAATTTCCAATTGCAAGCATGGTAAGGTAAACAGAGTGAGGTTGTGTCATTGACCAAACATCTACAAACTCATGATTTGGGGCATCTGGGGTATGAGAAAGCTTATATCCATTAGAAATTGAAACCATTGTATCTGGGTATCTAACCGTAATTTTATGTGTGTGTTTTTGATTTGGCTGGTCTAAAGTTGGAAACCAGCATCTGCTTCCTCGGGTTTCTCCTTGCGTCCAAAATTGGCGCGGCAAATATGCACTACTTAAATCGTGATTGATAAAATAAGCACCTTTTTCCGCATTAATTGCGTTTCCTGCATTTTCATTATTCAATAGATAATTGCTTTCAGGATTTGCAATATAATTGATTTCTAAAGTTACCTTTTCGTCAGACTTAATTGGTTTAACAAAATAAACAACCAAATGCTCAGAGTCAGAATAGCTAAAATTGTTTTTTAATTTAGAACCATTGATGGTATTGATTGAATGGATGTCTAAGATATCCATAGCCATGGCATCTAAAATGAGGCTATCTTGATCATAGAAATATGGCTTTAAGGTTAACTTAGCATTTCCTAAAACCTTTCTGTTTTTCCAATCGAGTTTTATAGATAATTCGGTATTTGATAGTTCCCAAATTTTATCAGCAGGAGCGTAATAAGTGGCTGGTTCATATTCTTCTAAAGATTCGGTTGAATCAAGAACCGCAGTGTCTGTCATAGGTTCGTCTGATACATAACTGGATTTTGATTTAAACAAACCACAGTTTGTGAATAAAATGGCGCTGATAATTACAAAAAATCCAGCAATTAAGTTTTGTTTTTTCATGATTGGATAAATATTTCCCAGGCCATTTCTGCTTGTTTTTGTAGCATGAGTTCACCATTCATGAAGAAACAATCGTTGGCTTTAATTTTTTTCAAAAATAAGCTTTGTTTTGGATTATATATCAATTCTATAGCCATGGTTGAATTTGGTAAAAATTGATAAGGTAAATTGAGTGTGTCGTGAACATTCGGAAACATTCCAACGGGAGTGGTTTGAACAATTAATGTATTTTCTTGCCAATCATGATCATTCAAATCTTCATAAGATAATTGATCTGAATTGGGGTTCCTTGAAACGCTTAAATATGGAATTTGCATATCTGTTAGTACTGCTTTGACTGCTTTTGCAGCTCCGCCATCCCCCAAAATCATTGCCTGATTTGGCCTTTTGGGTAAATTTAACATTGAAGCTTCAAATCCATAATAGTCTGTGTTATGTCCCTCCAAGGAAATGCCCGAATTTTTGCGAATAATTTTCACCGTATTCACTGCACCAATTTTTTGAGCATGCTCTGAAATTGAAGTCAAATATGGGAGAATGTTTTGCTTATGAGGGACAGTGACGTTGAACCCAATTAAATTTGGATGCTCTAGAACGAAGGAAATAATGTTATCTAAAGTTTCAATAGGATAGAGGTGATAACTCCCCTTTGTAATGTGATTATTTTTGAAGATTTCTCCAAAAATCTGTGGCGAAGCGCTGTGACTTACTGGGTATCCAATGAGTCCTATTTTGAAGACTTCATCCATTTGGCTTTGATAAATTGGTAAAGCATTGGCAATATGGAGAAACCGATAATTGCAAAAACAACGGTTTCGAAATGTGCTTGCACCCAAGCATTTTTCCCCAAAGAATAACCTAATAAAGTAATACTTGTAACCCACAATACGGCACCTGATATACAATATCCGATGAATTTTTTATATGGCATTGTGCCCAAGCCTGCGGCAAATGGAGCAAAGGTTCTTACAATTGGCACAAATCGAGCCATAATTAGGGTGTAACCACCATGTTTCTTATAAAATTCTTCTGTTTGAGTGAGATATTCTCTTTTGAGTAGTTTCCATTTTAAATCAAATATTTTCACCCCAATTTTAGAGCCAACAAAATAGTTCGTATTGTCGCCGAGTAGGGCAGCAACGATTAATAATGGTATCAAATAGAAAACATTCAAAGTGCCATCAAGCGCTGCAATTGAACCAGCGGCAAAAAGCAAAGAATCGCCAGGTAAAATAGGCATAAACACCAATCCTGTTTCCACAAAAATGATGAGAAACAAAATGATGTAAGTAAAGCTTTTATATTCTTGAACCAGGTGTGCAAGGTTTTTGTCGAGGTGTAATAACCAATCTTTTGCGAAGTCGATGATGCTCAGGTATGTCATTCTTTGAATTTTCAGCAAAGTTCAATGAAAAAATGTATTTTTGTATTCATTGAAGTATGAAAAAAATCATTTTATTTTTTGCAATTATCTTTATAATTGGACTCACCGTATCATCTTGCGGCACAAGTAAGCCGGCTAAATCAAAGGGTGGCTGCAATTGCGGTTTTTGAAAGTGCAATGTGTAAGCCTTCGAATCTATTCTTTTTGTTTAAGAACCAGCCACAAAAACTATCAAAAAAAGGGTGTTTTGTCAAATGAATTTGTAAAATAGCATTCGTTGAGGCGCAAAGTATTGTTTCTGAGTTGATTGCAAGGCAGGTATACAGCTTAATTAAATATGGATTAGTTTACCAATTATTTAGATTTGTTCCAAAGTTTCTATGTAACTTTGCGCTAATTTTAACAGACTATGTCAAATTCAACATATATTCCTTACAAAGTAAAAGACATTTCATTGGCTGAATGGGGCCGTAAAGAAATTAAAATGGCTGAAGCAGAAATGCCAGGCTTAATGGCGTTGCGCGCTGAATTTGGCGAATCTAAGCCTTTAAAAGGGGCTAGAGTTGCAGGTTGTTTGCACATGACAATTCAAACTGCAGTTTTAATTGAAACATTGGTTGTATTGGGTGCCGAAGTTACCTGGAGTTCATGTAACATTTTTTCAACTCAAGATCACGCTGCTGCGGCTATTGCTGCTGCTGGTATTCAAGTTTATGCCTGGAAAGGTCAAACCGCTGAAGAATTTGACTGGTGCATTGAACAAACATTATTTTTCGGTGAAGGACTAGAGCCTTTGAACATGATTCTAGACGATGGTGGTGATTTGACCAACATGGTGCTAGATGTATATCCTCATTTGGCTGCTGCAATCAAAGGTATTTCTGAAGAAACCACTACAGGTGTTCACCGTTTGTACGAACGTGTTACCAAAGGAACATTGCCATTGCCAGCAATCAATGTTAACGATAGTGTTACAAAAAGCAAATTCGACAACAAATATGGTTGTAAAGAGAGTTTGGTTGATGCAATTCGTCGTGCTACAGACATTATGATGGCTGGTAAAGTAGCTGTTGTTTGTGGTTATGGTGACGTAGGCAAAGGTTCTGCTGATAGTTTACGTGGCGCAGGTGCCCGTGTGATTGTGACTGAAGTTGATCCAATTTGTGCTTTACAAGCTGCAATGGATGGTTTCCAAGTGTTAACACTTGAAAATGCAATTCCTCAAGCAAGTATCATCGTAACTGCTACTGGTAACTGTAACATTGTTGCTGAAAGTCATTTTAGAATGATGAATGACAAAACTATTGTTTGTAACATTGGTCATTTCGACAATGAAATTGACATGGCTTGGTTAAACGGTACTTTTGGAAACACAAAATATACCATCAAACCTCAGGTTGATGTTTACAATTTGAATGGCAACGAAATCATTGTTTTGGAT
>CAMBFD010000057.1 GCA_945865625.1 Chitinophaga pinensis
TTCAATCCAACATTGAATTATGTGTGGGATTTTGGAACAGGTAAAATCACCGATACATCGTTGATGCAAAATCCAAGATTTGCATACTCTAGAGATACAGGCGTTTACCAAATTAGATTGTTGGTAACAAGCAATCATGGATGTGTGGATACTGCATCACAATGGATACACATTGGTCCAGACATCATTGTATTCATTCCAGACGTATTTACACCAAACGAAGAAGGACCAGGTACAAATGAATTCTTCGGTCCCGTTGCAACGAACTTTAAATCTTATTCTATGACCGTATATAATCGTTGGGGCGAGAAATTATTTGAGACCAACGATATCAATAAGGGTTGGGATGGAAAAACAAAAGATGGTGAAAAATGTATGCAAGAAGTATATGTTTACCACATTGTAGTCACTTCATTTGAAGACATAGATTATACTTATGATGGGACTATAACATTGATTAGATAGAAGATATAAATTAAATATTAAAAAAAAAAGACCAATTAAAAGTTGGTCTTTTTTTTGTTGTTTTTAATAAAAACAAATTATATTGCACCACTTATGCAAAAAAATGATAAAAGTGTATTGACCGCATGGACCATGTATGATTGGGCCAATAGCGTGTATTCTTTATCCATATCTTCAGCTATATTTCCATTGTTTTATGAAATTTACACTAAAAGATATGGCCATGAAACAATGGAGATTTTTGGAATGTCCTTTAAAAATACTGCTATCTATAGCTATACTTTGTCGTTTGCTTTTTTAATCAATGTATTGCTTGTTCCAGTTTTGTCTGGAATTGCAGATGCCAAGGGAAATAAAAAATCATTTATGAGATTTTTTATATTTTTGGGAAGTATGGGCTGTAGCAGTATGTTCTGGTTTTCCGGTGATAATTATGTGTTTGGATTGACCTGTTTCTTAGTTGCAACAATAGGATTTGCGGGTAGTTTGGTATTTTACAACGCTTATTTGCCCGAAATTGCAACCCCCGATAGATTCGATCAACTGTCGGCAAGGGGTTTTACTATGGGATATATTGGAAGTGTAATTTTATTAATTGTAAACTTATTGTTTTTGCAAAAATCGAGCTGGTTTGGCCTTCCTGAACCATCGGCAGATAATTCGTTGGCATTTAGGATTGGCTTTTTAACAGTTGGAATTTGGTGGTTTCTTTGGTCGCTGTGGCCAATGTTTAAATTGCCAGGAAAGACCAATATTCAAAAAGATTCAAGTATTTGGAAAGGCTTTAAAGAATTGAAAAATGTTTTCAATGAAGTGAAAACAATGAAACCTTTGTTGATTTTTTTGGCTTCATTTTTTGTGTATACAATGGGTGTTCAAACCGTAATTTATGTTGCTGCTTTATTTGGTAAAAATGAATTACAGTTAGAATCGTCCGACATGATCATAACCATTCTCCTAATTCAATTAATTGGAATCGCAGGAGCTTACTTTTTTGCATGGCTTGCCGATAAAAAAGGAAATAAGTTTGGAATTATATTGGCATTGTCAATTTGGGCTTTGAGTTGCATTTTAGCTTACTTTTTGGAGCCTAGGCAACCAAATCAATTCTTTGGATTGGCATGTTTGATTGGAACTGTAATGGGTGGAGTACAGAGTTTATCGAGAGCAACTTATGCAAAGCTTATTCCTGGAGATAAAGACAATGCGTCTTTTTTCTCTTTTTACGAGGTAACAGAGAAGTTGGCGATTGTTATTGGAACATTCGTTTGGGCATTGGTTGATGATTTAACTGGGAGCATGAGAAACAGCATTATGATGCTTATGGTATTTTTTGTAATTGGAATTATCATTTTATCCTTCTTGGAATCAGACAAAATTAAAGCAAAAGCAACATCCTAATGTAATATTAAGAACAAACAAAAAAAAAGATACACGGCTGTGTATCTTTTTTTGTTTGTAGAAATATGTATGTTATGCGTATTTCAAATTTTGAATGGCATTCCATTCATCTTCTGCCATTTTACGCGTTATTTTTAGTGATTTTTTCTTCCTGTCAGAAGAAGGAATGTCAAACATGTGTTTTTTCAAAACAGCCTCACATATGCCTCTTAATCCTCTAGCGCCTAATTTATTCTCAAACGACAATTCAACAATAAAGTCAATTGTTTCGTCTTCAAATGTTAATGCCACATTCTCAAGCTCAAATAAATATTGATATTGTTTGAGTAGTGCATTTTTAGGTTGTGTTAAAATACATTTAAGCGTTTCTTTATCTAATGGTTCTAAACTTGCAATGATTGGTAAACGACCAATGATTTCTGGAATTAAACCATAAGATTTTAAATCAGCTGGAGAAATTTGACTTAAGAGTTTTTTGGGATTGATTTCTTTTGCATCGTTACGTTTAAAACCAACGGATTGATTTTGAAGTCTGCGCCCAATAATTTTTTCAATACCATCAAATGCACCTCCACAAATAAATAAAATATTTGTAGTATCGATTTTGACATATTTCTGATCGGGGTGTTTTCGGCCTCCTTCAGGAGCTACGTTAGCGATAGTTCCTTCAAGAATTTTCAACAAACCTTGTTGAACGCCTTCACCACTCACATCTCTTGTGATAGAAGGATTGTCGCTTTTGCGGCTAATTTTATCAACCTCATCAAGATAAACAATTCCTCTTTCAGCCAATTCTGGTTTGTAGTTGGCAACTTGTAGAAGTCTCGATAAAATACTTTCAACATCTTCACCTACATAACCAGCTTCGGTTAAAACAGTTGCGTCAGCAATGCAAAAAGGCACATTCAATAGTTTTGCCAAGGTCTTAGCAAGCAATGTTTTACCCGTTCCTGTTTCGCCAATTAAAAGAACATTGCTTTTTTCAAGCTCAACCTCATGATGATCATTTTTATGGTTGATGCGTTTATAGTGATTATACACTGCAATTGCCAATGTTTTTTTTGCTTCTTCTTGACCAATTACATATTGATCTAAATGAAGTTTAATTTCAGCAGGGGAGGGAAGATTTCTCAATGCTGCAATATCAATGCTCGCATCTTTAGTCTTCTCTGAACCGTTTTTATCCTCTAGGCCTAGTTCTTTTGAAACTATTTGGTGTGCTTGTTCTGCACATTGGTCGCAAATATGTCCCTCAAGACCAGAAATAAGCATAATTGCTTCTTCCTTTTTGCGTCCACAGAAAGAACAAGTTTGGCCTTTAGATTTCATTTTCAAATTATTTATTTCTTCTGCCTAAAACTTCGTCGATCATTCCATATGCTTTTGCTTCTTCAGCAGTCATCCAGAAATCGCGGTCTCCATCGGCTTCAATTTTCTCGTAAGTTTGACCAGAATGGTGTGCTAAAATGTCGTACAATTCCTTTTTTAACTTAGAAATTTCTTTGTAAGTAATTTCGATGTCGCTCGCTTGACCTTGAGCACCACCCAATGGTTGGTGAATCATGATACGAGAATGTGGAAGTGCAGTTCTTTTGCCTTTTTCACCGGCAGCCATTAATACAGCGCCCATACTTGCAGCCATTCCAGTACAAATAGTAGCAACATCACTGCTAATATATTGCATTGTATCGTAGATTGCTAAACCTGCATAAACGCTACCACCGGGACTATTAATGTAGATTTGGATGTCGCGATTTGAGTTTGTGCTTTCCAAGAAAAGCAGTTGGCCCATGATGATATTTGCAACATCTTCATAAATAGGTACTCCCAAGAAAATGATTCTATCCATCATTAAACGGGAAAAAATATCCATTGCCACTGCATTCATTTGGCGCTCTTCAATAATGTTTGGAGTTAAGCCATAAATTCCAGGAGTTTGTGCAACCATTTTGGTGTATTCATCAACGCGTAAGCTGCTTATTCCAAGATGCTTGGTTGCGTAGTTTTTAAATTCTTTTCCGTAGTCCATAGTATATGATAAACAAAAATAGTGAATAAAAGATTATTCTCCGTGTTCTGCTTTATGTTCGTTTACGTGTTTGAAGTAATTTTCGACAGTTACCTTCTTTGTCTTGATGGAAACCAACTCTTTTACTTTATCGTAGGCTTTTCTATAAATCACACGATCAGCCATTTGAGATACAAATTCTCTGTCGGCCATTCTTTTGTTAATTGTTTCATCTAAGAAAGAATCATTAGGGGTAATGTTCAATCCATATTGACGATACATTCCAACAAAGTAAACCCTTGCTTCCATGTTCACATCTTCTGCCGTAGCTTCTAATTTGTGCTCATTTGCAATTTTATCGATAACCAAACGACGTTGAAGCGCATTTTTTTCTTGTTCGTATTTTTCATCAATATTTTCGAAGTTGTAATCGTTTTCTTTTGTTGTAATTAACCATCTTTTCAAGAACTCATCGGGCAAGTTAATGCTATGTTTGCTCATCAATAAATGACCAATTTCATGGTCTAGCCATAAATCAGCTTCGTTTTTATAATAAGCTTGCAAATTTGTTAAAACGCGCTTTTTATATTCCTCCTCATTATTTGGTGCTTCTTCTCCAGGGAAAACTTCTTTGTAATAGTCTTCACCCAATTCAGGCATAATGCGAGATTTGATTTCCGTTACTTGAATATTGAAAGATTTGTTTAAATCCGCAATTCCTTCTTTCGCAATGCCCAAAGAACTTGTAATTACAGTTTCATTGTCATTAAATAATTTACGAACATCTGCCTTTATAATCGTATCTTTCTTTACTCCGATGCATGATTTTTGAAGTTTCTTATCTTCAATCATTGATGGAACGAAGCTCACTGGTTTTTCAGAAACTCCACCGTCAAGTGGTTCTCCTGAATCGTTTAATTCTGTAACATTTGCATAGATAATCGATTCTTCATCAGAAACTTCGGCATCTTCAAGTTTTGCATGACGTTTTCTAGCATAATCGATATCCTCGTTCACTTCTTTTTCAGTCACTTCAACTTCAAACAAATCCAATTTGTCTTTGGTTGAAATGCTTAATTCAAATGAAGGAGCTAAACCTAAGTCGAATGCAAATCGAAACTCTTCTTTATTATCTATGTCGAGATCGCTTTCAACATTTACACTCGTAATTGGGTATCCTAAGATGTCTAATTTTTCATCTTGGATATATTGGTTAATTGCATCAGAAGCAATGTTTTGAATTTCTTCAGCAACAACAGATTTCCCATAAAGTTTTTGAACCATTCCTAAAGGTGCTTTTCCTGCACGGAAGCCTTTAATGTTCGATGATCTTTGAATTTTCTTCAACTGATTATCTACTTTTTCCTGATAATCTGCTTTTACAAGGTCAATGATTACGCTCGCTTGTAATTCGTCTTGTTTTTGGATACTGATATTCACGGTGTTTCTATTTTTTTACGTTAAGGTCACAAACAAAAAATGGAACTCAATGTTCCATTTTTTTATGATTTGTGCACGCGGAGGGACTCGAACCCACACACCTTGCGGCGCCAGATCCTAAGTCTGGTGCGGCTACCAATTACGCCACGCGTGCATTTAGGACTTTCAAATGAGGGTGCAAAAGTAGTAAAAAAAAACGACTTTGCAATAATTGGATAAAATTAATTTCAACTATTGATTGAGCCAAATTGTGCTTGTGTAGGTGATTTTTTTCTTTGGTGAAAGTTCAACTGTAATCGTAAATGATTCACCTTCTTTGATTTCTGTTTTTTGCTTTTCGCTCAGTTCAGGTGTCATTACAATCGTAGAAAATGAAACCATAGGAGATTGCTCTAACTTAGTTTTAACTGGAATATTTCCAAAAGTTTTAGATTGAATGCTTACTTTAGCTTTTCTTAAATCTCCAGCCATTGAGAACGACCATCTGTCAAATAAGAAGATTTTTGGGCAAAAACCAGCAGGTGGCCAAGAAATGAAATGCCTTAAATAAAATGCTGAATCAATGATTTTATCGTTCGGAGTGGTAATCCATGCAACAGTATTGTTCTCACTTGCGCCAATGCCGAATTTTTTACTATTGGGTGCTAAAATATATTGACGATTGTACAATTCTTCACTTTTTTCGTCGCTCATTAAAACAGTTAAAGAAATAGCAGGGTTGGGGTCTTTTATCATTTGTCCGAACATGGCAGCTTCTCCGGCACCTCTAGAATAACATGTATGTGTTTCTGGGCCAGGCTGACGGCTAAATACGCCAATAGGAGTGAACATGACAGATGCTTGTTGGCATTTTTCCGCTCGGTCTTTGTCCAATATTAAAAGTTCTCTCACCCCGGCATTTTGACGAAAATAATTGATTCTTGTTTCAAGTTTTTTGAATGTAGAATCAGGCATATCACCATAATCGCAACGCTTCGAAAATCCATTCCAACCTGTCTCAGCAATCACAACTCCTTTATCGGTTTTGCGATTCGAAATTTTACTTCCCTTATATCGAAGTTCAAAATCTAATTTTGACAACGTTAAATTTATTTTTGACAGTGATTTATTTGAGGGATACTCATCTTTTAGTTTTCGGAATTGTCCCCAACAAATATCTAGCTGTTTGTATTTTGCAAAACTATCGATAGATTGGATGAGTAAACTCTCTTTGAATTGTTTTAATTCAAGCTTTTTAGGGAAATCTTTAATTAGAGAATCATTGGTCGCCAACAAACCTTTCCATTCAATTGGAAATATATTTTCTGTTTTCCATTTTAAGAAAGTGTTCAGTCGACTGGTTTTGAAAGTGGTGTTTTTAGGGTATGTTTTGCCAGCGTGATTCATCAATGCTAAAACAAGTCGTTTACTAACGAAATCGGGTGGATTGTTTAAAATACTTTCAAAAGATTTCTCTGTAACTGGCCCAGTCTTATAGTATAGAGGATACCAGTTGAGAAAGTAAAATATAATTGATTTCTCTGTGTTCCGAGATAAATAATAGGTGAGGCATTTTCCGAAGAATTCTAAACTATCGGCAATCAAGAATTCATCAGTTTTGTTTTTAACGCCTTTTATTGCAAGTTCTTTTTTGTTTTGGTAAAATTCTTGGTGCATTTTTGATGCTTCCGTATAATCTCGTTTTTCGCAATTGAATCCAATTTTATTCAAGTAATATTGATTTTGAGTATTTAATAATAAAGTATCGCTTGGCAAATAATACAATCCTCGTAAAGCCCAATTATTTGCTTCTGAATTAATCCCAAAATCATTTTTAATTTGCTTGATTTTATTGTGAATCTGAATTTTCTCATTCTTTAGTAAAGATGCATTATGAGTGAAAATTTCTAGTCCCATTTCAGTGTATCTCAAAGAGCTATCTGATTGATTTCTTTTGTTGTAATAGCTTGCAAGAATTTCAAAAGCCTGCACAATATATGTAGATGAATGAAGTTTGTCTTCATGCGCCTCGAAATTCCACAATGCAACTTTTTGCATGATTTTCAGGGCCTCACCTTCGTTCTTGTTGAACCAATGACAAATACCAATCATTCCATATGCAATAGTGTCGCCGGTTAAATCATAGCTATTTTTATAATATGGAAGTGCTTTTCCGTATTTAGCTTGATTGAAAATGTCTAAGGCAATTTGATTGTTTTGTTTTGCGATTTTATCGAATAAAACACTATATTTTTTTGTGAATTCATTCTCCTTGTCTTTTACTTTTGACTTGATTGCCGATTTGATGCATTCTTTGGCCCAATTTGTTTCACCTATTTTTTGAGGGACAATGATCGACAATTCATATTCTGCTTTTGTTTTGATATAAAACAGTTCAATAATCGTTTTGTCTTTTTTGATTCCTTTTACCGAAATTTTAACACATTTTTCATACTTTTTAGCATCGAAAGCTTTTTCAGCTTTTATAACACTTAAGGGTTGAGCAAAAGATATAATTGCCGAGAATATGAGCGCAAAAAATAAGAAGTTTTTTTTCATTTGGTTGAAATAAATCTAGTTTATAAATAAAGTTTGCTACAAATTAATGTATTTCAAACTAAGAAAACGTAGTTTGTGAAAAATGGGTGTAAAAGTTAACGCATTAACTGGAAATTCTGCTGAATGATTTTCCTGTAAGAGTCGTTACCAATTAACTCCAAGATGCAAATATAAATTCCATCAAGTGCTTGTGTTTTCAAGTAGAAACCATCCCAACCGCCATTTAAATCAGATGTTTCAAACATTTTTTCACCCCATCGATTGTAAATGCGCATGTTCATTTTTTTGAATCCTTCTATATAAGGCTTGAAAATATCATTCGGAGCCGCATCGTTTGGTGTAAATGCATTTGGTAACCAAACCACCGGAGGACAACTATCAATCAGGTTAATGTCGTCAGAGGCTTTACAGCCATCAGCACTTGTTACCGTAACTTTATAGTTTCCAGCCATGCTGGCAGTGATTTGAGCAGTTGTTTCAAGGGTAGGAATCCAGCTGTAAGAATATCCAGCAGTAAATCCAGCGTCTAGCGTTATTGCAATGTTTCGGCAAACAAACTGATCACCACCTAGGTTCACAGAGGGCTGCACACCTTGTTTAACAATGACTGTTTTAGAAGTGGTTCCGCAGATGTTGGTAATCGTTACTTTGTATGTTCCAGTTTTCGTAACATTTAAGGTAGAAAATGTGTCTTTTGCTTGGAGTGTTACATCGGGACTTGACCAAACAAAACGATTGAATACTTGTTTGTTGGAAGCATCAAGTGTTAAGTTGATATTGTTTCCACAAAACATTGTGTCGTTCATTGGGATATTCGTAAATGCTCCGTCTATAATAAGAACATAAATTTCTCCTGTATCTTTCGCGCCATTGTTAAATGTGCTAATGCATGTAGTTTTGAATAACCCAGCGTTAGGATAAGTGATGTTTTGTGGGTTTCTATCTGTTGATGCAGCAGGGGTTGCTCCTTCAAATGTCCAAGCCCAAGCAACACTCGGTAAAGAACTTCCGGTGTTATATTCTGAATAATTAATCGTTCCGCCTTTGCATAAAACCAAGTTAGGTGTTTGAGCACCTGCTTGACTTACGATGAACATTAAGAAAGTGAATATAAGATAGTTTTTCAGTCTCATTACCGATTTAATTTGTACAAATATAAACATAATTACTTAAATGAGGTGTGAAAATTGCATGAACTTTATATGTCATTCAAAGCACTCTTGTTTTTGTTTTGTATTGTTTATAATGTTGATAATGTGAATTTTGAGAGTTTCAATTTTGGTGAATTGGCAATGTTTAAAGAGCCTTATTTTTGCAGAATTTGACCATGAAATTGATCAAAGCTGTGTTTGAATTCTTGCGTGCACTGAATTTGTGGTAATTGAACTCTAGAATCTTTGAAATTTTTTATAATTCCTCTGTAGTCATAACGGTAAGTTTCGCCCAAATTTGAGATGATATCGAAATGAGAAGGATTAATTTTAACAGAAGATATCCTGTGTGGTGCAATTTTTTTGATTAATGGATTTAAATCAAAGGCAAATAGACTTTGCTTATCGTTACTGATAATCAAACTGGTTGTGTTCCCAATTTCCTTCATGATATATCCGTTCTTTTCAATTACAGACCAATCTTCACATGCAATTTTATCTTGATATTTGATCCATACCACCCAGCTTTTAAATTCATTTGCTTTTTTATTTCTTCCGATGAGCGAACTTTTTAAACTGCCATCGTCGAAGGTTTCTAAATCCTTGTATTCAAATTTAAAACTCGGATCTTGTTGTAAAATTAAAGTTTGCGGATATAACGCGAGCCAAGTTTTAAGGGTTGTTTGGTAGCAAGTAACTTCTTTAAGCTGTTCACCTTTTAATTTCCCTGCAATACAGGTTCCGTTCACTTGACGCCACCAACTTTTTGTTTCTGGATCTTCAAACATTGCGTTGAAATGATCCATCCCCACCAATCTAAAATTGGTTGATTTTCCTTTGATGGTAGGATTGTAGACTTTACCAGTTCTGCACACCGAACAGTATGTAACCAAGATCTCTTGTCCTGCAATTGTATCCTTCACTTGATGGTGGTGGGCAATGATATTGATAGGATAGGCCTTTGCTTGGTTTCCAATGATAACACCAATAATGAGTCTGTTCGTGTCAATTAAATTTCCTTTTTGATTCGCAAAATTTTGTTGAGTCATCATTTTAAACATGTTGTCGGCACTCATCGGGAAGTTTGTGATATAGGCACTAAATACGAATAAAATCAGCAGTATTATTGTTGTTTTTTCCAACTTTTTCCAAGCATCTGAAATGGAAAAAAGCATCATTGCAATGAATGCAATTCGGAAAATCCAACGGTATGAATGTAAAAAATACGCAAGGTCTATGCTGTTTATTTGCTGGCTACCCGGCATTGGCATGATGAAATAAACCCTCAACCATTCAAAAATGATTGATAATGTTATAATTACAATGAATGTCTTCTTGTTTTTCATGGTGTTGATTTTTCGAATCTAAACTTTTTTAGGGATAAAAAGTAATATATTGAGTTATTGACGTCTATTGGCAAGTAAGATAGGCGCGGAACCATCGAATGGATTTCCCTCTCTACCAATTGTTTTTGCACCCATGCCATTGGCTCTTCTAACTGCATGATCTCCAAATCGATTGCGAATGCTGTCCATTGCTTGGTAAAGGTTTGCCATTTCTTCCGTTTCTTCAAATAAGTTGATTTGAAATCCGCCACTCACCAAATCACTAAATCGAACCCCCACAAGTCGAATGAGTAAACGCCTTTGATAGAGTTTTTCGAAAAGTTCTAAGGTGCGTTTAATTAAAATATGGTCGGCACTGGTGTAAGGAATCTTGGCCTGAATGCTGTGGGTGTTAAAGTCGCTATACCTTACCTTAACACTCACACAGGAACATAGTTTGTTTCCTTTTCGGAGCTGATACGCTAAATTTTCAGCCATGGCGCTGATTAAATTCCGCAGCATCACTACATCGATTGTGTCTTTT
Source organism: Chitinophaga pinensis (assembly GCA_945865625.1). GTDB lineage: Bacteria > Bacteroidota > Bacteroidia > NS11-12g > UBA955 > VMCP01. The sequence goes on from CAMBFD010000057.1 coordinate 10,873, forward strand.
TCGAAGGTTCTTTCTGTGCTAATACTTTTGCGCTCATGGTAGGGTTCTATGGGCCGATCGTCGATTCCTTGGGCTTTTTTCCAGATTTCAACCCCTGTTTTTTGCAAGGTTTTATACATCAATTCGCGGGGAATTTCTTGCACCGTTTTGATGTATTGGATGCCCAAATTTCGCAGCGTTTTGTAAGTTTCAGTACCAACCCCAGGAATTTTTTGCACCGACAATGGTGCTAAAAAAGGAATTTCAGTTCCATGCGCTACAAAGGCTTTCCCCATCGGTTTTGCTGTGCCTGTGGCAATTTTACTCACTGTTTTATTGGCCGACAACCCAAAACTAATTGGCAAGCCAGTTTCCCTCAATACTTTGTCTTTCAACTCAACCGACATTTTGTAACATCCGAAAAATTTATCCATCCCCGTTAAATCAATGTAAAACTCATCAATGCTGCTTTTTTCGTACAATGGAACACTTTCAGCAATGACTTCTGTCACCATCTTGGAATAATCGCTGTATAACTGCGAATCGCCCCGGATGACAATGGCGTCGGGACAAAGAGTACGGGCTTGTTTCATGGGCATGGCGCTGTGAACTCCGTATTTTCGAGCTTCATAACTGCAGCTTGCCACCACACCTCTGTCGCTTTGCCCCCCAATAATTAAAGGTTTTCCTACAAATGAAGAGTTTTGTAGCCGCTCTACACTCACGAAAAACGAGTCTAAATCCATGTGTGTGATAAATTTCTTTTCCATTTGTTAAAAATATTGACAATTTTATGTTTGTAAATTAGTCAAAAATAATGAAAGATGTTTTTTTTATTTGGGAAAATTGACTATTTTTGAATGTACAAATTTTGTCAATTATGGGTTTTGGAAGTTATTTAAAAGAATTACGCATTCAAAAAGGATTTAAGCTCAATGAATTATCAAGTGAATCAGGCAT
>CAMBFD010000058.1 GCA_945865625.1 Chitinophaga pinensis
GTTGATTCAAAATCAAATTTTAAAATTATTGAAGGACATTCAATTGCGGAGGAATTTGGTCTTTATTTTCATCACCCATAATTTGGATGTAGCAAAATCATTGGCCGATAAATGGTGTTATTTGGATGGAGGTGTTGAAAAGGATATTCCTAAAGAGTGGAAAGTATTAGAAAGTTTATAAAGGTTTATGTAAACTATGGAAACTAAGAATATGAGACAAATTATATTGACAATCGTTTTTTTGTTCGTTTGCATACAATTAAATGCCCAGTTAAAATTATCGGGAAGAAAAAAGAATACACAGTATGATTCCACATCAATTGTTCAAGTGAAAGCAATATTTGTTGGGGGCGAATCTAGGTTTCGTGCATTTGTGTATGAAAACTTTGAATACCCAATGCGATGTTACGAAGAAGGAATAAATGGAAGGGTTGTGCTGCGATTTGTGGTTGATGAAACTGGTAAAATTTCAAATGTTCAGGCAATTGAAGAAACTAAAGCATGTCCAGAATTTACCGCTGAAGCCATTCGGGTGATGGAAAAATCGACTAGGTGGATTCCCGGCCAAAACAATGGTAAATTCGTGAAATCTTACAGGGAAATACCCATAACCGTTTCTTTAAGTGATATTGATCCAGAATCAATTTCAGAAGTTACTGATTCAATGGTAAAGGCTTCAACAAAGCAGGAAAATAACAACATCCCTCAAAATGCTTCTGACGCCGTTTTTCCGGGCGGAAATGCGCAATTTGGAAGGTACATTATGGATAGAATTGTTTTTCCAATGCGTTGTAAATTGGCTAAAATAAATGGCAAAGTCATGGCTAAATTCATTGTGAATGTTGATGGTAAAGTTTCCAATGTTGAAATTATTGAGCATAATTATTTATGTCCTGAGTTTTCAAAAGAAGCCATCAGAGTAATTATGCAGTCGCCATTATGGACACCAGCGATGCTCGATGGAAAGCCTGTAAAGTGTTTCCAAACAATACCGATAAAATTTGTGGTCGAAGAAAATTAACCATTCCATTTAAATATACACTCTTTGGAGTGTGGAAATTGGTTGAAATCTTTAGGATTCAAAAAACGTATTTTTGACTATGAAAATTTTTGCAGTGATCGCATTGATTGCTTGCTCAGGAAGTGCCATGGCACAAGTTGCTGACAAGTCTACTCAAAATCAAACAGATACCCTTGGATTGACCCTGTTGCACAAGGTAAAAAAGGGTGAAACGATGTATAAAATTGCGAAAATGTATAAAATGACGATGCCGCAGCTTACGGCATTGAATCCTGAAGTCAAGGTTTTGTCGCCAGGGATGAATATTCACGTTGTTCGTAAGTCAACAAAGCCAGCCAGCTCTCCAAATGCAATTACCGTTCCAACGCAAAACTTAGATGTTCACGTTGTTGAAAAAGGAGAAACGCTATACAGTATTGCCAATAAATACAATACGTCTATTGATATCCTCAGGAAAATAAACAACTTTGGGGATGCTAGTTTGACATTAGGCCAATCAATTCAAGTTCCTGTGGTGAATCCTTTGAAAGGAGTTAAAAATCCTACACCTACAAAACCGAAAGCAGAAACACTGCCTGATAAAGAACCAGTAAATATCCCTCAAAAAACAGAAGGGGCCAATGAAACAAAGCCTAAAACCGAAGAGGTTCCAACACCACAAGAAAAGAAAACGCCAAAAGAAACAGCGGTTAGAATTGATAAAAATACTGGAAGAGACCAAGGTGGAATGCCAGAGAAATTGGTGAAGCCCACCGTTGAAATTGGGATGAAGGAAAATGAGAAAAAAGGTGTTTTGACATTGGCTTCTGATCAATTTGGTACAGAAGGCAATGAAGATAGGGCTTGGGTGTATTTTAACGATGCTACTGAAAATGAAGTGGTTGCGGTCATTAATACAAAGAACAATAAGTTTGTTTGGTGTGTTGTGAAAGGTCAGAATAAGAATACAAGTTCGGCGGTTTCAGTTTCTAAATTTGTGGCAGACAAATTAGGAATCTTCGACGAAAAAACCGTTGTTCGTGTGAAGTATGCTGTTGCAAAATAACCGCTTATTAGAAATTCGAAATGCAGTATTCACTGCAATGGTTGTCGTTTATTTGGCAGCAATTCACGTTTCCCCAAGTATTGCTTCGATTGCCTCTATCTTACTCATCGTAAATTCAGTTTGGTTCTTTTTTGAAACCAAAAAGTCTAAACAGCTCATTATCACTCAGGCACTTTTTTTAGGTGTCTTTTTGTTTTCTATAGTACTTTCAATGATACACGGTTGTCATTTGAATGAATTGACGGCCAAGATATTGGTTCGTTTGCCTTTGGCTTTCCTACCCAGTTTGGTTTCGTATGTTCAAGTGAACAAACTTTCATTTTCTAAATATTGGTTGGTCTTTTCATTGCCCATTTTTTGGCTTTCTCTTGCAAGCGTTTTCAATTACATCGATCACTATGCGTTTTTGTCGCAAATGGTCTTAGAAAGCAAGCCAATACCCATTTATAGTGGCGTTTATCATATCGAATTTAGTGTCATAACCGCTATCTTATTGCTTATTTTATTTGGTTGGAAAATGGAAGATAAGATTCCCAAAATAATGGGTACGCATATCTTTTTTTATTTTGTTTTTGGGGGACTTTTTATCGCCCTACATGTATTATCTGCAAGAACTGGATTGTTAGGGTTTTGGTCGGGAATACTGTTAATGAACTTTCAACAAGGTAAGAAAATATCTCTCAAATATATTCTAATTGGAATTGTGGCATTGTCTTCTATGTTTTTTGTTCCGAGTATTCAGAATAGAATCATCAATACTTATGAAGATTTAACTGCGGTTGCGCAGAATAAAGATTTAAATCATAAAAGTTTCGGTCAGCGCTGGGAAGCATGGAAAGCAATTGTGCATGCGGGTGGTGAAACCCCATTTTTTGGCATAGGGCAGTGCAACATCGAATGGAAGATGCAGCAATCGTTCGATGAATTAAAGTCGAACCTCGATGCTGAAAACAGGATTAGCCCTCACAATCAATATTTGCAATGGTTTATTGAGATAGGTATTGTGGGTATGCTAATGTGGATTATTTGCTATTCGGTGTTTTTGATATGGATGAGAAGAACTGGTGTGAGTAAACAATTATGGTCGGTGGTAATGGCGCTGATACTTAGTATGAATTTTGAGAGTTTAATGGAGCGACAGTCGGGAGTTATGATAATTATTGTATCTTTGCTGCTGATTTCTAGCATGAAGCTTGAAAAAACAACAAATTAATGCAAGTAAGAATGATTTTTCACGAAATATTTGCAAAACGTTTGGATTTTAATAATTAAATTTTTATATTTGCAACCCCAAAAACTATGTCTCGCGTTTGTGATTTAACCGGAAAAAAAGCCCTAAAAGGAAACAAAGTTTCGCATTCTAACAAGAAGACGAAGCGTAGATTTTATCCTAACCTTCAAACTAAGAAGTTCTTCATTGCTGAAACAGGCGAATGGATTACTTTGAAAGTTGCGGCTTCAACTATAAAGACCATCGATAAAAAGGGCATTTCTGCCTGCATCAACAATTTGTTTAAGAAAGGAAAAATCTAATCATGGCAAAAAAAGGAAGTCGTGTCCAAGTAATTCTTGAGTGCACAGAGCAAAAAGGTTCCGGTGTTTCCGGAATGAGTCGTTACATTACGACAAAAAATAAAAAGAATACTGCAGAAAGAATTGAATTGAAAAAATACAATCCTTACATGCGCAAAGTAACATTACATAAGGAGATTAAATAATGGCAAAGAAAGTAGTAGCAACGCTAAAAAAAGAAGGCGGTAACGAATTTGTAAAAGTTATCAGAACCATAAAATCAGCTAAATCTGGTGCTTATTCTTTCAAAGAAGAAATCGTTTCTTCTGAGAGAGTAAAAGACATTTTGGCTAAAAGTTAATCTTTACCCAACAATATTGTAGAGCCCCTTCTAGGGGCTTTTTTTTTACACAACGGATTTTTTACACTTTTAACAAATTAGTTGTATCGTTTCAGAAATCAGAATTATCTTTACACTTAAATTATAGTATGGCATTTTTTAATTGGTTTGGCAAAAAAAATCAGGTTCCAGAAGAACAAATTCAAGAAACCAAATCGGCCTTGGGTAAAACAAGAGAAAATATCTTCTCTAAGTTAAGTCGCATCGTTGCAATTAAACGTGAAATTAATGCCGATTTCCTCGATGAAATCGAAGAAGCGCTCCTAACTTCCGATGTAGGTGTTGATACCACCGTTGAAATTATCAAAGCTCTAGAATTAAAAGCAAAAGAAACCGGTTTTCTGAATGTTGAAGAACTCAACGAATGGCTCGCTGAAGTCATCGCTAATTTGATGCCAGATATTCAACTTCCAGTTGCACAAGATTTTAGCCTTGAAGGCATTCCCCGTCCTTATGTTGTCCTCGTTGTTGGTGTGAATGGAGTTGGTAAAACAACCACCATTGGCAAAATGGCTTATCAATACGCTCAAGCAGGACATAAAGTTATTCTTGGTGCGGCCGATACATTCAGAGCGGCAGCAGTAGATCAATTGAATATATGGAAGGATAGGGCTGGCGTTGAAATCGTATCACATGGTATGAATGCCGATCCCGCATCTGTAGCTTTCGACGCCGTGAAAAAAGGGGTAGAGCAAAATGCCGATGTAATAATCATTGATACTGCTGGTCGTTTGCACAATAAAGTTGGATTGATGAATGAACTTGCTAAAATAAAACGTGTGGTTCAAAAATTCAAAAAAGATGCACCAACCGAAGTTATTCTAGTCATTGATGCAACAACAGGTCAAAATGCCTACGAACAAGCAAAAGAATTTACATTTGCCACCAAAGTGAATGCACTTGCTGTCACTAAATTAGATGGAACAGCTAAAGGCGGTGTGGTTATAGGGGTAAGCCATGCCCTCCAAATTCCAGTAAAATATATTGGTATTGGTGAAAAAGCAACCGACTTAAAATTATTTGATAAATATTCATTCGTAGCTTCTATTTTTCAATCATGAGAACAAAATCAGTCAATCAGCCAAAAGTGAATGTCATTACACTTGGATGTTCTAAAAATACAGTCGATTCAGAAGTGTTAATGGCACAATTGCAATCAAGTAAATTTGATGTGACTCATGAAAGTCAAAATGAAGATGCCGATATTGTGATTATCAATACTTGTGGCTTTATAGAAAATGCAAAACAAGAAAGTATCGACACTATCCTAAGATTTGCTGATGCTAAAGCTGCTGGTCAAATTGAAAAACTCATTGTTACCGGTTGCTTGTCGCACCGTTATAAAGATGAACTTCAGATAGAAATTCCTGAGGTAGATGCTTGGTTCGGTACCCTAGAATTGCCTAATTTGTTGAAATCGGTTGGTGCCGATTATAAACATCAATTGTTGGGAGAAAGATTACAAACCACACCGAAGCATTATGCCTATTTGAAAATTTCTGAGGGATGTAACCGTCCCTGCTCATTCTGCGCCATTCCACTGATGCGTGGCGATCATGTGAGCAAGTCAATTGAATTTTTGGTTCAAGAAGCCAAGAATTTGGTGAAAAATGGCACCAAAGAAATCATGCTCATTGCCCAAGATTCAACGTATTACGGCTTAGATCTTTACGGTGAAAGAAAATTGGGTGAATTGATGAAGCATTTAAGTGATATTGAAGGACTTGAATGGTTGCGTTTGCATTATGCTTATCCATCACAATTTCCGATGGATGCGCTTAAAGTGATGGCGGAACGGGACAATATCTGTAAATATATAGATATGCCTATCCAACATATCTCCGACAATATGCTCAAAACCATGCGTAGGGGAATCACACGCAGAAGAACGCTCGAATTGATTGATGAAATCAGACAAACCGTTCCAGATATTGCGCTCAGAACCACCATGTTGGTTGGTCACCCTGGTGAAACCGAAGAAGATATTGTAGACTTATTGAATGCTTTGGATGAAATTAAATTCCAACGTTTAGGGGTATTTACATACTCTCATGAAGACAATACCCACGCCTATTCCCTTGAAGATTCTATCCCTCAAGAAGAAAAGCAAGAGAGAGCAAATAGGGTGATGGAAAAACAAATGGACATCAGTTGGGCGTATAATATGTCTTTGGTAGGAACACAGCAAAAAGTATTGTTCGACAGATTGGAAAATGAACATTTTGTGGGAAGAACACAATTTGACAGCCCTGAAGTTGACAATGAAGTATGGGTTCCAATTGACGGGAATTATGTGAGAATGGGTGATTTTGCAAATGTGCAAATTACAGATGCAACTCATTATGATTTGACCGGAAAATTGGTTTAAAATGCAAATAAACGTTAAAGATTACCCCAAAAGTTTTTACCCTCAATCGTTGTTAGATTTAACATGGAGGGATGGAAATTCGGAGCTTTACCGTTATTTAGGCGTGCATTCCAATATTTCTTTAGTAGAAGATAATATACGCAATTTTTTTGATATTTCCAAGAGGCAGAAGCTGTGTGATGTGTTGATTCGTCAATATTCAACCACTGAGTTGACTGAAATTCAGAAGGTTAATCTTTTGTCCCTCAAAAATGAAAATACATTTACGGTTACAACAGGACAACAAATTCATGTTGGATTGGGACCTATGTACGTTTGGAATAAGATTGAGTCGGTTTTAAATACCGTAGATGTATTGTCGGCTCAAAATATTCAGAATCATTATGTTCCTGTATTTTGGATGGCCACTGAAGATCACGACTTTGAGGAGATTAAAGATGTGGTTCTTTTTGGTGAGAAATATTCTTGGGAAACAGAGCAAACCGGACCGGTAGGATTGTTTCATACAAATGAATTAAAACAGGTATTTGATAGAATACAGGAGCGATTTTCAAATGACGCGCGTGCTACTTTCAATTTGAAAACCATTGAAGAACTCTACCTCAAATCTGAGAATTTAGCAGAAGCAACAAGAGCATTGGTTCAATTAATCTTTGGAGAAACCGGATTATTGGTTTTGGATCCCAATGATAAAGAGCTCAAAAAAATGGCTCAATCATGTTGGGAGCGAGACATTCTATTGCGAGGCGAAAACAAACAAACAGGTTCAAAGGGCAATTTGGAAACGTTCGAAGCACAGAAACAATTGATGATGAAGAATGGTTTAGAATCCCACGCTTATCCAAGAGAAATCAATTGTTTTTACATTGAAAAAGGGGTCAGAGAGAGAATTGAGGCCATAGATTGTGGATATATTCGGGTGAATTCGAAGGTGGTCTACACTGAAAATGAAATGGTTTCATTGATTCACGAAACACCTGAGAAAATTAGTCCCAATGTTTTACTTCGTCCGATTTATCAGCAGAGTATTTTGCCGAATGTGGTTTACATTGGTGGACCAGCAGAGGTTAAATATTGGATTCAATGTGCACCATTATTTGAAATTCATGGAGTTGCAATGCCTCGTTTGCAATTGCGCTTAAGCAGTTTGTATCTTCCTGAATCTATTTTGAAGAAGATTGATAAATTAGGTTTAGAAATAGAAGATTTTTGGGGGAATTGGTCAGAATTAGAGTCTAAGATTGTTGAACGACAAGAAGATAAATATTTATTAGATTCTGAAATTGAATCATTGTCAGAGGTATATGAGAAAATTTGGCAATCGTTATATACCATTCAATCTAAAGAATTGAAGGATTTAAAGAAGAGTCATTTAGAATCGATTAAATCGCTCAAAAGAATTTCTACGGAATACAAATCGAGCCCAAATTCAATTTCAAAACTTTCAAAAGATATTCAAACGGCTCGGTTTATCCAAGAGAAGTATTTTGATGACTCAAAACCACAAGAGCGAACCTTATTTTGGTTGGAAATTTACTTAACAGGTCTATCATTAGATTCAAGAATTTCGAAAACTGAATATATTTCATTCATTGAATTTATTGGGATTTGATTTTTATCTATTATAGACCACATTCATCGAAAAATTGTTAGAATTTGTTTGAATATTTCTAAATTTGGAACATGTCTAAAAATTATTTAAATAAAGACATTCCTGCGTCATTGGTTGTTTTTTTAGTGGCGTTACCCTTGTGTATGGGCGTTGCAATGGCCTCTGGTGGTAATGTTATGCAGGGTATTTTAGCTGGTGTTATTGGCGGCATAGTTGTAGGGTTAATTAGTGGATCACAAGTGAGTGTGTCTGGACCAGCAGCTGGATTAATTACAATTGTAATTGCCGCGTTTAGTGATTTAAAGGCGATGACTCCAGAACATTATTTGGGAGCATTTGCATTAACCATTTTATTAGCTGGTGTGATTCAATTATTGATGGGAGTTTTAAAGTTAGGCGTGATTGCTGATTTTATACCTGTTTCTGTGATCAAAGGAATGTTGGCTGCAATCGGTATCATTATGATATTAAAACAAATTCCTCATTTGGTTGGATACGATAAAGATGCAATGGGCGAGGAAGAGTTTTTTCAAAATGATGGACACAATACATTTTCAGAAATCTTTTTTTCATTTGAACAACTGAGCATGATGGCTTTAATTGTTGGTTTTGTAGGCATAATCATTCATATTTTTTGGGATACTAAATTCATTAAAAATAATAAAATATTTTCTTTGATCCCGGCTTCTTTGGTGACCGTTGTTTTTGGTGTTTTGATCAATGAAATTGCCTCTTACGTAAATCCACTGTATGCTATAAAAGCAGAGCACATGGTAAGCGTTCCGATTTTTTCTGCTACTGGCAATATATCTGAATCTTTTGTGGGATTGTTTCATTCGTTCACATTTCCTAATTTTAGTTATATCACATCGCCTGTAGTTTGGAAAATTGCGTTAGTGATAGCCATTGTTGCGAGTATTGAATCGTTATTAAGCTTAGAAGCAGGAGATAAAATTGACACGGAAAAGCGCACTTCACCAGCCAACAGAGAGCTGTTTGCACAAGGTGTTGGAAATGTAATTGCTGGTTTGGTTGGAGCATTGCCTGTTACGGCTGTAATTGTTAGGACATCAGCGAATGTGAATGCGGGTTCAAAAACCAAAATGAGCGCCATTTTACATGGGGTATGGCTTTTGGCATTTGTTTTATTTGCGCCACAGTTAATTAATAAAATTCCATTATCGGCTTTGGCCGCTGTTCTAATTTTTGTTGGCTACAAGTTGGCAAAACCAAGTTTATTTAAAGAACAGAAACAAAAAGGCAACAATGCTTTTTATCCTTTTATCATTACAATTTTGGCTATATTGTTAACGGATTTATTGATTGGAATAACCATAGGATTGTTATTGGGATTCTATTTTGTGATTAAATCTAATTTTCACAAATCATTTAGCATTGTAAGGGAAGAAAATAACGTACTTGTGAGATTCCATCACCAAGCTACATTTTTAAATAAATCGGTTTTGAAAAACAAGTTGAACAGCATACAAATAGGTGATGCGGTATTGTTAGATTTTACGAATTGCTCTTTTATAGATTCCGATATTATCGATATTTTGAATGACTTTTTAATCCATTCAAGTATGAATCACATAAAGGTTGAAATGCAATTTGTGAGCGTGACACAAGAATTATCGATTACAAAGAATTTAAAAATTCAATAATGGAAGATAAAATAAAATTAATGCTCAGCAATAGAGCATGGGCTAAAGAGAAATTGGATGTAGATAAAGACTACTTTAAAAATCTTGCAAAAGATCAACAGCCTGATTATTTATGGATAGGGTGCAGCGATAGTAGGGTTCCTGCAAACGAAATTATTGGTGCTCAGCCAGGTGAATTGTTTGTTCACAGAAATATTGCAAATCTCATTGTTCATACAGATTTAAATCTGCTGAGTGTTCTAGAATTTGCTGTAACTCATTTGGGTGTAAAACACATCATTGTTTGCGGTCATACAGGTTGCGGTGGTGTGAAAGCATCGATGACACAAACCAACTTCGATTTGCTAAACAAATGGTTGCGTCATTTGAAGGATATTTATTTTCATCACAGAGCAGAAATAGATCAAATTGATGATGAAACGGATAGAGTGAATAAATTGGTTGAGATAAACGTGATTGAACAAGTCAATAACTTGGTTAAAACCAGTGTGGTTCAAAAAGCTTGGATGCACCGTGAAGGACCAAAAATCCATGGTTGGGTTTATGACATGGAAACAGGTTTGTTGAACTCTGTGGTTGAATTGAACCATGAAAGTCCGATCGACGAGACTTATAGGTTTGATAATCTTTAATTTAAAGTTTAGCGTTTAAAGTTTAGCGTTTAAAGTTTAGCGATTAAGGTTGTCCCTATAATAATCTAATCTCTCTAATCATTCTAATCCCTCTAATCTTTCTAATCTTTCTAATCCTTATCAGGCTGGTCGTTTTGCCGATTTCTTATCTACGCGTAAATTGATTAATTCGATACCGAATGAAAATGCCATTGCAAAGTAAATATATCCTTTGTTAATGTGCTGATGGAAACCTTCTGCGAACAACGACATACCGATCATTACAAGGAAAGAGAGTGCGAGAATTTTAATGGAAGGGTTGTTATTTACAAAATCAGAGATTGGCTTGCTTGCAATCAGCATAATGATCATAGAAATTACCACTGCAGCAATCATAACCCAAAGTTCTTTAGCCATACCAACCGCTGTAATTACGCTATCTAAGCTAAACACAACATTTATTAGAATCATTTGCAAGATGATACCAGACCAACCTTTAGCCGAGGTTCTGTCTTTTATTTCCTCTTGAACACCTTTCATTTTTTCATGAATTTCATGAACACTTTGATACATTAAGAATAAACCGCCTGCAATGAGTAATAGATCCTTGCCACTAATGCCATTGTTGAAAATGGTAAATAATGGTTTGTCTTGCTGTTGAATAAAATTAAGTCCAAACAAAAGAATAATACGAACCACCATTCCCAACATTAGGCCATAGTTTCTGGCTTTGTTTTGTTGGTCTGCGGGAACTTTTGACGCTAGAATTGAAATAAAAATAATGTTATCAATACCCAAAACCACCTCTAAAATGGTTAAAGTGAGTAAACTTATGAGTGCTTCGTTCATGTTTTTGCAAATATAGTGTTGATTGCATGATCAGGAGAAATCCAATTAGACGAAAATTGGTTTTTAAACCATGTAATTTGTCTTTTGGCATAATTCCGAGTATGCTGTTTAATCTTTTCAATGGCTCCAGCTTCTGTGTCATTTCCTTCAAAAGCATCAAATAATTCTGTATACCCCACAGTTTGAAGCGCTTTAAATTCTTTGAATTCGAACAAATTACGTGCTTCTTCTATGAGTCCTAATTGTACCATTTCATCAACGCGTTGATTGATTCTGTGGTATAACTGGTGCCTGGGCATGT
>CAMBFD010000059.1 GCA_945865625.1 Chitinophaga pinensis
GATATTGACGTTTCATGCTATCCAGTAAACCGTGCGCCCACAAACCAAACTCTTTCTTTTGCAGAGGTGTTAAAACCGTCTCAGAATGAATGATTGTATAGCTTTCTAAAGGCATTTCACCTTCTTCAATTTCATCTAAACATTCTTCAATTTTATGGTATTGCTTCCAAGGTCTATAATTCTGAAATTCATAGAAATTGAAATGTTTTTTCCCATCTTCAATATGCTCTGAAAGCCACCATTTTACGGGTTGTATTTTAGAGTACCAAGGATATTTTGTATGATTTGAATGGCAATCGTAACAACTGTTTCTCAAGATATTTTTAACCGTATTTGAGGTTGGATACATGGTAAACAAAGCCGGATCGATTTGAGCTGAATCTTGTGTTACCCTAGGATCAATATTCATTTTTGCAGGAATGAACTGTATCAGAACGAAGAGTGCAATTACACCCCAAAATATCTTTTTTAACATAATCTGTTGACCCAAATTTCGGTATTTTCTTTGACAATTTGAAAAACATTTTCAAATCCTTCACTTCCACCATACCATGGATCAGGAACCTCTGAATTCGGGGCTTGAGGATCAAACTGTCTGAAAAGTATCACCTTGTTTTTTTCCTCTTCCGAATTACACATGCTCAAAACTTTGCTTTGAACCTCATCATCCATGGTGAGCAATAAATCGAAATGTTGAATATCGTTTGCAGTAATCTTTCGGCTAATACTCGGAACCTCAATGTTATGCGCCAAAGCATTCTTTCTTGTTCGAGCATCTGCCCTTTCACCGTTATGAAGTCCGTTAGTTCCACAAGAATCCAATTCAAACAAATGGGAAATCCCACGTTGCTCAATTTCATGTTGAAACAAGGCCTCCGCAAGCGGACTTCTACAAATGTTTCCCAAGCACACAAAGACAATTTTTTGCATGGAGCAAAGATAACTCTATTTCGAAATTACTTCACAGGTATCTTGTTAACCGTACCTTGAGGCGTAATTAAATAGACTTCTTTTGTATTTTATCCTTACTGGTATTTTGTTACCACATTCAATGGTTCGACAACATTTTAAACTTCTTGCTTAAAATGTAATTGAACGCTTATCAATAGACCAATTCACCCCATTCAGCACCAGAAATGGTTAATTTCTTGCCTTCATAAGCCTCAACATAACCAATAATTTGAGCTTCTACGCCAAATGATTTAGAAATTTCAATCATGGTTTCAGCAGATGCAGAATCGGTGTAAATTTCAAGTCTGTGTCCCATATTAAACACTTGAAACATCTCTCTCCAATCGGTATTGCTTTGTTCTTTGATCAATTGAAACAAAGGAGGAATTGGCATTAAATTATTTTTCGTGATATGAACATTATCGGCAAAATGCAACACTTTTGTTTGTGCACCACCTGAGCAATGAATCATTCCTTTGATTACTGAACGACCACATACATCAAATATCTTTTTCACAATTGGAGCATAGGTTCTGGTTGGTGACAGCACCAGTTTCCCTGCATTTAATGGTGCATTAGAAACATCATCTGTTAGTTTCATGTTGCCACAATAAACCACGTCTTCTGGTAAATCTGTGTTATAAGATTCAGGATATTTTTCACGGTATTCTTTTGAAAAAACATCATGACGGGCACTGGTTAAACCATTACTCCCCATTCCACCATTGTATTCTGTTTCATAGGTTGCTTGTCCGTAGCTCGAAAATGCCACAATCACCTGTCCATCGCCAATATTTGAGTTGTCAATGATATCTGATCGTTTTCCATGGGCAACCAAGGTTGAGTCAACAATGATTGTTCTCACCAAATCTCCAACATCGGCAGTTTCGCCACCAGTTGAATGGATTTCGATGCCATGCTCACGCATGCTTTGGCAAAACATTTCTGATCCCTCAATTAAAGAAGAAATAACTTCGCCAGGAATTAGGTTCTTGTTTCTTCCAATGGTACTCGACAATAAAAATGGGCCAGTTAATCCAGCACAAAGTAAGTCATCGGTGTTCATCACAATGGCATCCTGAGAAATGCCTTTCCAAACCGACATATCGCCGGTTTCTTTCCAATAAATATAAGCCAAACTGCTCTTTGTTCCCGCGCCATCGGCATGCACAATGGTGCAAGCTTCAGGATCGTTACTCAAATAATCGGGAATTACTTTGCAAAAAGCCTTTGGAAACAATCCTTTATCGATGTTTTTGATGGCCTTATGCACATCCTCTTTTTGTGAAGAAACGCCTCTCTGCGAATATTTATCAGACATGCCACAAAGATAGTGAAATGCAAATCTTTTCACTAATTTTGGAGCAATGAAAATCATTTCTTACAATGTAAATGGCATTCGCAGTGCTCATTCAAAAGGACTTTACGATTATTTGCAAAACGAAGGCGCCGATGTGGTTTGTTTCCAAGAAATTAAAGCCTTGCCTGAACAAATTGAACAAACTCCTTTGGTTGACTTGGGCTACAATTGCTATTGGTTTTCAGCACAAAAAAAAGGATATAGTGGCGTTGGTATCATTTCAAAGCAACAGCCAAATCATGTAGAATATGGGTGCAATCACGAGCTTTTTGATTTTGAGGGACGTGTGATTCGACTCGATTTTAACTGGGGAAGTGTGATCTCGGCGTATTTCCCAAGTGGAACCAGCGGCGACGAACGTCAGAATATAAAATTCGATTTCCTCAATTATTTCTTCGACTATATCGAATCCCTCAAAAAGCAAATACCAAATTTAGTGGTTTGTGGCGATTACAATATTTGTCACCATGCAATAGACATTCATGATCCCGTGAGCAATAAAAACAGCACTGGTTTTTTGCCTGAAGAACGCGAATGGATGACAAAATGGTTTAATGCCGGATTTACCGATTCATTCAGAACCTTAAATCCTGAACCTCATAATTATACTTGGTGGAGCTTTAGAGCAAATGCCAGAGCCAATAATAAAGGTTGGAGAATTGATTATGTGAGCGTGTCAAATGACATAGCGCCTAAGATTATTTCGTCGGGTATCGATCCAAATGCAAAACACTCAGATCATTGTCCTACTTGGGCTTCGTTGGCTGTCGATTAATCCCAACATTCCATCAAAATGAGATGGCCGTTGGTATAATTTATTTCAACAAAACCATCATTTAAAACTTCATTTGAACTGCTGGTTCTTTCAGGAAGTTTCAAAGATTCGTTGTTTAAATTGTAAACTAAATTTTTAGTCACAACACCCTTGGCTTCACCCACCGGGAATATAGAAAGTTTAGTACCTTTAGGATACCATTTTTGAAACGTTTTTGGCAATAAATATACCCTCGAATGGTCATCTAGTATACTCAGTGTCATTTTCCCAGAAAACTGCGACAAGGTAAACACATTGTTAAAGTGGTGGTCTTGTCTATATCCTGAACCCCAAATGATATTTGCTGCAGGAAAACCTTTGCCTATCAGATATTCAATGCCCTTTTGTAAATCGGTGCTGTTTTGATCGGGAGCGTGAACTTTTTCAACATGACTTAAATGGGGGAATTCATGTAAATCAATTTCTTGTGCTGAATCAAAATCTCCCAGCCAAGCATCAAATTTGATTTGTTTTTCTAAAACCCTATGAATCGCACCATCTAAAACCAAAACAAACGGCGACCATTCCATGAGCTGATTCAATAACGACTCAGAGCACTCCATTCCATTGGCAATAATCAACGCCGGCTCTTGATCATCTCTGACGATGTGGTGCGAACTCATATTGCAAAAATCATGGTTCTTGAACGATTTTTCATGCATTTTAACTAAAAACTATAAAAAATCCCTCGAAAAAGAAAAAATAGAACGAATTTTGATTCATAAATTACGTTATACATCTATGAAACCACATATTCTTTGGGCCGACGACGAAATCGATTTGCTAAAACCTCATATTCTATTTTTGGAGGGAAAAGGTTACGAAGTGACTAGCGTTAAAAGTGGCAGAGATGCCATTGATGCAATTAAAAAAACAGAATATGATTTGGTTTTTTTGGATGAAAATATGCCGGGGATTTCTGGACTTGATGCGCTTGCTCAAATTAAACAAGATCGCCCAAATATTCCGGTAATCATGATTACCAAAAATGAGGAAGAACATATTATGGAAGAGGCAATTGGCAGTAAAATTGCCGATTACCTGATTAAACCCGTAAATCCAAACCAAATTCTGTTGAGTGTAAAGAAAAATCTTGATGAAAAACGACTTGTAAGTCAAAGAACTACGCAAGGTTATCAGCGTGAATTTATGCAAATTGGGATGACTGTTTCCGATAAACTTAGTTTTGAAGAGTGGAAAGAAGTTTATAAGAAATTGGTTTATTGGGAAATTGAACTCGATCAAACCAACGAGGAAGGCATGAAAGAGGTTTTCGACACCCAAAAATCTGACGCGAATCGTAATTTTTGCAGATATGTTTCCGATAATTACAATCGTTTGGTAAACAAACAGAGCGACGAAATTATCATGAGTCATAACCTTTTTCGAAAAGTTGTGAATCCCTTGTTAGATGGAGATTTGCCAGTGGTCATGGTGCTTTTAGACAATCTGAGATTCGATCAATGGAGGGCAATTTCTGAAACCCTTGGCGATAAATTCAGAATCGACAATGAAGACATTTATATGAGTATTTTACCAACCACCACTCAATATTGCAGGAATGCAATTTTCAGTGGCATGATGCCATTAGATATTGAAAAAACATTCCCTGATAAATGGAGTAACGATGAAGATGAAGGCGGAAAAAATATGTATGAAAAAGATTTCCTAGAAGAACAATTAAAGCGTTTAAGAAGGGATGTTAAATTTAGCTATACCAAAGTTACAAACTTAGATGGTGCAAAAAACTTAGTCGATCAAGTGCCAAATTTGCTTCATAACAAGTTGAATGTTATCGTTTATAATTTTGTAGATAATTTTTCTCATGCCAGAACCGATGTTAACATTGTGAGAGAACTTGCTGAAAATGAAGCTGCTTACAGAAACGTGATGGCAACTTGGTTTAAGCATTCTCCTCTTTGGGAAGCAATTCAAAAGATTAGTGAAAAACCTTGCAGACTTGTTATTACAACCGATCATGGAAGCATTCGTGTAAAAGATCCAATTAAAATTGTTGGCGACAAAAACGTGAATACCAATCTACGATACAAACAAGGAAAGAATATCACATACAACCCTAAAGAAGTTTTTGAAGTAAAAAAGCCTCACGATATTTACTTACCACTTCAGCATTTAAGTAGTTCATTTGTTTTTGCCAAAGAAAACGACTTCTTTGCTTATCCCAACAACTACAATTACTATGTAAATTACTATAAAAACACCTTCCAACACGGTGGAATTAGTTTAGAAGAAATGTGTTGTCCTATTGTGACCCTGACCTCCAAGCCCTAAACCCCTAAACCCCTAAACGATTATGGGATTATGGGATTATAGGATTGGGAATTCGCTAAACGCTAAACTTTAAACATTAAACGCTAAACATTAAATTCAATGACATACAACATCACCGCAAACGAATCTGAATTAGACAGAGTGGTTGAAATAATTTTCACCGTTGAACCATTTCCACAAGTATTGTGTTTTCGGGGGGACTTAGGTGCGGGTAAAACAACGCTCATAAAAAAAATATGTGCCAAGCTAGGTTATTCTGGCGATGTAAGTAGTCCTACCTACGGTCTTGTAAATCCCTATCCGATAGACAATCACGAGCATACAATTTATCACAGCGACTGGTACAGAATTAAAAATCTTGATGAACTTTACGATGCCGGAATTGAAGATAATTTGTATGCGCCAAACAGCACTTGGCTCATCGAATGGCCCCAAGTTGGAATGGAAATTCTAATGGGATTTCATGTATTGGATATCGAAATTATTCATTTAGACAACAACCGTCAATACATCATAACCGACTATCCGCTTTACACTATGTAAATTATTGGATAACAAAAAGAAAAGGCAGCGCATTGCGCTGCCTTTTCTTTTATTCAAAATACTGTTTTACGTTTATACTATTCGAAAATAATTGGCCAAGTATTTTGTCCCTCAAAAGATTCAACTTTTAAATAATACAGGCCACTAGATAATTTGCAATCGAACTGTTGCTGACTTAACACATTTACTTCCCATACTTTTAGAATCTTGCCTTGTACATCAACCAAATTCACTTTCACGTTATGCAATGGTGTGATTGTTTTCAAAGAGAATTTTCCATTACTTGGATTGGGTTGAATACTCATTAGATTCAATTGCAATTGTTTCAGTTTGCTAATTTCTAATAACAAGCAATCAGAAGTATCTACACAATTATTTTCTGTAACAGACACTGCGTATCGGCCATTGTTAACTGGCATGTATTGTTTGTTCTTTTCTCCCACAATGATTTGATAATTTTGATCGCAATTCAACCATTGGAATGTTGCAGCACCATTTGCGGTTTGAGCACTTAATGAATTTCCAGTTATTTTAACTGCTGTATTCACATTGTTTATGGTGGCATTAATGATATAAATGACACTATCACAACCCGATAAATATTTCAATGTGTCTTTAATAATTGATGTTTGAGTGACTAACTTACCGCTTGGAGATTTATAGCTAAAGCAACTTGTGATATTTAGGTTTTCAGATTTACTTGGCTTTAATGTTAAATTGATTGTAATGAAACTATCGCAACCTTGAGTATTTTTATTTACCAACGTGTCGTAATATGTGCCCGAGTTTGTGTAGGTGTATTTTTTTGAAGGACTTTTAAAGGAAGAGCATGCCGAAACATTAATTGTGCCTTTGGTTGATTTCGAAACCACCTCATATTCTATAATACTATCGCAGCCACTTTTGTTCAACAAAGTATCATAAAATATCCCTGGAGATCTGAATACTTTGTTTGTATTTGAGGGACAAAGGACAAACTTGCAAATTTTCAGTTTTGCCTTCGATGATGTTGGATTTTTAATCACAACGGAGTGAAAAATAAAGCTATCGCACCCTCTGAAATTCTTAAATGAATCGATATACAATCCAGATTTAAACACGGTTTTACCATTTTTCAAAAGAACACTCACACAATTGGCATACTTGATGATGATTGTATCTTTTCTAATTATAAAAAGATTCAAAGAAATAATACTATCACAACCCACCGAGTTTTTCAATTTCTCTGGATATTTGCCCGAAAACTTGTAGAGTTTACCTGTATTGGGACTTATGAAAGAATCACAACTATAATGCGTTTGCGAAGAACCAGTAGGCTTTAAAATCTTTACAGAAATGGTCATTACCGAATCGCAACCTCTATAAGACATAATGGTATCTTTATAAACGCCAGATGTAGTAATTATTCTTTTTTTAGAAGGTAAGGTATAATTTACACAACGTGAAATTGAGAACTTGGCGTATGCAATTGTGTCACAATAAGATCTACCTAAAACAAAATTAGAAGTTGAATCTTGCATTTTGAAGCTTTGTGGTGAACCATCATTACTATTCGAACTAGCATCATCAATTTTAGATACTGTGGTATTGTTTTTATAGGCGATACCATCTTCATAGCCGTATGCCAATACCAAGCCTGAGGTTGAAGAAGAATAACGTCTATACATTCCATCTTTTATTTCAGCCTTTGATCGAGCATAATTCCAAATTCGAGTTTCTTCCAATATCCCTCCAAAACCAGTTGCAGGATCAACAATCCAAACATCTGTAGTTGAAGATTTATATGTTATACTAAAGGATGCCGAACTAGAGTCGGTACAAACTCCATCAATGTAAATTTTCATTTTTGAACCATCGAATGTTCCGGCGATGTGATGCCATAAATTTGCGCTCAAAACGCTACCACTGGATAGAGAAACGGTTGATGAACCATTCATTAATTGGAAATGTACGGCACTTGTATTTCCCACACCAAAGCGATATGCATTGTCTTGCTGCCAAATAATGGGTGCACAATCTGCACATGGAGAAGAGTTAAAGTTTGTTACATAAATCCATGATTCTAAAGTAATTTTTGAAGGCCCACTGACTTTACTATTTCCAGTTACAGGAATATAATCATCTACACCATCAAAATGCAAGGCAGTTTTTTGGGCAGAAACTATGTTCATTCCAAAAACAATAAATAAAATTGGTAATAGTCTTTTCATAATTGTATTCAATTTATCAAATGTTAGAAATAAATTCTACAATTCAAAGGATTTGATAATTTAATTTTCTAGAAAATTCAAATAATGACTCAATACAACAGATTCATATTGAATCATATATCATCAAAAAAAATACAAATAAACTTCTAATGGTGTCAAGATTAGCAATTCTTAATTTATATAAATGCATAATATTTTCCCATTGCAAAAGGCATATCCCTCAAAAATTAGTAACAAAAAAGGCTACCCTTTTGAGGTAGCCTATAAATGTACTTCGTTTAGATTATGCGTAAGCTTCAGTTGGAATGCATGCGCAAACCAAGTTACGATCGCCATAAGTGCTGTTCACACGCGCAACTGTTGGCCAGAATTTATTGGCACGAACATAAGGCAATGGGAAAGCAGCTTTTTGACGGCTGTAATTGAAATGCCATTCATCTCCAGTAACTTCTGAAGCTGTGTGAGGAGCATTTTTCAATACATTCACTTCAGCATCTTGTTTGCCTTCTTCAATTTCTCTGATTTCTTCTCTGATGCTCAACATTGCATCGCAGAAACGATCCAATTCTTCTTTACTTTCACTTTCGGTTGGTTCAACCATTAAAGTACCAGCAACTGGAAAACTCAATGTTGGTGCGTGGAAGTTATAATCCATCAAACGTTTAGCAATATCTTCAGCTTCAACGTGTGCAGAAGTTTTGAATTTACGGGTATCCAAAATCATTTCATGCGCAGCATAACCTGATTCTCCCTTATATAAAATTGGAAATTCATCTTGCAAACGAGCAGCAATATAATTTGCATTCAAAATTGCATACTTCGTAGCATCTGTTAAACCTTGACCACCCATCATTTTAATGTAAGCGTAAGAAATTAACAAAATACTTGCACTGCCATAAGGGGCAGCACTCACAGCACGCATTGCTTTCTTATTACCCATATCAACAACTGAGTGACCTGGCAAATAAGGCGCTAAGTGTGCAGCCACACCTATTGGTCCAACTCCTGGTCCACCACCACCGTGAGGTATACAGAAAGTTTTATGTAAGTTCAAGTGACATACATCGGCACCAATCATACCAGGAGAAGTTAATCCAACCTGAGCATTCATGTTTGCACCATCCATATATACTTGACCACCATTGTCGTGTATGATTTGAGTGATTTCTCGAATTGCACTTTCAAATACACCATGTGTACTTGGATAGGTGACCATCAAAACCGCCAAATTATCTTTATATTGTTCTGCTTTTTCTTTAATATCAGCAAGATCAATATTTCCATTCTCGTCGCATTTGGTAACCACCACCTGCATACCGGCCATTACGGCACTTGCAGGATTTGTACCATGCGCCGATGAAGGAATCAATGCCACGTTTCTATGTCCTTCGCCTTTATCTTTAAAATACTCACGAATCACCATCAAACCTGTATATTCACCTTGTGAACCTGCATTTGGTTGTAAACTCATTTTGGCAAAACCAGTAATTTCACTTAGATCTTTGTCGAGTTTTTCAATAATTTCCATATAACCAGAAGCCTGGTTCATTGGAATAAATGGATGCAAATT
Source organism: Chitinophaga pinensis (assembly GCA_945865625.1). Taxonomy (GTDB): domain Bacteria; phylum Bacteroidota; class Bacteroidia; order NS11-12g; family UBA955; genus VMCP01. Next base: position 9,741 of record CAMBFD010000059.1, read on the forward strand.
ATTGAATTCAGGCCAAGTAACAGGAATCATTTCTGATGTTGCATTCAACTTCATGGTACAACTTCCTAAGGAAATCATACTATGGCATAAGCTCAAATCTTTAGCTTCTAAAGATTTAATATAGCGCAACATTTCGTGTTCTGAATGGTAGCTATTGAAAACTGGGTGTGTCATAAAGTTCGACTCACGCTGCGCCCAAGTTGGCCAGTTGTTACCTACAACAGAACTTCCCTCAAACACATTCATTGTAGCTTTACCGCAAGCTTCGGCAAATACATCTATAATTGTTTGAAGCGCTTGATTTGAAGTGGATTCGTCAATTGAAATACCAACGTTACCATTTGCAAAATAACGGAAATTGATTTTATGTTTTTCAGCAACTGCTTTCAAATTCGCAGGTGCTCCTTTTAAATAAAGGGTATCGAAATAGGCACCATTTTCATTTTGAATGCCAAATTTTGCTAAAGTATCTGATGTCAATCTTGCTTGCGCATGAATTCTACCAGCAATTTTCTTCAATCCATCAGAACCATGGTAAACGCCATACATACCGGCCATGATACTCAACAACACCTGTGCAGTACAAATGTTACTTGTAGCATTTTGACGTTTAATATGTTGTTCACGGGTTTGTAAGGCCATACGCAAAGCTCTGTTTTCGTGACGGTCTTGAGATACACCAATGATACGACCAGGAATCTGACGTTTAAATTCATCTTTGGTTGCAAAGAATGCAGCATGAGGACCACCAAAGCCCAATGGAACTCCAAAACGTTGGGTATTTCCAACCACACAATCTGCACCAATTTCACCTGGAGGGGTTAACAATGTTAAAGCCATAAGGTCAGATGCGAAACAAATTTTCACATTTGCACTTTTGCATTTTGCAGCAATTTCTCTGTAATCTTCTACACTTCCCAATTCATTAGGATATTGCACTAAAGCACCGAAATAAGAATCATCTGGAGCAAATGTTTTATAGTCACCTATAACCACTTCAATTCCCAATGGCTCAGCTCTTGTTAAAACTACATCTACTGTTTGCGGCAAAGTATGTTGGTCTACAAAAAACTTACATGCCGTGCTTTTACGATCGAGCAAACCTTTGAACATCGACATAGCTTCAGCAGCAGCAGTTGCTTCGTCTAACAAAGATGCATTTGCCAACTCCATACCTGTTAAATCAATTACCATGGTTTGGTAATTCAACAAAGCTTCCAAACGACCTTGAGCAATTTCTGCTTGATAAGGAGTGTAAGCAGTATACCAACCTGGATTTTCCATGATGTTACGCAAGATTACACCTGGCGTGATGGTGTTATAATAACCCATTCCAATGTAATGGGTGAAAACTTCATTCTTAGAAGCAATTCCCTTCAACTCAGTCAAAAAATCAGATTCACTCATCGGTGCACCTGTTTGCAATGGCTGCTTTAAACGGATATTTGATGGCACAATTTTGTCGATTAACTCGTCTAAACTGTTAACGCCAATGACCGACAACATAGCGGCTAAATCTTCTTTTCTAGTGCCAATATGCCTTTCTGCAAAAGGCA
>CAMBFD010000060.1 GCA_945865625.1 Chitinophaga pinensis
ATATTCATTAAAACGGAGTGATTAAATCTTCTAGCACCATAAAATGCGCCAAATAAACCGCCTAAAAGTGCGAGTAAAATGAAGAAACCCATATTTTTATAAAAGGGGTCAGAAATTTGTATATTTTGAAAAATTTGTCCTTGTTGATACACTGAAAACAAACCAGAAAGAGAATTTACAAAGATAAAAAGAGCACTTACAGCGGAAGTTTCTTTGAAATTCAACCAACCAAACAATAATAATATTGGTGATAATATGATACCGCCGCCAATTCCTATTAATCCAGAAATAAATCCGATTGACGTACCCAAAACAGCAATGATCCAAAGTTTCATCTCCACTTTAAATTTCCCAGAGGCAGGTAAAATATTTAAAAAACGAGCAACAGGAAATAGCAGCAATACACCTAAAACCTTTGTGTAAATACTTGGATCTACATTCACCTTTGCGCCTAAAAACGAAAATGGTATTGAAAACAAAACCAAATTCAGAAAGAGTTTCCACGGAAAATTTACTGTTTTAAAATAAATGAGAAAGGCCACCAATGAAATTACAACATTAATCACCAATGCCGATGGCTTTACAATGGCTGTTGCATAACCAGCAAATGTTAAAATAGTGATATAACTACTTGCACCGCCATGACCAATACTGGCATATAAAAAGGCAACTATAGGAATGCCAAAAATCAACCAATACGATAGTTCCATAGTTATTGAGGCAATTGATAAACTGAAACTAGGGTTCCTTTTTCAATAGATTCTAATTCTTCGGGCAATTCAACAATGCAATTGGCAATATTGAATGAAGCTAAATTGAAAGATTCTTGCCCTTTTAACAATGTCACATTTTCAAAAGTATAATGGCCTTTTAGAAAATGCGTAAGTCCACCATTTTTGAGATAACTTTCTGCCAAAGGCAACATTACTATGGGCAAAAACGATTGTTGATGTCCCATCATCATTTCAATTGTTGGTTTTAAATATTGATTAAAACAAGTAATGACTGCTGCTGGATTTCCGGGAAGTGCGAAATACCATTTCGACCGTTTCATACCCACAAACAATGGTTTTCCTGGCTTTTGTTTTACCTTATAAAACATTTCTTCAACTCCAACTTTTTGCATAGCGGTCTTTACAAAATCAAAGTCTCCAACTGAAATTCCACCTGTTAAAACAACTATATCGGCTAATTCACTTGCTTTTTGAACACATTCAACCACACTCTCTAAGGTATCAACAGCATGAAAAATGTGAACATCATTAATTCCTGAAACCTTAAGCAAAGCTTTAAGTGCAAATTCATTTGAATTGTAAATTTGGCCTTTCTCCAATGGAAAACCTAAATTTACCAATTCATTACCTGTAATAATGATAGATATCTTAGGCTCGTCAAATACTTTAACTTTTTCGATGCCATTTGATGCTAATAAGCCTAACAAAGAAGGTGAAATTTTAGTACCGGCAGAAGCCACAACATCACCAATTTTAGATTGCGAACCTTCTGTTCGAATATTTGCACCTTTTTTTGCCTTATGTAAATCGATTGTTATTTTACCATCAGAAACAGAGACGAGTTCTTGCTGAATTACGGTATCTGCATCCTGAGGAATCATTGCCCCAGTATAAATTCTGGCACATTGAAAGGGTCGAATTGCAATATCTTGAGTGTCTCCAGCTTGAATTTGTGCAACAATATCATATTCATTGTGGTCTTCAATCCAATTAAAGCAATAACCATCCATCGCTGAATTGTCAAAAGAAGGGACATTGATATTGGCTATAACATTTTCGGCAAGAACCTTACCTAAGCCATTGTATAAACTAAGCTCAACAACGGGCATTTGTTGAATTTTCTCTTGAATTTTAGCAATTGCTTCTTGAACAGATACCATTTAACCCCCTATTTCTATCATGCTTCTATTTTCAATGGCATTAGCATCAATTTTATGAAAATCTGATACTAACTGGCCACCGAGGGTTTGATGTTTCTTTTGAACAGACTCTAAAATGAGTGATTCTATGCTTTCATTATTTCTAAGCGCTGAAAGCAAATCCACTTCATCTTTCCCAAACAAACAATTCTTCATTTTCCCTTCAGCAGTCAACCTCAATCGATTGCAATCGCCACAGAAATGACTTGTCATGGTTGTAATAAAGGCAACGCAACCCAAATGTCCATCAATCTCATACTTTTTAGTGGTAGCATGTGGCAAATCGTCCATTTTTTTGAGGGAAAACGACTGATTGGCCCAATTTAACATTTCGGAAGCGGTCACAACCATATTGCTATTCCAACCGTTTCCAGAAAAGGGCATAAACTCAATGAATCGAACTTCAAAAGGGTAAATCTTGGTAAGGTTCAGAAAATCTTCAAACTCTTTCTCAATATGCCCCTTCATGGCAACCACGTTGAGTTTTACTTCAAAGTCATTTTTCAAAAGAAGTAAGATATTGTTCCAAACCCTGTGAAATTGATTGCGCTTTGTGATTTCAAAAAAGACGTCTTCGTTTAATGAATCAATACTCACATTCACTGATTTTACTCCGGCTTTTTTCAGGTCATCGAGATATTTATCTACCAAAACAGCATTTGTAGTGAGCGTAATTTTAATAGGCAAGCTCGAAATCAAGCTTAAAATTTCGGAAAAATCTTTGCGCATTAGAGGTTCGCCTCCAGTAAGTCTTACCTTGTTAACCCCCATTTTCACAAATTGTTCTGTGAGTTTTAAGATTTCGTTGGGCGACATGAGTTCATCACCAGAATGACAATGATAATTTTCTTCTGGCATGCAATAGGTGCAACGGAAGTTGCATTGATCGGTGAGTGAAATTCTCAAATAATTATGAACTCTATGAAACGAATCTACCAACATTGTGTGCTTATTTCCTATCACTTGTAGGTTCTAGTCATATTTTCAGGCACAACAATCACAAAATCGGCAATTCCAACATTGTCTTTTTCAAGTTGAGAAACGTTTTGCTGGGTTCTTGTTGATATCGTTGTGATTTTCATTGGAAAGTTATTTTTTAAAAGCTGTTCATTGTAATGCTTTAAATACCATTCAATGCTTTGATGATTGTCGCTATGATATGAACCATTATAATGTACAAAAACACCATTTTGAAGCAAATGAGCATAAATCTGAGAAGCCATTGTTGCATCTTTAATTGACTGACTCATTGGCAAGTTCTGTCCTCCATGACCACCAGCCATTGCAAAAATATCTTTGTAGCATTGAAGCGTTGAATCGTATACAAAAAAGGGAGGAATTGATTTACCTTGTGAGATTTCAGCAAAATAGGTCAATGAATCTTTTTTATAGATACCAGTATCACATTTCGGCAAATTAGATCCTATACTGAAAGTTCTTGTCGAACCAATGATTTGTCCTTCATTCTCATATAGCGACTTAATACCTTTTTTATAAACCATGGATGCATATCGTCGAGGCACATTGGTGGCAACAAATTGCAATTTATGATCACGTGCAAAATCAACCAAAGGTTGGTAATCTGTTGCGAAATTATTCCAAAGTTTGATTGACTTCTTAAGCTTTGTATAACTTGGATCAGCTCCAAAGCCCATTCCCATAGGATTGTTGGTATTTTGCTTTGCAGTATCTTTTTTAGGATTTAAATACTCATTTAAAGCAGTTTGTTGATCAGTCTCAAACATTTCAGCACCCAATACAATATTCGAATGGACAACAAATAAATCTTGAGTTACTTGAAGTTCCAACCAATGTGAAATTGGGTTGTCATGTAATTCTCCAAAAAGCAAAACATCTCTGGAATCAGGTTTTGTTCGGAAAGATTTTCGAACCGCTTTAATAAATTTTGCATAAGAAACTTTTTTTCCTTTTGAATCAAATATTTGGAATGCTGCAATTTCATCAATAGATACTTTTTTGATTGCAACTTCAGTTTGATCGGAATGGTTTTGTGCTCCAACTTCGTTTGAAAATAAAACACTCCAAATGAATGCGAGAACGAAACCTTTAAATATCTTTGCCATACTACGAACAAATATAGTTTGAATCTAAAATATATTTGCAATCAGCTGAATTATTGATATGAAATCCATTCTTCAAAATTACCAAAAGAACAAAATACTCTATTCGTTTACGCTCAGTCTTTTTGCCCTCATTGTATTCTTAGAGACCATAAATCATCGATTTGAAATGAGTGATTTCAAAGTGTATTATTTGGCGGGAAAAGCATTCTTTAACAATCAAGAAATTTATGGCGTTCAATTTGGACTCGCATCAGGATATTATAAATATTCACCGGTTTTTTTATTGATTTTTAGTCCTTATTTGATATTCGGCTATAAAACTGCATGTATCATACATGCATTTATTCTTGCTATTGCAACAATACTAACCTTGATTTCCGCAAAAGAAATCTACCAAAAATTAATCAATCAACGCGAATTGCAAAATCGTTATTTATTCATATTTGCCATATTAATCATTGTAAATCATTTATTTAGAGAAATCCATTTGGGCAACTTGAATATGATTATTGTTATGTTACTTTGTTTGGGAATCCAACAAATATTAAACGAAAAACGAATATTGCCTGGGTTTTTCATTGCATTAGCCATATTAATCAAACCCTATTTAATCATTCTCGCAATTCCATTATTGTTTCATAAAAAATTCGGTTTCTTAATGAGTCTCGGTGCATGGCTTGGGATATTGTTGATCGCTCCTATCACATTTCTCGGGTTAGATAAATTTATAATAATCAACAAACATTGGATTCATGAAATTTTTCAACACGGTGCCTATTTATATAGCAATCACACATTTACTTCACTTATTAGACAGTATGCAACTGAAGCATTAAATGATCATTCACATTTGTATTTTCTAATTGCATTTACTCTGGCCTATGTTCTAATTTATTTTGCTTTACTCAAAAAATATTCAGCTATATCTGAAAAAAACAATAACAAGTCACTTGTATTTTCATACTTTATTCTATTATCTCTTATACCAAATATATTGATAACAGATACAGAACACTTCTTGTATTCAACACCAATCATTCTATTTTCAATTTATTCACTTTATTCAAACCTCAACACAAAATACATAATTGCATTTGTTATATTTTCAATACTTTACGCCATTAATTCACCAGATATTTTAGGGAAATTTTTATCAGCAAAATTCGAAGATTTAGGAATTTTAGGGATGGCAAATCTGGGGCTAATTGTTACATTTATTTTGCTTCAACGCAATCAGAAAACGAATGAATGATATTCAAACAAATGACAGCGAATTATTTCCGCTAGAAGATATTCCGAAATTTCTTTATATTTGATACATGTTCGCAAATGCAGCAAGAAAAGTAGCCGCAGCTGGCGGGGTTAGAAAATTGGCTTCGGCTGCCGCAGGCACCGGTATGGCGGCCTATGGGGCTTATTCTAAAGTCAACAATGGAATGACGAGCGTTGCCGGTTTACATGAACATGGAATGGGCGCTTATGATTCATTTTCAAAAGGAAATGTTGGAGGTGGAATTGGTCATGGTTCAAAATTTGTTGGAAGCGGTTTAGAATTAATGAGCCATCCTGCTGCTCAAGCTTCCGCGGGAATGTTTAATTTTATGGGCGACAGCATTCTTACAAAAGGTAAAGGTTTAGATAAATACTCAGCTCAAGCCGGTGCAGGAATCATGGATACAGTAAAAGATTCTACCAAAGGCAGTGTTTCAAAATCTGCTACAGGTAAACTTTCAGTGGTAAGTCATGCCATGAAAGCATATGCCGATAGAGATAAACACATGGAAACCTACAAAAAGGTAAGTCCGCATTTAGAAACTGCTGCCGGATATTTGAATTATGGTGTTGGTCAAGAAGGCGGAGCAGATTTATATTAAAAAAATTATTTACCCTCTCTAATTTTATATAATTTTTTTCATTTACTTGTTTAAACAAATAAATAATTATATTTGAACATGGCAATTCAACGAAGAAGTTTTTTGACTCGCTTAGGCTTAGGATTGGGTGCAATTGTAACCTCATCTTTTGAAAGTGCTGGAAATACAATCCGTAAAAAAATGGAAGATTTTGACCCAATTATAGACATTCAACCTATGGGATTTCAATGGGAAACCATGGACCCATTTTTGTTTTGCGTACATCACGAAGATTATTTCCCAAAGGGAAACGAACAAATGGGACCTGCTGAATCTTTGGCTGGCAGATCTCTAGGTGATGATTTTATCATTAAAAATGGTTATCGAATGTATCATGGGAAGAAAGTACCTGGATTTCCGGGACATCCGCACAGAGGATTTGAAACGATAACCGTGGTTAGAAAGGGATTGGTAGATCATGCTGATTCAATGGGGGCTTCTGGTAGATATGGAAATGGTGATGTTCAATGGATGACAGCCGGAAAAGGTGTTCAACATTCAGAAATGTTTCCTTTATTGAGTCAAGATAAAGACAATCCGTTAGAATTGTTTCAAATCTGGTTGAATTTACCGGGTGCGAAAAAAATGTCAGATCCACATTTTTCAATGTTTTGGTCTGAAAATATTCCGAAGCTCAATTTAGAGAGCGCGAACAATAAAGTAAGTTTGGTGGAAATCATGGCGGGTAATTTTGGAACAACTAAAAGTTTAAATCCACCTCCCAATTCATGGGCATCAAACAATGCCAATGAGGTTGCAATTTGGAATGTCATTATGGAAAAAGATGCCAAAATTACACTTCCAAAAGCAAGCGAAGGTGTGAATAGAACTTTATATTTTTATGAGGGACAAGAACTTGTCATCGCTGGAAAAGCGGTATCAAATTACAAATTGGTTAAATTACGCACTACCCAAGAAGTTGAAATCATTGCAACCTCTGAAAACTGTAAATTTTTAGTCTTGCAGGGAAAACCAATTGGAGAACCTGTAATGTCGTATGGGCCATTTGTAATGAACACAAAAGAAGAGATTCAGCAGGCTTTCAATGATTACCACGAAACCCAATACGGAGGTTGGCCTTGGCCTCGATACGACCAAGTTCACGACAGAAGCAAAGGTCGTTTTGCAAAATACGCTAACGGCAAAATTGAAGAGCGAGCGGGATAAAATAGAAATTCACCAAATCAATAAAATTTAGAATTTATCAATAACTTTGGAGGATGCATAGGTTTAAGCGTTGGATCACTTTTCTGTCTTTTTCAATCATCTTTTTAACGATTGAATCTTGCGAAAAAACCAACACCACCAACCAACAAGCTATTCAAAATATTTTGAGTTTCGACACTGTAAAAGCTTGGGATATAACAACATTTGCAGCTTGGCAAAATTCAAATCCTACTTTGTTCGATAGCTCTGGAAATCAAATTCAGATCTTAGAATTCGCAAAAAAAGTGGGTATTAATACCATTCGTTTGAGAATTCTAAATGGCACACAACAGTTTCCTCACGCAACAATTTCTCAGTTGCTGGCACTTTCAAAGCAGGCATACCAAAACAATATCGCTATTTGGCTAGATTTTCATTATTCCGATGTTTGGGCTGATCCAGGAAATCAAACCGTACCGAAACAATGGGAAGGATTAACGCTTAATAACCTGTGTGACAGCGTTGAGTCATACACTTATCAAATCACCAACCTATTTGTAGCACAAGGCACACCGCCAGCAATCGTGCAAATTGGCAATGAAATAAGTCCAGGAATGATGTGGCCAATAGGCAAATTCAATGGAGCGGTTGCTGAAGCGAAAAATGTAACATCTTTGTTTTTATCTGGAACAAATGGGGTGAAACGGGCTTCGAAAGAAAGTAAAATCATGCTTCATTTGGCAGGAAATTCAAATACCATTTGGTGGGTTGGAAATGAATTTCTCAATGCAGGAATAACATTTGATCTTTGGGGATTTTCATATTATGGCAACTGGCATGGTTGCGATACAAAGGCATTTATGCAAACTTGCGATAATTTGAGTCGTAAAAATTCAAAATATTTTGTTATTGCCGAAACCGCATATCCACATACGTTGAATTGGCAAGATCAAATGAACAATGTTTTTGGCTTAAACAATCAATTATGTTCAAATTATACCGCAACGGAAGATGGTCAATACAATTGGCTTCGAAATGTTTGGTTTGAAGGATCAAAATTCTCAAATTTTCGAGGGATGGGATATTGGGAACCGGCTTGGGTAACAGACAAAAATGGAAACAATACGAATGGAAGTCCATGGGAAAACATGGGTCTTTTTGATTTCGAACATAAAGCACTGAAAGGCGCATACTTTAATTGGAAATAAAACAATTTATGAAACACTGGAAAAAAGAAGAAAACCAACTTCAAAAAACATTCGAGTTCAAAGATTTTGAAACCGCGATACAATTCATGCAACAGGCATCAATTGAAATAAGTCTTTTGAATCACCACCCAGAATGGACCAATATTTACAACAAAGTGGAGGTTAAATTAACCACACACGATGCAAGCAATACTGTCACTCAAAAAGATTTTGATTTGGCAGAGATATTGGATAGGGTTTTTGAAAAGATGTAAAACAAAAAAACCACCTCAAGATGGTTTTTAGTTGTAGTCCCGACGAGAATCGAACTCATATCAAATGTTTAGGAAACATCTATTCTATCCATTGAACTACGGGACCATTGAATCGATTGCAAAAATAAGTGATTTATCTTTAAGTCACGACAAATTTTATGGCAATGTCAATTCAAATAAATTTAAGCAACACTAAAATATTTCATTATTATAGTTTAATTTAAATATCAGCATCATGACTTATTTAATAGTATTCATATTAAAATGTTATACTAAATGTTTTGAAATATTATTAATTTACTATTAATTTGTTGATATCCAAATTCACCTAATAATGAAAATTTTAAATTTTAATTTTAAAGCTTTATGTCTTTGCTCGGCTTTGTTTTTTACATTAAATGCAAATGCTCAAACCACCACAACCGATACTTCTAAACCGAGAAAACAACTCTTTGAACTCAGTTTTGGATCTACAATGTTGTTTATTTCTAACTCAGACATCCAAAAAATTCAAGATGCTGCGAAATTGACCATTCCCACAAATACAATGCTATTTTTTGCTGAGTTTAGACCTCAAATGAAAACTAGAATCCCAGTTTTTTTAAATATTCCTACCGAATCAAAACAATTTATTGTTACTGTTACTGATTCAAATGGTAATAGTAAACAATCATTGGTGAATGAAAAAGCATCTATTACCCTAGGTACCGGTTTTCAATACAGACCTTTCCAAGTTACCCTCTATGGAGATACAAAATTAGAATTTGAGGCTGGACCTCTCGTGAGTGCAGGATTTGATTCTAACAAAAAAATCTTTATTGCTCCCCTAATTGCCGGAAGACTCATGGTTAAAAAAGGGAGCGATTTTGTAATGTATTTTGGGGGAAGTTATGCCTTTGGTGTCAACTCAATTGGCATTCTTTATGGAACCGGCACTATTTTTTAATTTCATATTCAATAAAAAAACCATAGACCTGTGTCCGCCTGCCAACGCAATGCATATACTATGTTTTGTGAGGACCTGTAAACGTTATACTGCCTTAGATATAATCTCAAGGAACATTTAAAGTCTTAGGCAAATGTTAAGAAGAGAATTCGCTGGCTTCTCTTTCATCTAAATTATTGATTATTTTTTGCAAAAAACTAAATTTATTTTAGGGATTTCCGCAAATACCAAATGATAAATACCTGATGGTAAACTTGTTAAATTGGCATCAGCCAGATTTTGTCCTTCAAAAACAAATTGCCCTAAGGCATTGGTAAACATGAATTTTTGATTGCAAAATACGTTAGGTACATGAAGAAAGTCGGTAAAAGGATTGGGGTAAATTTCATTTTGGAGGGACAATTGCTGGGCACCAACATTGTCGTCACAAAATCGCGAAATACCAACCAGCTTAGTCATTTCCTGACACAAATAGGCATAATTTGCGCCATCCTCTTCGCTTAATTTATTGGGAATAAGATCTGATTTTTCTTGAGGATCCTTTTGAAGATTATAAAATTTTTGAGTTCCATTATCAAAATCAATTAGTTTGTGGGTTTTATTGCGCATGGTTTTTCCATCACCAGAAGCGGCTGATACTTTAAAAATTTCGGTAAAAGCCCAGTCTCGAACCGTTGAAATTTCATTCTTTAAAATAGGCAGCACACTTTTAGAATCTACTGGTTTATTCACAGGGACATTGTTTTGCCAATTGGAATAGCCAAATAATTCTAAAACAGTGGCAAAAATATCGACAGTATTCACCAATGCGTCGCTACTTCTATTCTGGCTAGCAACTGAAGGACCAGAAACAATGAATGGAACGTGTACACCATCTTGATATAAACTTCCTTTAGAACTGTTTGTGCCTTGATTTACAAGGGGGTCATCGCCATTATCACCAATGAAAATGATATCCGTGTTATCGTAAAGATTTAGCACTTTCAGCGAATCAATTAATCTACCAATCTCAGTATCCATTGCTTCAACCATGGCTTTAAAATAACTTTTAGGACGAGCAGAAATATCTGCAGGAGTTCCGGTTAAACTTGCATCTGTATGTAAGCTAGATGGAGGCAAATGATACGGAGTGTGTGGCGCATTGAAGGCCAACCAAAGAAAAGTTTGACTATTCTGATTGCTTTTTAACCAATCAATGGCATCATTGGTTTGTTCAGTAGTTGCATAATTTGTACAGGTAGAGGTTGCGCCATTGGTAATTTTCGACCAATTTGTATATGAATTCAAAGTGCCCGAAAAATTGCCAGCATAATGATCGTAACCCATAATATTGGGGTATTTCAGTTGAGAGGGTTTTGGAGTTGATACATGCCATTTACCAATATTTGCAGTTTTAATTTTGTTTGAACTCAATGATTTTAATAACCTTGGAATGGTCAATTCACTTGTATCTAACTCCTTGCTTCCTGCACCCGCAATTACATCTCCAACGCCAGTTCTAAATGAATACCTACCCGTTAGTATGCCGGCTCTCGTAGGAGAACAAAGTGGATTAGACCAGGCTTCGTTCAATTTAACTCCACGAGATAATAATTTTCTCACGTTAGGCATTTTTGCCGTATCAACATGATTTTCGTAAAACCCGCAATAATCACTTCCCAAATCATCAGCTATAATAACAATCACATTTCGCTGGGCTTTTGCCGAAGATGCAATTAG
>CAMBFD010000061.1 GCA_945865625.1 Chitinophaga pinensis
TGTTGTAAATTGTGCAATGTTAAATGAAAACGTACTGGCATGTGTTGCGGTTTGTAAGTCATACCAAATTGAATGTTAAATGGAAGGGGTTCTTTTTCCGCATTCCGGTAGGCAATATTCATGAATCCCAGATTCTTTATCACCAATCCAAATTGCAACAATGTATCTTTTGAAGTATAGTGAGCGCCTAAATTTGTAAAAACCCCATTTGAAACATAAGGTTCTAAAACGCTATATACAAAACCAAGGTGCGCGCCTACCATTACACGAGGGTAAATTTCTCTCGAATAGCCCAAGGTAAATTTTGTTTCATTTGCAGAAACTGTTCCCAAAGGATTTTGACCAGCATCAAAGGCTTTCATTGTGCCATAATCAATATATTGTGCCATCACAGAAAAATTATGGATGCCTTTTGAATATGCAAACGCAGCACCACCATTCGAAACTCCTGTAATTAATGACCCATAAGTAGCGCCATAATTTTTATGTAACGTAGCATTTAAGAGTGCTGGATTACTCGCTGTAAACTGCACATCTGAAACAGGTTGCGCCACTAAAAATCCTCCAAATGCCATCGCACGTGCATGCATTGGTGATTCTAAAATTTGATAGACTCCAGAACCTCCAATTTGTGCATCGGTGGTAGTTATCAACATCAAACTCAATATGAAATGAAGAATTTTTATTCGCATAGTTGCAAAAATAGGGTTTATTCCGAACTTTGCATACACTATGAAAGGCCTAATTTTCGAACTCGAAAACATCCCTCAAAACGAAGGATTTGTGATTACACAAGGCACTTTCGATGGCGTTCATTTAGGACATCAACATGTTTTAAAACAGGTAGTTAACATTGCAAAAGAATATAAAAAGCCCAGTTTATTAATTACCTTCTACCCCCATCCAAGATTGGTTATTAATCCCAACGATTCAACCATTAAAATGCTTTCTTCAATTGAAGAAAAAGCGAAAATAATCTTGGAAATGGGCATTGATTATGTGTTGGTTTTATCATTCACACATGAAATATCACAATATACACCGGAGAAATTTGTACACGATATTTTAGTATCGAAACTCAATGTGCAATGTATGGTGGTTGGCTATGATCATCGATTTGGCAAAAATAGATCTGGAGGATTTTCTGAACTTACAGAATTTGCAAAAAAATTCAATTTTAAAGTTAAAGAAATTAATGCTTCTGAAATCGATGAAATTGCCGTAAGTAGCACCAGAATAAGAAAAGCAATTGCCAGTGGAAACCTCAAAGAGGCAAATGAATTACTTGGAAAACCTTATCGATTAACGGGTATTGTTGTTGAGGGACAAAAAATTGGAAGGCAATTGGGCTTCCCTACTGCAAATTTAATGATCGATGAACCACATAAACTCATTCCACCCAATGGCGTTTACTTAGGTTATGCGATTATTCAAAACATAAAATATAAAATTATGCTCAATATTGGCGTTCGTCCTACAGTTGACGGAAAGAGCCAAACAATTGAAGCTCATATCATTGACTTTAACGAAAATATTTACAACCAAAAATTAACCATTTATTTGGTACAATTTTTGAGGGAAGAATTACGATTTAATGGATTGGAAGCGCTCAAAATACAGCTACAAAAAGACGAATCTATCACTAGGAGCGCTCAATTGTTTTAAACTAATTGCATTCATTTTTGCGTTTTCCGCAATCAATGCTTTTGGCTTTAACAATTTTACAGATACTAGCGAACAAGAACTCGACGAAGAGGAAATCACTGAAAACCAAGTGCTTGAGCCTCTTTCTTTGCCTGGATTTTATCCAGAGTTTGACTTCTATTACAATTGGGATACCAATGCATTAGACCCTTATCGTTTCAATGTCAAGAATTTTCATCATGAAGTTCCTGTAACCATTTTACATACTGAATGCAATTATGTTGTTCCAATTGTGGGACGCTTAAACTCAGGATTTGGTTGGCGCGGAGGAACACCACATCAAGGCATTGATTTACAATTAAGCACTGGAGATTCAGTTGCAGTTGCATTCGACGGCGTTGTGAGAATGAGTCGTTGGTACTCGGGTTATGGAAACTGTGTGATTGTTCGACATTATAACGGATTCGAAACCCTTTATGGGCATTTATCACAGCGTTTTGTAAATCCAGGCGATTTAATCAATGCAGGCCAAATTCTAGGACTTGGAGGAAGCACTGGAAGAAGTACAGGGCCACATTTGCACTTTGAAACAAGATTCTTGGGAAGACCTATCAACCCAATGAATATTATCGATTTTAAAGGAGATAGTTTGGTAACTGGAACTTTGGTCATTTCAAAAAACTCATTTAACCTTCCCAATTCTTACAGCAAGTTTAAATTTAGAAAAGGCAAAAAGAAATGGCATAAAGTGAATAAGCGGTACAAAACAAAAAAACGCAAACCAAGCAAAAAAGCAAGGCATTCAAGTAGTTACAAAGCTAAAAAAACAAAGTCTAAAGCCAAACCCAGCAAGAAAAAGTCATTGAGAAGACGACATACTTTTGCATTCCCTAATTCAAAACACTGTACTGTAGAATTTACAGTTTAATTTTTCGTTATATTTATTCAACGAAATCTTTATTTATTTCAGTTGTAGTCGGTATTTTTGTAAAATCGCGCTGTGAGTATCATTGTAAATAATTTAACGAAAGTATATGGTAAACAGTTCGCAGTGAATCATGTCTCCTTTGAGATAGGCACTGGCGAAATTGTTGGATTTTTAGGACCTAACGGTGCCGGAAAATCAACCACCATGAAAATGATTACGGGTTATATCCCCCCTACTGAAGGTGGTGGTACCGTATGTGGTATTGACTTTGTAGAAGAAAGTATCGAAGTCAGAAAAATCATTGGTTATCTGCCAGAACACAATCCACTATATCTCGATATGTATGTGAAAGAATACCTTGCTTTCATGGCAGGGCTAGCAGGAATCAAAGGATCACAAATTTCAAAATCAGTTGACCTCGCACTCGATCTCACGAATTTACATCCCGAAAAACAAAAAAAAATCGGCCAACTTTCTAAAGGTTACCGACAACGCGTAGGCCTAGCCCAAGCCCTCATACACAATCCTAAAGTTTTAATCCTAGATGAACCTACAAGCGGATTAGATCCAAATCAAGTGATTGAAATGAGAAATGTAATCACCCAACTTGGCAAAGATAAAACCGTATTGCTCAGCACGCATATCATGCAAGAAGTTGAAGCCATGTGTAGTAAAGTTATGATTATCAACCAAGGAAATATCATTGCAAACGACACCATTGAAATCCTTCAAAATTCAGGGAATGATACTTTGACCGTGATTGTTGAATTTGGAGCTCCTTGCTCTAAATCTGACCTTACTAAAATTGAAGGTGTTCAATCAGTTGAAAACATTTCTGGTAATCGTTGGAGAATAAATGGCAAAAGCAGTCATATTCGCCAACATTTATCTCAATTTGCGATGAACAAAAATATTGAAATTTTAGAGTTAACATCAGATAAAAACTCCCTCGAAGACATTTTTAGAAATTTAACAAATCATGTGGGTCATATTTAAAAAAGAAATCCGAAGTTTCCTTGGTTCATTCATTGCCTACATTGTTATAGGTGTTTTTTTGTTGCTTACGGGGCTCTTCCTATGGATGATAAAGGGTAACAATATTTTCGACTTAGGGGTTGCTAGTTTGCAGGTGATGTTTGAGATTGCCCCTTTTATTTTAATTTTCTTGGTGTCGGCAATTACGATGCGTAGCATTAGTGAGGAAAAAAGATTGGGCACACTCGAGATTTTAACAACAAAACCAATTCACGACGTTCAAATCATTGTAGGGAAATTTTTAGCATCGGTTACGCTCATACTCATTGCCATCATTCCAACGCTATTTTATTATTATGCCATTTACCATTTGGCCTCACCAGTTGGGAATATTGATACTGGCGCTACCATGGGAAGCTATATTGGACTCATTTTACTCGCCGCTTGTTATGCAAGTATTGGGATGTTTAGCAGTTCGCTCACCGACAATCAAATTGTAGCTCTGATTACCTCTATGCTCCTGAATTTTTTCTTTTTTGGTGTTTTAGGAATGCTTGGCGACATTTCTTGGCTCTCCAATATTGGTAAAAGTCTAGAATGGTTTGGTTTAGAATTTCATTATGATTCCATTAGCCGCGGGGTCATAGATACCAGAGATGTCATTTATTTCTTTGGCTTCATCTTCGTTTTCCTTGGTTTAACAAAAATTGTATTTGAAAGTAGAAAATGGTGATGAAAAAGACAAACAAAAAAATACAATCGTATATCAATTTTGGGGTTTTATTGCTCATAATCATCATTGTCAATACCCTGAGTTCGGTTTATTATAAACGTTTTGATTTAACAAATGAAAAACGATATACATTGAGTGAAACAAGTATAAAACTTGCCAAATCCCTCAAAGAAAAATATTACTTTAAGCTCTACCTCGATGGGGATATGTCGGCAAAATTCAAGCAATTAAAACTTGAAATTCGCGACATTGCATACGAATTTCGCGAAATTTCTGGGAAGAATCTAGAAATTGAAATCATTGATCCTTTCAAAGAAGTAAAAGGCAAAGAGATGAATGAAATTCTCGACGTTTTTGCTCAAAAAGGCATTGAACCGGTACGTGACATGGAAAGCGAAAACCCCGATGAAACGAAGATCAAATATCTTTTACCGGGAGCCGAATTAATGAAGGATAACAGGACTGTCGCAATTAATTTCTTCGAATACGATGTTGCTCAAACACCTGAAGAAAACATCCAAAGAGCCATAGATAACATTGAATATGAAATAGCCAACGGTTTGCGACAGGTGATTGCCAATCAGCGCAAAAACATAGCTGTAATTGATGGAAATGGCGAAATGTTAGATGGCAGAGTTGAAGGATTTGCGGCTGAATTGTCGAAATATTACAATGTTTCAGCTTTGAATTTAAACACTGCCGACCCTGAATCTGGAAGACCTTTCATTAAAAGTATGGAAAAAGATCCAGCGAATGCTGGAAATATACTTGTAAATAGCCTTCAACGCAGATTGAACCTAAATGAGTTGATTATGATTATCAAACCAATTAAAGATTATTCACCTACTGAATTGTATTTAATTGACCAATATATCATGAACGGAGGTAAAGTGATGTGGCTCATTGATGCGGTGAACATGGAGATTGATAGCTTTAGAAATTACAAAGAAGTTTTAGCTGTTGATTATGGACTTGAAAACATTACAGCATCCTTATTTACTTATGGGGTTGGCATAGACAACACTTTGTTAACTGACCTAAAATGCAATCAAATTCCGATTCCAGCCGGCAAAAGAATTGAATTGGTAGACTTCCCATATTTCCCACTGTTTGGGGCAACCGATATGCCTCACATTATCAATAAAAATATGGGTACAATTTGGTGTCAGTTTCCAGGAACTTTGCAGGCGAAAATTAGAACCGATGTGACAGCAATTCCATTGCTAAGCAGCACTCCATATACAAAAGTCATCAACATTCCGGCATCAGTCGATTTGGAAAATATTTATATGCAATCGAGAGATCCTAAATTCAGAGAAACAATGAATCAAGGCATTAAAACAGCAGGAATGTTGCTTGAAGGTAAATTCAAATCTCCTTTTGTTTATCAAAAGAAATACACAGAAATTCCATTCAATGCTGAAGGAACGAGTAAAATGATTGTCATTGCCGATGGAGACATTATTAGAAATCCGGTAAGTAGTAGCGGAAAGTTTTTCCCTACTGGTTATGATAAAATTTCACAATATACTTTTGCGAATAAAAAGTTCTTGCTGAATTGTATCGATTATTTAATTGACAACAATGGACTCATTGAAATTAGAGCAAAAGAAAGGACTTTAAGACTACTTGATCCTGAGAAAGCAAAGTCGGAAAAAGAGTATTGGCAATGGTTTTCAATGGTATTACCAATATTCAGTATAATTATTTTTGGTCTTGTAAACTATTTTATACGTCGCAAGCGTTATAACTAAGCACTTTTTATGTACGAATTTATTGAAGGCAATATCGAACAGATATCCCCAACTCACGCAGTTATTAATAATCAAGGCATTGGCTATTTGGCCAGTATCAGTTTACACACATTTGAGGCAATTAAAGGCACCAAGCAAGCGCGTTTATTTATTGAGCAAACGTTTAGAGTTGAAAATCAAAATCCAACTGGAATTGTACTCTATGGATTTTCTCATCCCGACGAACGTCACATGTTTCGATTACTTACCTCAGTGAGTGGTGTTGGAAACAATACCGCCCTAATTATGTTGTCGAGCCTTGATCCAGAAGCCATTACAACAACCATTGTAAATGGCAATGTTGGATTACTTAAAAGCATCAAAGGAATAGGCGAAAAAACCGCTCAAAGAATCGTTTTAGAACTGAGGGATAAACTGACGGGGGGCAAAAAATCTGGGTTTGGAAGCATGATTGATCCAACTAAAATTGATGCCATTTCAGAAGCCTTAACTGCACTTACAATTTTAGGATACCAAAAAGCAAGCGCAGAAAAAGCGTTAATCAAGGTCAGCAAAGAAATTGGAGGCATGGCTACAGTTGAAGAATTAATCAAAAATTCCCTGAAAATATTGTAAATTGCACGATTGTATTAAGAGCAGAGTCTACGGCAAAAGCAATACTCAAGAAAAACGATTTGTGATGATCAAAAAAATCAATTTCAGAGATTTATCAAACACTTGTTTTTTGCATTTTATGCAGAGAATGCTGCTATTGTTATTTGCTTTTCTTACAATTTCTATTGCCTTTGCTCAGAAAGATACCAATACCGTAAAATATAAAATTGCCAAACCCAATTCAGCCGACAAAAACAAATCTAGTAATTCAAATATTGATTTAGATGATCCCCTCAAATTGGAGTGGAAATACAATGCAAAAACCAATCGTTATGAATCATTTAAACAATTGGGCTCGCTATCTTATCCTACTGGTCAAAATTTAAGCGTTACTGAGTATTTCCAAATGGTTTCAAAAGATAAAAACAGTGAATATTATCGAAAGAAAACACAAAATACGGATTACAGCCAACCTACATCAAAAGGTGGAATATCAAATTATATCAATGCCGAGTTAAGCAACCCAGCCATTTCTAAAATTTTTGGTGCAGGGGGTGTCGACTTTCAACTCAGTGGCTCTGCCATGGTAAAGCTAGGTGGAACAATCAACGAAATAAGAAATCCCAACTACAGTAAACGCCAACAATTATATTTTGTGCCGGTGTTCGACCAACAATTGCAAATTGCAGCAAATGGAAGTATTGGAGAATTTGTAAAACTTGGAATCAATTATGATACAGAAGCACAATTTGATTTCGACAACCAGACTAACTTAGGTTGGAAAGGTAAACCCGACGGAATTTTGAAAGATGTTCAAGTTGGTAACGTGAGTTTGAATTTACCAACTCAATTGATAAAACCGGTTCCCAACTTATTTGGATTTGCAAATAGTTTACAATTTGGGAAAACCACCATAAAAACGGTATTTAGTCAGAACAAAGGTCAAAGCACAGAAACCGTACTCAAGGGTGGTGCTCAAATGAATGAGTTTAAAATTACCGCCGATAATTATGATCAAAACAAACACTTTTTCTTGGCTCAGTTTTTTAAAGATAATTACGATAAATCATTGGAAAACATGCCTATTGTTGCCAGTGGCGTTGTGATTAACAGAGTTGAAGCATGGGTTACCAATAGAAACGCAAACGTTGAAACACCAAGAGATATTTTGGCTTTTCAAGATTTGGGGGAAGCAAATCCCTATAGAACCTCTCTTACTGGCTCTCCCATTAAGACGGCCGATAATTCAGCAAATACGCTCTATTCAAATATACAAAATGATGATCAAATTCGTAAATTAGGGTCCTCTATTGACAAAATTTTCCAGACATTCCCAAATTTCGAACAAACCGTTGACTTTGATCTATTAAACTATGCTCGCCAATTGCAGACGAATGAATTCACGGTAAATAACCAATTAGGTTTCATTTCATTAAATCAACCATTAAACAATGATGAAATTCTAGCAGTTGCATTTGAATATACTTACAACGGTGATATATTCCAGGTTGGTGAATTTTCAAGAGATATACCTCCGGGTGATCAAAAATTACTATACCTAAAGATGTTAAAAGGAAATACCATCAGAACACGCTTGCCCATATGGCGTTTGATGATGAAAAACATCTATAGTTTAAATACGTATTCATTGACCTTAGAAGACTTTAAACTCAATGTTATATATGCCGATGATACAAGTGGTGCCGATTATGGATATTTGCCGGTTGGCAATGCCGATTTGCCATATTTAAAAGGAGCTCAACCCTTGATTCGTGTTTTTGGTTTGGACAAATTAAATCGTCAACAAGAGGCTAAACCCGATGGGGTTTTTGATGCAATTGAGGGACTTACAGTGCAAACGCAATTTGCCCGAATTATTTTCCCAGTGGTTGAACCTTTTGGAGAATTCTTAAGAAGCCGATTTGAAACAAGAACCGACCTAGCAGACTTTTACTGTTATGATGCAGTTTACGATTCTACAAAATTTTTAGCAGCTCAAGATGTTAAACACAACAAATTCTTTATACAGGGTAGTTATAAAAGTTCAAATGGTGCTGAATTATTCTTAGGTACAACTAACTTACAAAGAGGTTCAGTGAGGGTTACCGCAAATGGTCGTCCGTTGCAAGAAGGTATGGATTACGAGGTTGACTACGCCATGGGTAGGGTTAGAATTATAAACCAAGGTCTACTTCAAGGTGGGGCTGAAATTAGAGCTAGCGCAGATGGCCAGAGCTTTTTCAACATTCAACAAAAAACACTTCTTGGAACTCGTGTTGAACATAAATATTCCAAGAATATGATGTTTGGTGGAACCATACTCCATATGTATGAACGACCCCTAACCACCAAAACAAACTTTAACGAAGAGCCATTATACAATACCATTATTGGTGCCGATTTTGCATATAGTTCTAAATCTAGATTCATCACAAAATTGGTCGATAAATTGCCATTTATAGAAACCAAAGAAATTTCAAATATCACTGCATATGCTGAATATGCTCAAGTATTTCCCCATAATTTCGCATCACAAGGCAATCAAACTGGAATATCAAATTTAGAGGATTTTGAAAATGCTGAATTACCAAATGATTTCAAAGTGGTTAATAATTGGGTGGTGGCATCTGTCCCTCAAAAACAACCTGATTTATTTCCTGAAACTAAATTTTTAGATAAACGACTATGGCTTAACAATCACGCAAAATTAAGTTTTTATACCATTGATCAACTTTTTTATAGAGATGCGGATATGCCATCGAATATCCAAAATCGCATTGATGAAATTTTAAGCGATCCATACATGCGTCAAATTGATCAAAGAGAAGTCTTCCCTCAAAGAAATTTTCCTCAAGGCACACCTACAATTTTACCGACCCTCGATTTATCATTTAACCCGAAAGAAAGAGGTCTATACAATTTCAATTACGATCCTACCAAAATTGACGCAAATGGTCAATTAATCGATCCAAAAAAGAGTTGGGCCGGAATTATGCGCAGGGTTGACCAAAACGATTTTGAAGCTGCAAATATAGATTATGTTGAGGTTTGGATGATGGACCCCTTAATTAACAACCCCAATTTAAATGGTGAATTGTTACTTCATTTTGGCAATGTGAGTGAAGATATATTGCCCGATCGTCGTAAATCATTTGAAAATGGTTTGCCAACCTCGGGAAGTAGTTTCAATGAAACAGATACTTCTGCGTTTGGTATAATTCCAACTAGCCCTCAAATTAACTTTGCATTCGACAACAATCCGAATACGCTAAAAACGCAAGATTTAGGCTTGGATGGTTTGGGTGATGCTGAAGAAAAATTATTTTACGACACTGCATACCTGAAGAAAATAGAAGCCAATTTCGGAACCGGATCAACATTCTACCAACAAGCATTTAAAGATCCTTCCAACGACAATTTCGTGCATTATTTGGAGGGAGATTATAACACTTCCGATGCAGATATTGTGCAGCGATACTCTCGTTTCCAGGGGATGGAAGGGAATTCGAATCCCGATAAATTTACTGGGCAATATGTCGACATGCCGAAATCTTCAACTCCAACTCCTGATTTCGAAGATATCAATCGCGATTTCACCATGAATCAAAGTGAAGATTATTATCAATACCGAATAAAAATCAATGCAGGTGAATTACAAATGGGTAAAAATTATGTTGCCGACATTGTAAATAACACTGTAAAATTGAGAAACGGAAAAGACCAAGCCATTAAATGGTACCAATTCAAAATTCCTATTCGTCAATTTGAAAAAGCCGTAGGAAATATATCAGACTTCAAAAGTATCAGATTTATGAGAATGGTTTTAACAGGTTTTAATGATGAAGCCGTTATTCGAATGGGATACATAAACTTGGTTAGAGCTGATTGGAGAAGATACACAAATTCATTGAAAAACCCTGGAGCTATTGTCCCAACAGATCCGAATGATGGAACAAAGTTTGTTGTGAGCACAGTGAATTTAGAGGAAAATGGAAAGCGGGCACCGGTTGCATATGTAACGCCACCTGGAGTTGAAAGGGTTCAAAATATGGCAAGTTTAGGCACCGTTTTGGAAAACGAACAATCCATTTCGTTACAAGTTTGCGATTTGAAACCAGGCGATGCTAGAGGTGCATTTAAAACTGCAAATTTCGATATTCGTAATTATAAAAGAATGCAAATGTTTTTGCACGCTGAAGAAAGCGGTGGAAATGCAATTGCAGATGGCGAAGTATCGGCATTTATCCGATTTGGTACTGACTTAACAAATAACTATTACGAGTATGAAATTCCATTGACATTAACGCGCGGTTATGTAAATGGGAATTCTCCCAATAGCGATAAATTAGTTTGGCCCGGCGAGAATTTTATTGACCTTGAATTTCAAAAACTGTTTGATTTAAAAATTGCACGTCAAAATGCCAATTGGCCTATGACTGCCCCTTATATTAGTCCTTTAAATAATGGTAAAATATCGGTC
>CAMBFD010000062.1 GCA_945865625.1 Chitinophaga pinensis
ATTAAATTTGTTGAATCTTTATATTTCAGTTGGCAAATAATGGCTGTTCTGTTCACCCACATGTTGTTGCTGTCAATCCATTTTTTTAAGGTTGGTTCAAACAGATGGGGAAATTTTTGAAAGAAATCTCCAACAATGTTTGCTGCAATAAAGTCTATGCTATCCCACCAACTTTTATGTGTCATGATAAATTCTATGGTTTTAACATCCGTTTCAACCCAAAGTTTTTTGTTTTTATGGAAGGTTTCCATGGCAACATATTGAAATTCACGTTCATTAGAATTCCACAAAAGCTCCACCCATTGGATGAGTTCTTGGTGATCTTTTGGGGACCAAGCGTTGTTGAAAATTTTTAACGCTTCTGCACGATTTGGGGAGCTAACTCCTAAATATGGAAAAAGATTTTTCATATATTTTTCCATTGGTTTTTGCTTTTCGGGATTAGAAAATTCAACCAATAAATATTTTAATGTTTCAAAAACTTGTTCCATCTTTTACAAAGTTATCTAATATTCAAAAGGGTTTGTCGGTTTTGTTTAATATTTAATTGAACATCGTTATATTTGAAAGGATACTTAAGGAATCTTATGAAAAAGAAAAATTTATTGATTGCGATGGCCGCTGTGTCTTTTTTTGGCGCTTGTGATGTAGTTAAAAGTGTGGCAACTCAAGCTGCAAATGATGTTTTAACTGGAGCCACAAATGGCACAACAAATACAATTCCGGCATTAACCCAAACTGAAGCTGCTGGAGGCCTAAAGGATGCATTGGTAAATGGTGTATTAAACGGTACAGGTGCCTTGGGTAAGGTTGGTGCATTTGCAAGTAATCCTTCAATAAAAATTCTTTTACCTGCCGAAGTACAATCGATTGAACAAAAAATAAGAGACAATTATTTGTTGAATGCAGCCATTGGCAAAGAGCTTGACAAAACCATTGAGGCTATGAATTCAGGCGCTGAAAAAAGCATGAAGTTGGCTGTGCCTGTGTTTAAAAATGCAATTACAAATATGTCATTTGCTGATGCCATGAAAATATTAACTGGAGGTTCTGGTGCTGCAACTGCCTATTTAAAAAGCTCTTCTGAAGCGCAATTGCAACAATTGTTTATGCCAGAGGTGAAGAAAGCTTTAGATGAAGTTGCATTGTCTAAAACATGGACACCAGTTGTCAATAAAATCAATCAAAATAAAACTTTGTTAGGACTTAAAGCAGACATTCAACCAGATTTAAATAAATATGTGACTGAGAAAGCAACGGCTGCCCTGTTTACGGAAATAGAAAAAGAAGAGAATAAAATTAGGAAAGATCCTGTTTCGAGAACAACAGATTTGCTGAAAAAAGCTTTCGATTACGCAGATAAACATTGATTTAGGTTTTTCTCATGAAATTTAGGTTTGCTTTGATGTTGCTCTTTTTGTTGGTCTCAACATCGAGCGCGCAAACCAATCAACTAAATTCTAAGATTTCTTTTACATATCAAGGCACTAGCTTTGAAAAAATTCTTCAAATTTTTGAAGAAAAAACCAATTGCTTTTTTCAGTACGATGCATCGCTAAAACCTAATAAAAAATGGTTTGTTGTGAATGTAGAAAATGAAGTTGCTCAAGATGCTCTGAGGGATTTTTTGCAGAATTATGGCTTGGATTTTTCAGTCGTGGGCGATCAATCACTTGTACTCAAAAAATGGGTAGCGCCCAAAGAAGAGGTCATACTTTCGGGAAGAGTTTATCATTCCGAAACGAAGGAAAGACTTGTAAATGCCTATATTTCAATTCCAAGAACTGGGCAAAGTACATTTACGAATGATCAAGGTATTTTCCAAGTTAGAACCGATGGTGGTTTCATTATTTTTGGGATTTTCTATCCCGGCTTTATTCCTTATATCGATACAATTGAAAACTTTAATCGGACCTATTTTTTAAATATTTCATTGACGCCTGAAATGGAGCAAATGGAGGAGGCAATAGTAACAACCGAACTATCTGGCAACTCTCCAAAAGTTATATTGGGAAAATCAGACGAATTTAGTATCAACCGAATTCAATTAGAGAAAATTCCTCAATTGATGGGTGAACCAGACATTTTAAGGGTTATGAGCTTAAATCCAGGAGTTGCCTCTGGAAGTGAAGGTATTTTTGGCATGTATGTGAGAGGTGGAGCTTCCGATCAAAACTTAGTGCTTTTAGATGATGTTCCAATTTACAATCCCTATCATCTCTATGGCATTTTTGGTGTTTTTAACAGCGACATTGTTAAAAATGCAAAATTTTATAGAGGGGTCTTTCCTGCAGATAAAGGTGGAAGATTAAGTAGCGTAATTGAAGTGAGTACCAAAGAAGGCAATCCAGATAAATTATCAGGATCTATCAATTTTGGCATTCTCACAAGTAGAATTGCGTTAAACGGACCTATTTTCAAAAAGAAAACATCTTTTTCATTTGCTTTTAGGCGTAGTATTCTTGACTATTTGGTTCAGCCACTTTTTCAAATGGTTGAATATAAGTCAGATAATTTTTTGAATAGATATTATTTTTACGACCTAAATTTTAAAATTACGCACCGCTTTTCACCAAAAAGTCGATTATCGGCGAGTATTTTTGGAGGATTGGACTACGCCGGGCTTGTAGATCAAAAGCTTTCAACACTTTCTCAAACAAGAACTCAGACTTTAAGATCGGAAGATGCATCTTCATGGGGAAATCAAGTTGCCAATTTAAGATGGGATTATATGCCTTCGCCAACTTCTTCATTTTCATTCAAGTCTTACGTTACAAATTATTCTTACGCGCACACTCACATCTATTCAAATCAAATTTCAAATTTGAATGATATTGTAAGCAGTGAAAAATCTAATTATACTTTGTCAAATGGTTTGAGGGACATAGAATTCTCAGCACACTTTCAAAAGCAATTAACGCAACGCTTGAAGATTAAGCTTGGTTCTGGTTATATAGGACATGAATTTGTACCCAACAAAAGAATCCTGACTTCTGAAACAGACAGCGTGCAAAGCTCTTTCAAGTTCCAAGACAATGAAGTATTAACCCCGGAGGTATTTGGGTATTTTTCTACAGAATACCACCATCCTAAATTGGGGTATTTCGATTTTGGGATTAGAGGTGTTTACTATGGTTTAGAATTGGGACAGTACTATGTATTGCCTGAACCTCGATTTAGTATTCGTGTGCCGTTTTCAAACGATTTTTGGTTCAAGATTTCTGGTTCTCAAACCCGACAGTTTTTTCATCAGCTGAATAATTTAACCCTAGGCCTTCCTTCTGATTTATGGGTGCCTTCTAATGCTAAATTTAGTCCCTCAAAAGCCACACAAGGCGCCATAGGAATTACCAAAGAATTTTCAAGATGGGTTTTAAGCATGGAATTATTTTACAAAAGATTTGATAACATTCTGGAATACAACGACAATGCGGTTTATGTAACTTCTGGACAAAATTGGGAGAATTCGGTGTGCAAAGGAATGGGAGAATCTAAGGGATTTGAAATATTGTTAGAGAAAAAAATTGGCAAACTTAATGGTTGGATTTCATATACTTTAATGAAAGCAACGAGAAGATTTGATGCTTTAAATCAAGGAGAAGAATTTGCCGCTAGATACGATAGAAGGCATAATTTTAATATTTTAGTGAATTACAAGATTTCGAATAAGATGTTCTTTAGTGCAACTTGGGTCTTCAATTCGGGATTTGCCTATACTTTACCCGTTGGAATTATCCCGTCACAATCTTCAAATGACCCTTTTAGAGACGTATATATATATGGCGCAAGGAACAACAGAAGAACGGAAAGTAATCACCGTTTAGATGTTTCAATGAACATTAAAGGGAAGCCTGGAAAAATACAAACTCAATTTTCATTTGGCATTTACAATGCTTATAATCAACACAATCCGTTTTTTGTAAACCTTGCACTCGATCAAAATGGAGATCGGAAGTTATATCAAGTAAGCTTGTTACCAATTATTCCATTTGTTAGCTACCAATTGTCGTTTTAATGAGATTTATTTTTAAATACATATTGCTAATGTTGGTTTTAATTTCCTGTATTGACGAGGTGCCATTAATGTCTAACAATGATGAGCCTCAGGCAATTGTGGTGCATTCGTTTATAAATCCTGACAGTGCTTTGAAGGTGAGTATTGCTAAAGTTTCAAATCTAAACGAACCGTATATTTGGATAACTGATGCAATTGTTAATATAAGGCGGAATCAAAGTGATACTTCTATTTTAAATTATATTTCTGGGGGAAATTATGTTTCGAATATCCAATTCAGAAACAACGACAGTGCCTATTTGTTCATCAATCACGCATTTTACAAAAATTTAGTTTCATTGAAAGTTCCCTCAAAAGTGAAAATCAAGCAGGTAGATACATTTAAAACTTTAATTGGTTCGGTGGGAAAAACGAGGGTTTTTCGGGTTTATTTTAAAGACAGTGCTTACAATCGTAATTTTTATAGGTTGTATTGCGTAAGAACTTTTAAAAAATACACACTGGATCAAGATGGAAAAAAAATAGATAGTGTGAGTCAAACGGAACGTGTAGCTATCAGCGGGAATGAAATTCCGTTTCTAAGAAATCCATACAATGCCTATACCACGAAGGAAATTCTATTTAGCGATGAAACTTTCAATGG
This sequence comes from Chitinophaga pinensis, assembly GCA_945865625.1. Classification (GTDB taxonomy): domain Bacteria; phylum Bacteroidota; class Bacteroidia; order NS11-12g; family UBA955; genus VMCP01. The sequence goes on from CAMBFD010000062.1 coordinate 4,659, forward strand.
TGTTGCAGCTAGATTTGAAATCTTCGAGACACTCATTAAATCAAATTCAAATATTTATAAAACTGAGTACATAGATATTTACTTAGAAAACATTTCCGAATCAATTTACACCTATTTAAATACGAGGAATGCTCATTTATGGCAACAAAATTCAATTACTCAATTGCCGTCGAAAGTCACTGGAAATTTGGGTGTTGCCTACGGTGTTTTTGGAGCGTATTCAACCGATAGATACAGAATTAAATTTTAGAATTAACCATTGATTTTCATTTCAACTTCATCAATTTTGGCACCAATCATTTTAGTGATATGGAATTCAAAATGATCGAAACGAATGGTTTCACCTGTATGCGGAATTTTCTCAGAGCAGTAAATGATAAAACCTCCAAGGGTATTGTATTCTCCTTCAGGTAGATTAAAATTATACTTTTCGTTTAGGTAATCAATTTCTAAACGTGAAGCAAAGCGGTAATGATTGTCGCCAAGCACTTGTTCATTTGAGTCTAGGGTATCAAATTCATCTTCAATTTCGCCAAAAATTTCTTCAACTACATCTTCAATTGTTGCAATACCTGCTGTCCCCCCAAATTCATCAACAACAATGGCTAAGCTTTTCCTTTGTTGAATGAAATTTCTGAGCATATCATGGGCTTCTAAGCTTTCATTTGCAATAAGTGTAGGTCTAAGAACATCTTTAATTTGCGCTGGGTTGTGAAATAAATCGGAGTGATGTACAAAACCAATAATATGGTCAATGTTATCTTTAAAAACTAAAATTCTGGAGTGTGAAGTTTCTATGAATTTTACCTTTAAATCATCGATGCTCGAATCAATATCAATGCTCACAATTTCGGTTCTAGGCACCATGAAATCGCGCACAATAACTTCACTAAAATCGAGAGCGTTGCGAAATGCTTCGGTATCAATTTCTTGCGATTCAACGTTCGATGAATTTTCTATCGATGAAATGTAATTATCAAGGTCAACCTTAGAAAAAACGGGTGTTTGTTCAGTAATTTGAGTTTTTGTAAAAATGCGAAGCAGAAAAGAAGAAGCAGATTTTGTAAAAGCAATGAGTGGCCAAAGCGCTAAATGCATCAATCTAAAGGGCATCGAAAATGCGAAAATAAGCTTATTGGCTTGTATTTTAAAGAGCGTTTTAGGAATGAATTCAGCGGTTATAAGCACCAAAAATGTACTAATTAATGTAACCGTAAGAATTTTGAGAATTTCGTTATGAATGGACGAATCGAGGTAATATTCGAGAACATGTCCCATCTCCATACCGTAAATAACCAAGCTTAAATTTGTGGCAACAAGCACTGTACTAATAAATTCACTTGGTTGTTTTATGTAACGCGCAAGTTGCTTCGCCCCAAAAACACCTTGTTTGCTACGTAATTCAATTCGGAGTTTGTTTGCGGAAATAAATGCAATTTCCATACCTGAGAAAAAGGCAATGGTTAACAAGCATAAAAAGATGGTAATCCAACTAGAAACGGTAGGGGTTTCGATGACTGTATTTAATAATTGTACCGAGAGGGGGTCAGGCATATTTATTCGAAGATACTCTTTTGGTAGAATATTTTAAAGTGTTTTGCGATTAATGCAAAAAAATTATTGCATTCGTGGGTTAACTTTGCAACAATGAATCAAAAGTTAAGAGTTGGAATTATTGGCGGAGGTCAATTGGGAATGATGCTGCTTCAAGAGGCCGATCTAAATGCTGCAACCTACACTGTGTTAGAAGCTTCTGAAGATTGTCCCTCAAAACCATACTGTCAAAATTTTATCAAAGGTTCATTGAACGACGCCCAGGCAATTCGCAATTTAGCTGCCGTTTCTGATGTAATTACTTGGGAAATTGAACATATTGATGTTGATACGCTCGTTGAACTCGAAAAAGAAGGCAAAACCATCATTCCAAAGCCATTGATTTTGAAAATGATTCAGGATAAAGGGGCTCAAAAGACATTTTTTACAGAAAATAATATTCCAACAGCCGCATTTGATTTAATAGATGCAGCTGATATTCAAAGCCTAGATTTTAGCCGGTATCCTCAAGAAAAAATTGTTGTAAAAACAAGAACTGGGGGTTACGATGGAAAAGGTGTGAGTATTTGTTTGAAACAAGATTTACAACAAGGAAATGTTCCCTTTGAAGGGCCAATTTTGGTGGAAGAATTTGTGGAAGATGTGTTGGAATTGGCAGTGATTGTTGCCGTAGATCAAAATGGAAATCACACCTCCTTCCCTTCAATTGAAATGTATTTTAATGAGAAGAGTAATTTGGTTGAATTTTTGTTTTCACCAGCAAAGGTGAATGAAACCGTTGAAGCCAAATCTCGCGAAATTGCTGAACAAGTGATCACCGCTTTTCAAACGCCAGGACTTTTTGCAGTTGAGTTATTTTTAACTCATGAAGGACAAATTTTGGTGAATGAAATTGCGCCTCGTCCCCATAATAGTGGCCACCATACCATCGAAGGATGTGTAACGAGTCAGTTTGCACAACTCAACCGTATTTTATTAAACAAGCCTCTTGGCGATACAAGTTTAAAGCAACCGAGTGCCATGATTAATTTGGTAGGTCCAGAAAATTTCGTGGGAACATATGAACTAGACAATCTCAATTACTGGAATAACCAGAAAGATGTTTTCATACACATGTATGGAAAAACAGAAAGCAGACCCAATAGAAAGCTAGGTCACGTAACTGTGATTGCAGATAATTTCGAGAAATTGTTAGAAAGGGCAGAATTTGTAAAAGAAGAAATGAAGGTTATACCGTCATAATTTCTTTTTCCTTCGAAGTAAATAAATCGTCGGTTTTTTTAATGTAATTGTCAACGATACGTTGTACACTTTCTTCACCAGCAGCACATTCGTCTTCTGAAGTTCCATCAGTTTTCAACTTTTTAATTTTTTCGTTGGCTTCCTTGCGCAAATTTCTGATACCCACTTTAGAGTTTTCACATTCTGCTTTAGATCTTTTCACCAATTCTTTACGGCGTTCTTCGGTAACTGGGGGGATGCTGATACGGATGAATTCACCATCGTTTTGCGGAGCAAAACCAAGGTTTGAATTGATAATGGCAGTTTCAATTGCACGAATCAAGCTTTTTTCCCAAGGCTGGATTGAAATTGTTCTGGCATCTGGAGTATTCACATTGGCAACTTGAGCCAAAGGAGTGGCAGCTCCATAATATTCAACAAAAACACCATCTAACATATCTGGAGATGCTTTACCCGCACGAATTCTTGAGAATTCAACAGCAGTATGTGATAGATTTTTTTCTAACTGGTCTTGTAGTTTACTGATAACGTCTTTAACGGTGCTCATAGTTCTAAAAGTTACAAATTTATTAAAATTAAATGAAAATTAATAGGCTCTTTCTTTACGTCCTTCCATGTAGTAAACAAAAGCTCTGTTTGCTACCTCCGTTCCACCAGGTGTTGGATAATTTCCTGTGAAATACCAATCGCCAAGGTCGTTAGGACAAGCTTCATGCAATTTATCAACAGATTGGAACAAAATATTAAACTCAGCCCTCAATCCTTTTGGTTTAACCATGTCGGCAATTTTTTGAGAAATTTCACCGGCGGTTAATGGTTCGTATAGTTTTTGAACCACGCAAATTTGCTGGTCGGCAGGTTTTTTAAGTTCTTCCACAGCTTCTTTGTAAAGTTCTTGCATGGTAGATTCAATGCCTTTGTCTTTCAACAGTTCCACAGCCGCTCTGAAGGCAGCAAAGTCACCCATTTTACTCATGTCAATTCCATAACAATCTGGGTAACGTATTTGTGGGGCAGAGCTTACAAGGATTATTCGTTTAGGTTCTAATCGGTCTAAAATTCTGAGGATGCTTGTTTTCAAAGTTGTTCCACGAACCACAGAATCGTCCATAATTACCAAAGTATCTTTCCATGATTTTACAACACCGTAGGTGATATCGTACACATGTCCTACTAAATCTTCTCTATCGGTATCATTGGTAATGAATGTTCTCATTTTAACATCCTTCACCAAAATTTTCTCTCTTCGAGGTCTCCAGCTTAAAATTTCTTGAACTTTTTCTGGATTGTTGGCAACATCAATTTTTGAAAGCGCATCAATTTGAATTTTCAATCTAATTTCGTGGATGCCATCAATTAGACCATAAAAACTTGTAGAAGCTGTATTTGGCACATAGCTAAAAACAGTGTCAACCAAGTCGTTACCAAGCATATCCATCACAGGCTGTGCAAGTAATCGGCCCAATTCTTTACGTTCGGCATAAATGGCTTGGTCGTTACCCCTACTAAAATAGATTCTTTCGAAGCTGCAACTGAGTCGCTTTGTAGGTTCAACAATATTCACTTCAGAGTGAGAACCATCTTTTTTCACAATTAGTGCGTTTCCGGGTCCTAGCTCAGAAATTTGTTCTGGATAAAGGTTAAACGCAGTTTGAATGGCGGCTCTTTCGCTTGCCACCACCACCACCTCATCGTCGGCATAGTAATGTGAAGGTCTAATTCCTGCTGGATCACGAATGATGAATGCATCTCCATGTCCTAGCAATCCAATCATATTGTAACCACCATCAACATTTTTAAAACTTCTTTTAAGAATGTTGGGGATAGAGATTTCTTGTTTGATTTTATCGGTGATTTCAAGATTGTTATAACCTTGGGATTTTAGAATTCCGAAAAGGCGTTGGTTTTCTTCATCAATAAAGTGACCAATTTTTTCGAGCATAAGCACGTTATCGCTCTTTTCTTTAGGTTGCTGACCAAGTTCGATTAGGTTTCTAAATAGCTGTTCGGTATTTGTAATATTGTAGTTACCGGCAAGCATAAGGTTTCTTGCCATCCAGTTATTTTGGCGCAAGAAGGGATGTATGTTTTCAATAGAATTTCCCCCGTAAGTACCATATCTAAGGTGACCCAATAAAAGTTCACCTGCATAAGGGTAGTTTTTGCGAAGGTAATCGGCATTGAACTGTTGATCTTTAGGAATTTCTTTGAGTGTCTGTGAAACATCATCGAAAATATCAGATAAAGCGGTTTTTGAGGCACTTCTTTTACGAGCCAAATAACGCGCTCCGTATTCTGGATCGAGTTTAACAACTCCAATCCCGGCGCCATCTTGGCCTCTGTTGAGCTGTTTGGTCATTAAGAATTGCAGCTTGTGCAGTCCATACCAATATGTTCCGTACTTCTCGTAATAGTACTCTAGGGGTTTGCGTAATCGAATAAATGCAACCCCACATTCGTGCTTTATAGCGTCACTCATGGGTTGTAAGATGCAAATTTACGATATTCATTGTCAAATTATACCCTCTTAAAAAAGAGATTCAATAAAATTGACTATTTTTGTACTAAAGCCCTAAGAAAATCGGAAATGAATATTAGAAAACCTTTCAATTTACAAGAGTGGATTGCCGAAAATAAACATTTATTGAAGCCTCCAGTTGCAAATAAAAATATTTATCCTGAGGGATCAGATTACATTGTAATGGTTGTTGGAGGCCCTAACGCCAGAAAAGATTACCATTACAACGAAACGGAAGAATTATTTTACCAATTGGAAGGTGAAATTACAGTTAAAATTCAGGTTGATGGCAAACGTGAAGATATCAAGCTGAAGGCAGGTGATATGTATTTGTTGCCTGCAAAAGTGCCACATTCTCCGGGAAGAACTGAAGGTAGCATTGGTTTGGTAATTGAAAGAGTTAGAGAAGGTAAAGGATTTACCGATGGATTATTATGGTTTTGCGATCATTGTAATCACAATTTGCACGAGGCTTATTTTGAATTGAAGAATATTGAAACCGATTTCTTAAATCACTTTAATGAATTTTATAATTCAGAAGAGTTGAGAACATGTAAAAACTGTGGGGAGATCTTACAAAAACCTTAATCATGCACGAGTTTCACGGCGATAAACGATATTACTTTGACATGACGCATAAAGTAACTGTGAGTCATATTGTACCTTTTATCAAACAGAAATTTGAATTTCCGCCCGACATGAAGGTGTTGGAAATTGGTTGTGGTGAAGCTGGTGTTTTAAAGGCATTTACTGATTTAGGATATCAATGTACTGGCATTGAGCTAGAAGAATCGCGCTTAGAATTTGCCCGTGATTTTATGTCTGAAGAATTACGAAATGGGCAAATTCAGTTTCTCAACAAAGATATTTATGATGTAATTCCTGAGGAGGATTTGGGCACTAAATTTGATTTGATTATTTTGAAGGATGTGATAGAACATATACCCAATCAAGAGAAATTTATGCCGCAATTACATCGGTTTTTAAATCCGGGTGGCGTGGTGTTTTTTGCCTTTCCACCATGGCAAATGCCTTATGGCGGTCACCAACAAGTATTGCCTGGGAAAATGGCCTCTAAAATGCCATATTATCATTTATTGCCGGG
>CAMBFD010000063.1 GCA_945865625.1 Chitinophaga pinensis
GTGCCATTGCAGAAATTTATGCTAGCAATGATTCTAAAGGGAAATTTGTAAATGATTTTGTTGCCGCTTGGAATAAAGTAATGAATTTGGGTAGATTTTAATGGGTTATTTTTCTACAATAAATTTAGGAAGGCTAACACATTTGGCAATTTCACTATGGATTCCAGAAAGCGTTGGCCTTATAATATTTGCATTGCAAATCATTGTGATAGCACTATTTATTTAGGCTATTTGACAGCATTTACCTCAGCAAAAAAATCGAGAGCCTTTAAACCTGCGTATTCCCAAAATTGATAATCGTGATTCGAATCTTTCACTGTTAAAAAACACACTTTTTTAGGATCTTTATTCAGAACACTGCGTTTCAAAAGCGACTTCTGTAACGTAGTTGCATGACTCTGTTTTTTATAAGGCAATATACTTTTTTCAACTTTTAATTTATCTAAACGGTTCCATAAATCTAAAGATTGAGCAATTGGTACAATTTGATCATTTTCTCCATGTGCTAAAAACACATGACACTTAAGCTCCTCGCTTCTCAAAGAAATGTTATTCGTACCTCTCCAACGGAAAGCATTTTTCTCATATGCGCCAAGTGTATTCACCATCAGCCCGTCTTTTTTATCTAAAAGCGGATTGTAATCGCCACTTAAGCCAGCAACCGCCTTAACACAGCAACTATGCTCAATGCCCAAAATCAATGCACCTCTGGCCCCTGTAGAAAGCCCAAGGATAAACGATGGACTACCTGGCGTAAACCAACCGTATTTTTGAAGAGGTGTTATTACTGAATCCCAAAGCCATGTTCTAGTTGGATGGAAAAGATAATCTTTCCTCATTGAGGGATAAAAACTATCCATATAAACGCTTTTACCCATTTCTACGAAGACCAAACCAAAATTCATAGAGAGCGCTTTGCTACATACGCTCGTTTTTGTAGACCAATCCAAATCTGGTAAATTCCACCCCGGCAATAACAAAATCATGCCCTCTAATTGTTTTTCGGGTAGAATTATCTTTACTTGAACACCCCTGTTTCGATACATCGCGAAATAGGTGGTGTCTTTGGGAATTAATTGTTTAGGAAAAGGAAAATTGACAATTTTTACTTTTGAGGGACGTTGACTTTTTGGTAAAATCAATGCCAAACAGGTAAAAATCCCTGCAAATAATATAAAAAAGAAGAAAAATTTTCTTGTTTTACTCAAAATCATAACCAAATTGCTTCAGCATGTTCTGATTATTTCTCCAATCTTCACGTACTTTTACGAACAATTCTATAAATACCTGTTTGCCAAAAAACACTTCTAAATCTTTCCTTGAATTAATACCCAATCGTTTCATTGTTTGACCACCTTGACCAATTAAAATTGGCTTTTGCGATTCACGTTCAACAATAATCTCGCAGCTCATTCTAATTATTTTAGGACTTTCCTTAAAAGCCAAAGTAGACACTTCGCATGCATAAGGAATTTCTTCGCTGTAAATTTTTAGAATGTTATTTCTAATGATTTCATTCACAAAGAAACGTTCTGACCTGTCGGTCAATTGATCGGGTGGAAAATAAGGAGGATGTTGAGGCAAAAATGAAACAATATACCTTTCAAGCGTTTCGGTTTCAAAACCATTCAATGCAGAAATTGACAAATAAACATCAGCGGCAAATTCCTCTTTTAATTGAATTAAAGCAGACTCTAATTCAGCCTGATTGCTTGTATCAATTTTATTGATGCAAATGATTTTTTTTGCTTTTGCTTGGTGAAATTTTTCTTTGATATCTTCTGAAAATTCTTTTCCATGAATGTCTATAAGAAGCACTAAAACATCACTATCACGAACACTTTCGTTTACAAAATGCATCATTTTTTCATGCATCTGATAACTTGTTTTCTTCAATATCCCCGGGGTATCGCTATAAACGATTTGATAATTTTCACCATTTTTCACACCAATAATTCTATGGCGCGTGGTTTGAGCTTTAGGATTAACAATTGCCAAGGCTTCGCCAAGCAAATGGTTATAAAGAGTACTCTTGCCTGCATTGGGCATACCAATAATACTTACAAATCCTGCGTTAAATTGTGATTCTGACACATCACAAAGTTACAACAAGTTATCCGGATGAGCGAAGATTCGAATTTTTCTTATTTAAAAGAACTTTTATTCACCTAGCATATGATTAAATTTAACTTTCAATAAGTTCTGCGTAAATTGCAAGTATGAAAAAATGGTTGTTAAAATTTGCAATTCTATTCTTTTGCTGTATCATAGGGAATTTAGGCAAGTCACAGAACAATAGCGATTCAACAAAAGTGGGATATACGAGAGCAAAAGTTGGTTTGTTTTTCAAAAACACATTTGATTTCAGGAACTCATTTGCAAAAATTAGGTATAGCATTGCCGCTAAAAATTCTGATTGCCTTGTTTTGCCAAAATCATGTAAGAACATGAAAATGACCTTTGTAGATTCATTTAATTTCTTTGATACTTATAAATGGTCTAAAGGACAACCATGGGGAAGTTTCCATCCAGATTTTCACCATCAGTATTATGGATCCAATCAAATATATGTTAAAGATGGCATCTTGCATTTATTGAATGAATACCAACCAGTAACATTTAATAAAAACACAAAAGATTCTATAACAATACCATACGGAACTGGTTTAATCAATTCATTGAATCAAAAATGTTTTCAATATGGATATTTTGCCATTCGAAGCAAAAACCCAATTGGGCCAGCAACATGGCCAGCTTTTTGGCTAACTGGACAAAAAAATTGGCCTCCAGAAATTGATATTTTTGAAATGTATGGTAAAAAGAATGGAAAAAGAATTCACCGTCAAACGATGACCATCCATGTGGGCAAAACAGAAACACGCACGAAAAGAATGATTGTAAAATCCATTAATTTACCAAAAGACACAGACCAAAAGTTCCACATCTATGCGTGCCATTGGGAACCTAAAAAGATTACATTTTATACAGATGGTATTAAAGTTAAAACCATCAAATTAAACAAATGGATGCGCCAATTTTACCAAGAACCCATGTATCTCATTGTAAACAATGCATTAGACCATGAACATCTTGATGCATTAAAAGATGCTCCTATGCCGCAAGATTTTCAAGTAGATTGGATACAAGTTTACCAATAAAATTACCACTTTCTGGCAACAATCTTCTCGAGATAAACACCATAGCCACTCTTCTTCAGAGGCTTGGCAATCTCAATCAATTTTTCTGAACTGATAAAACCTTGGCGCCATGCAATTTCTTCAATACAGCCAATTTTAAGTCCTTGACGTTCTTCAATCACTTGCACATATTGACCAGCTTGCATCAGTGAATTAAATGTACCTGTGTCGAGCCAAGCAGTGCCTCTACTCATAATTCTCACTTGTAGTTCGCCTTTTTCAAGATAAATTTTATTTACATCGGTAATTTCAAGTTCTCCACGTGGAGATGGCTTTAAATTCTTTGCGATTTCAACCACTTGATTGTCATAAAAATACAAACCAGGAACAGCGTAATTCGATTTAGGCTCAGTTGGTTTTTCCTCAATACTCACGGCTTTTAACTGATCATTAAATTCAACAACACCGTATCTCTCAGGATCTGAAACATGGTATGCAAATACAATTCCACCACTTGGATTCACCGAACTATTTAAGGTTTCCTGCAAGTCAGAACCAAAGAAAATATTATCTCCTAAGATTAATGCCACAGAATCGGAACCAATAAAATCAGCTCCCAAAACAAAGGCTTGAGCCAATCCATCTGGTGAAGGTTGAACACAATATTCAAAACGACAACCAATCTGAGAACCATCACCTAGTAATTTCTGAAAATGAGGTAAATCGTGGGGTGTAGAAATGATTAGAATTTCATTAATCCCCGCCATCATAAGCACTGAAAGCGGATAATATATCATTGGCTTGTCGTAAACAGGCATTAATTGTTTACTAATTGCCAAAGTAAGAGGATGCAATCTGGTTCCGGAACCACCTGCTAGAATAATGCCTTTCATAAAACGAAGATAATCAATTAGAACTTATTAAAACCCACCATTCACCAATTAAATGGCCTCAATCACATAATATTGTTTTTTGCCTTTCTGAGCGACAATGAATTTATTGTGAAGCAAATTGTCTTTGTTTACAATACCGTTAACATCCGTAAACTTATCTTTATTGATAGAAAAACCATTGGCTTGAAGCATTTTGCGGGCTTCTCCCTTCGAAGCAAAAATTTGAGTACTTGACGCTAATAATTCTAGTACGCCAACACCTTCTTCTAGTTCATTTATGGAAATAGAATATTTTTCCATTCCCTCCAATGAAGCAGATAATGTATTCTCATCTAAAAGTAAAAGATCTTCTTTGCTTCCATTTCCAAAAAAGATTTCTGTAGCTTTAATGGCCATATTTAAATCGGCTTCAGAATGAACTCTCTCCGTTAATTCTTCAGCTAAAGCTTTTTGTAAACTTCTTTGATATTCATTACCTATATGATTATCAATCAGTTGTTGAATTTCTTCTCTTGACTTTAAAGAATAAATCTTAATGAATTTAATTGCATCTTCATCTGCTACGTTCAGCCAAAATTGATAAAATTTGAAGGGGCTCGTTCGATTAGGATCCAACCAAACATTTCCACCTTCACTTTTTCCAAACTTCGTACCATCACTTTTAGTAATCAGAGGAGCTGTAATTGCAAAAGCTTCACCACCTTCCATGCGGCGAATCAATTCAGTACCTGTTGTAATATTTCCCCACTGATCGGAACCCCCCATTTGCAATTTGCAATTCTCATTTTTATACAAATGCACAAAATCATATCCTTGAACCAATTGATAACTAAACTCAGTAAAAGACAATCCACCAGCTTCTAAACGATTTTTCACACTGTCTTTTCCCATCATATAACTCACAGTTATATGTTTTCCAACATCGCGAATAAACTCTAAGAAACCCCAATCTTTAAACCAATCATAGTTGTTTACCAATTTGGCAGCATTGACCTCATTATTGAAATCAAGAAATTTTACCAATTGCTTTCTTTGTCCTTCCAAGTTTGCATTAAGCGCATCTAAATCGAGCAATTTTCTCTCTGCACTTTTACCACTTGGATCGCCAACCATTCCCGTTGCACCACCAACCAATGCTACCGGGCAATGTCCAGCCTTCTGAAACAAGGTAAGCATCATAATTGGAACTAAATTTCCGATATGTAATGAATCAGCAGTTGGATCAAATCCAATGTAAGCAGTAACTTGCTCTTTATTTAATAATTCTTGGGTGCCCGGAATGGCATCATGCAATAAACCTCTCCAACGAAGTTCCTCTATAAAATCAAAATTGGGCTTAAAAGACATAAAATTATTCACTAACAGGTTGGATTTCAACCATTTTAGAAATATGTAGTTTTAGTTGATCTACTTGATCATCATCGAGTCCACTAGTTGGAAAACAAACCACTTGTGCAGATTCTTTAATCATGAAATTAATTTCAAAAACCAAATAATCGATTCGTTGCATATAGTTCCAGGGAACGAAAACATAATTCGAAAAGAAATGTTGACGAAAGCCAATACCTTCTACATTGACTCTTACAAAATACTCACCTGTTCTTTTTTTGTATATCAAATACAATAAAGGAATGGAAAATGCTAACCATAGCATACCACCAACAGTATTAAAAATACCATAGTGAAAAGCCCAACCAACAAATACAACAATACCTAAAACAGTTATGGCAGGTATTTCTGCTCGGCGTTTTGGGATTTCTAAGTAAAATTCTTGTTTAGAATCCATTATTCAACAACCAACTTAACTGATTTCAAACCACATTTCACAGTGTAGATACCAGGTAGCAAATTTTGTATGTTTAATGAATAACCCAACTCTTGCTTCAAAGCAGAAATAGATTGCAATTGACCTAAAGAATTATAAATCAACGGCTCAATTTCGCTATTTACGAATGCAGTTTGCGATGCTGGATTTGGTGTAATGCTAAGTGCTTTTTTTGACAATGAAATTGTAGATGCAGATCCACTCACGTTCAGCACAAATGATTCAATTGTATCTTTCTGAGTTGTTGGTAAAACACCAGAAACTTTTGCATATGCTAAAATTGCAATTTTCAATGGAAAAATACCTGACTCATTTGGAGTTCCTGATAATTTAACACAGCTTAGTGCCGCAGGTGTGAATACACATCTTGCATTTAAACAGTTATAAGACATGCCATTCGGAAGTCCAGTAATTCCAGTAATTTTCATTGAATCAATATAAACCTTCAATGTTAAATTACCCTGTTTTACGCTGGTGTCTTTAAACGCTAGAACCGTAATTGCCTGTGAATAGGGCACATCTTTTTGGGCGTCAGGAAGTACCAAAGGCAAAAATCCTGGCACTTTTAAATTAGCATCTGGCGTGCAAATTTGTCCTTTAACTTCATTGTTAGAACAAGACATTGCCGCAATTGCGAGAATACTCAAAAACTTTCTTATCATTGTAATGTGTTATTAAATCGTTCACGAATTTACATGGAAATTTTTAAGAACTTAAATACTTTTATTTGTTTCTTTTGTCTTTTTTTAACCAACTTGTCATTTTCCCAAAATGAAAATGATAAAAACACCTTAGAAAACTACGATTGGTTAAATGAGGTAGTCATCAGTACAAACAAAGATGCCACCAAACTTAAAGAAAGTGTGGTTGGCATTTCTTTGCTCAAACCTTACCTCATTGAAAATAAAATCACCCTTGACGCTGGTAAAATTTTAAACCAAGTTCCAGGTGTTGTTGTAAACGATGGCCAAATCAATATCCGCAGTGGCAGCGGTTGGAGCTATGGTGCAGGAAGTAGGGTCATGGTTACTTTAGATGAAATGCCTATGCTTGCCGGCGATGTTGGATCAGTACCCTTTAATTTCTTGCCAATTGAATCTGTTTCAGGCATTGAAGTCATTAAAAATGCTGGTTCTGTGCTATACGGATCCTCAGCGCTTAATGGAATTGTTAACCTCAGATCAGTACCAATTAAAAACCAACAATATATCAATGTAAATGTAATTGCAGGCTTTTACCAAGTGCCTGATGAACTTAAATTTAGCAATAAAATTCAAACCAATTATGGGGTAAATGGATGTTATACCGAAAAAATCGACAATCATTCATTAATGTTTACATGGAACCAACTCAATGATGATGGTTATAGAATGAATGAACGCGATTATAGGGTGAGAATTGGATGGAAATACGGTTACGAATTTTCTTCAAAAAACATTCTAAATCCCCTTAAATTATGGCTCAACGGTGGAACGCAACGCGGCGAATCTGGCTCTTTTTTAATTTGGCAAAACGATAAAAAGGGTTATACAAGTTTAGATAGTTCTTATTCCATTAATACTGGAAGAAGAGTCAACATAGACCCAATTATTGAATGGAATGGAAAAAAATGGAAACATAAATTTCAAAATCGTTACTTTTCAATTGACAATAAAATTAACAACGGCGATACATCGTCACATCAAGATAACAAAAGTGTACTTCTTTATTCCGAATTAAAAAGTAAAAGAAGTTTTGGTAATTTTGATCTAACTCTAGGACTTGTAAGAATCAATACAAAATCTGAGGCACAAATGTTCGATGGCAATCACATCATTGAAAATCGTTCTGCTTATTCTCAAATACAATATAAAAGAAATGGCTGGATTGCTCAAATTGGTGGAAGATACGAACATTACAATTTAGATGGCAACATTGCCGCCAAACCTGTTTTTAGAGCAGGGATAAACAAACAATTAGGGCAAGCAACTTTCATCAGAGCTTCTTATGGCGAAGGATTTAGATATCCTAGTATTGCAGAAATGTTCACAACCACTTCTACAGGTTCAATTTTTATTCTTCCAAACCCAGATTTAAAGCCTGAAACTGGCAATAACTTTGAAATTGGTGTAAAACAAGGGATTTCATTGGGGAATAAAAAAGCTGGCATTTTCAATACTTACATCGATTTGTCGATTTTTCAAAACAAATACCAAAACATGATGGAATATTCATTCGGATCTTGGTTTATTGGCGATTTCGGTAGTTTTAAATCTGTGAATATGGGATCAACCACCATCAAAGGCTTTGAAATTGAAAGTGCAGGCGCTTTTGAAAAATCAACAAATATTAAAAACGTTGATGGTTCAAATAAAACATATAAAGTTGAATGGTTGATAGGTTATACCTACTCAAATCCAACAATAGATAATCCAAATTTCGTTTTTGGTATTCACTCTAATTCTGACCCTATGACTTTTAAAAATACTGCTGCAAACCCTACAAATGTTTTAAAATATAGAAACCGCCATGTTTTTAGAGGGGATATACAATTTAGCCTTGGAGGTTTTGAAATAGGATTTAGTCAAAAATACCAAAGTGCATTTGAAAATATTGACTTATCATTTTTAAAATTAATCGACGGAATAAATTCAAATTGGAAGAGCGGAAATAACGCTGGCTTAATCACGGATATCCGAGCTGGTTACAGATTGAATGAAAGCATTAAAATTCAGCTCCAAATGAGCAATGTAACTCAAAACATTTTCATGGGTAGACCCGCAGATTTAAATGCACCTAGATTCTATCAAATGCAGTTGAATTATAAATTCTTAGGAACCGACAAAACTAAAATCATTCAGCAAAAAAAGGTTTTAGAAAGCCGTTAACTAAGGTTTAGCCATGATTGCCTTCATGCTTTTTATTTGTTGATTGACAAACAAAAAGAAAAATATTGCAAATATCAATGCACCTATTCCCATTAATCTTACGCCAATAATCCAATATCGAAAATCAAGAGAAAACACTTCAAAGAAAACAACGCAGCCCATTAACAAAAGGCCTATGCAAAAGAAAGCTGTTGGGATGGGTTTCAAGATGTCTCTGTCCCTCAAAAAATTATAAACTACATAACTCACCGCCGGAATAAATAAGGCAAATGAATAATCGCGTTGGTGCGGAAAGATGATTGGAATTCCAATACACATTAAACTAAATTGTAGATAATCATTGTATTTAAGTTGCGGTATCTTTTTCAATTCTAAAATCAAATAAGTAATTGCTCCTAAAATCAATAATCTAAGAAATTGAGTCACCCAAAACATTTGAGAAATACTCAATTGAGTCAAGCAAACTCTAGGCTCATTTGGAACCCTGTACATTGTAAAATATTTGGTTACAATTGAACCAATATCCATAAATCCACCTTCGCCAGTTTGCACAACATGATTTGAATTTAATGGATTGATTGTCTTTAACCACATTTGCAATTCCATGATATAATAATGAGAATCTAAAAAAATAAATGGAATTACAGTAATTACAATAACCAAACTGAAAACCATCATCATGGCCTTATAATTTTTATCTAAGAACATTTTCCAGTAGAAAAATATTGGCAATATTTTAATTTGCATGCCCAAAGCAAACGGACTCCACTTTAACCAATCCTTTGATTTTGTGCTAAAATAAGCCTCAAAAAAGGCATACAATAAGAAAATTGTTAGTTGACCATATTTGATATTGATATGTAACCACCTATAGCATAAAAACACCATGATTAAATAAAACCAAAAAGCTTTTCTATCTGTCTCAAATTGGAAGATCGACAACAAATATTTACATATTCTGTAGATGAAAAACATGTTCAAGACGTTCCAAACCAATTTGACCAAAAGCATCGACAATTCAACATTTGGCAAAATAGAATTCTCAGGAAATCTATAATCCATAATTGCAGCAAATGGTTGTATGATGAATGCAAAGAATGGTGAATAATAGTAATGCAAATAACGATCATAAACCACTTTTTCATGATACATATCCAAACCATTTAACATCCTTCTTGACGCACCTAAAAAGACTTCAAAATCATTGCTATTGGACAAAGAGTTCAAGGCTGGCCAAAGCAGCAGTAAAGAAAATACAAAAAGCAATATTCTTCGATAATTTTTATAGCGTTCAAATTCCATAGCTCTTGGCAAATGTACACATTCCAAAAAATAGAAAAATTACTTTTCATAAAGTGTAATTTAAGTTAGACACTAAAAGGTTTCTAAACACCTCATATAAAAAGTTGAAACGAATATTTTGATTTATTCCAATTTTTGATTTTTAAAATAATGAAAAAACTGCGTCTCTCTTTCGTTTTACTGCTTGCTTTTGCAGTACACTTGATTAACAACTAGATTAGTCTAACCCTCGTGTTGAAACGCCTTTAACACATCAAAAATATGTAAGATTGCAGGGAAAACTGCATCCATTGATTCAGAAGCACCATTGGTTGACCCAGGCAATGCCAAAACCAAAGATTGACCAATAAATCCAACAACACTCCTAGAAAGCATAGCATAAGGTGTTCTCTGCTGCCCATAGTTTCTGATGGTTTCTTCAATTCCAGGCATTCTTCGCTCAATCATAGGAATGATTGCCTCTGGCGTTGTATCTCTTGGAGAAACTCCTGTTCCTCCAGTGATAATAATCAATGAAATGCCATCTTGCACATGAGCATTCACCAAATCTTGTAAGGTTTTGATTTCATCGGGAATGACACTGTAATTAGAAGCATCAACCCCAAATGATTCAAGTTTTTCTTGAATTACCTTTCCTGCCTTATCTGCTTTTTTTCCATCAGAAATGGTATCTGAACATACAATAACAGCAGATTTAACTTCAGATTTTAAGGGATATTTTTTTGAACTCTTCCCTCCTGTTTTCTGAACCAAATGAATGTTGCTTATTTCAATGCCTTTGTCAATTGGCTTCAACATATCATACATGGTTAAGGCAACAACAGAAGCGGCATGCATGGCTTCAACTTCTACCCCAGTTTTATAAATTGTATGGATTTCAGCTTCAATTTCAATGGTCATTTCGCCAATTTTAAACCGAATTTCGGTGAATTCAATTGGCAAGGGGTGACAATCGGGAATCACCTGACTTGT
>CAMBFD010000064.1 GCA_945865625.1 Chitinophaga pinensis
GAAAGCTGTTCAAATGGCCTTAGAGGGCTTAATGCGCAATCGTACGAGCTTAATTGTGGCACATAGATTGAGTACAGTGATGCATGCAGATAAAATAGTGGTCTTAGATAAAGGTAAAATTGTTGAAGTTGGTAAACACCAGGAGCTCATTGCAAAAGGTGGATTGTATTATAATCTCATTCAATTGCAGGAATTGGGAAGTTGAGTGAATTTAGCGTTTAATGGTTTAAAAAAAGGCTGTCTTCAAATATGAGACAGCCTTTTTTTATGGGTTCTTTAGATTAATTATTCTTCGGATTTTTCAGTTTTCTCAGAGCTTTCAGTTTTCTCAGAATTTTCTGTGGTTTCAGGTGTTGTATGTTCAGTTTCTGGTGAAGCAGAGTTATTTATTTCAACATTCTTGGATTCAACAGTGGCCTCCGCAATTTTTGCAGGCTCGTTTTTCTCTAAATCGGTTTGGTTTGCAGCGGCAATTGTTGCTGTAATTTGCTCATCTTCGTCGAAAGGTCTTTTTCCAATGATTCTATCTAAGTCAGATTTAAAAATAATTTCTTTGTCGAGAAGTTCCAAAGCAATTGATTCAACTTCAGCCTTCTTTTCTGTTAATAATGCAATGGTTCTGTTATATGCTGTATCGATCAATTCACGAACTTCTTGGTCAATTAATTGAGCAGTTTGCTCTGAATAAGGTCTTTGGTAGCCATATTCACCTGTTGGATCATTGAAGCTAACATTGCCAACTTTAGAACTCATTCCATAGATAGTAACCATGCTATATGCCAGTTTTGTAATTCTTTCGAGGTCGTTTTGAGCACCAGTTGAAATTTTCCCAAAGAAAATTTGTTCAGCAACTCTTCCACCCAAAGTCATACACATACTATCTATAAGTTGTTCAGTTCTATACAAGTATTGTTCTTTTGGTAAATATTGAGCATAGCCTAAAGCAGCAACACCTCTTGGTACAATTGATACTTTCAAAAGCGGATCCGCAAATTCTAGGAACCATCCTGCAACTGCATGTCCCGCTTCATGATATGCAACAATTTTCTTTTCTTCAGGAGAAATGATTTTATTTTTCTTTTCTAGACCACCAATCACTCTATCGATGGCATCTTGGAAATCTTTCATTGAAACTAAATCTTTTCCATGACGTGCAGCAATTAGTGCAGCTTCATTACAAACGTTTGCAATTTCAGCACCTGCAAAACCTGGGGTTTGAGCGGCAAGACGGTGAACATCTACATCTCCAGCTAATTTTGTTAAAGGTTTAAGATGGACTTTAAAAATTTGCTCTCTACCAATAATATCAGGTCTGTCAACACTAATTTGTCTATCAAAACGACCTGGACGCATTAAGGCGCTATCTAAAATATCGGCACGGTTCGTGGCAGCAAGAATAATTACGCCAGAATCGGTTCCAAAACCATCCATTTCCGCTAACAATTGATTTAAAGTATTTTCACGTTCATCGTTAGAACTTTGCAAATGGTTTTTACCGCGGGCTCTACCAATTGCATCAATTTCGTCGATGAAGATAATGGCAGGGGCTTTTTCTTTTGCTTGCTTAAAAAGGTCTCTCACACGACTTGCTCCAACACCAACAAACATTTCTACGAAGTCTGAACCAGAAAGAGAGAAGAAAGGGACTCCAGCTTCACCAGCGACAGCTTTAGCGAGCAATGTTTTACCAGTGCCCGGAGGGCCAACGAGCAATGCTCCTTTTGGAATTTTACCACCTAAATCAGTATATTTTTTGGGATTTTGAAGGAAATCTACAATTTCCATCACTTCCTCTTTTGCTTCTTCAAGACCGGCAACATCTTTAAAAGAAATATTAACTTTAGTGTCTTTATCGAACAATTGGGCTTTAGATCTACCGATGTTAAATATATTTGGTCCACCGCCAGCACCACCGCCACCGCCCATTCTCTTGAACATAAGGTTCCAGAAAATAAGGATAATTACAATAAAGAAAACCCATTGGAACAATTGCCCGAAGATATCGCTTTGACTTACATATTGAATGACAAGTTCATTCGGGTTTTTGCCTAATTTAACAAGGTCGGCTTTAAGGGTTTGAATTTCGTTATTGAAATAACCTTTTTCGATTTCGAAACTGAAATTAGGTTCAGTTTCGCCAAAAACGTTATCTTGTTTTTGGGCTTTTGAATAATTTTTTTGTTGTGAAGCTTCGGTTGTTAGGAAGACCTCTACAATTCTATCGTTTACAATGACAACTTTCTTTATATCGCCTTTAATGGCCATATCGCGAACTTCATTCCAGCTAGTTGCCTGCCCGGAACCTTTAGGGAGGAAACTTAAAGCAAGAAAGACAATGAAAAGTATTCCATAAATCCAATAGTAATTGAATTTAAAGCCATTCGGCTTATTTTCGGGTGTTTTGCGTTCTTCTGTCATTCTAATTGTATCTTGTCAATGTCAAAAATCGCACCATTGTACGATTTAATTACAAAACTACAATTTTAAGAACAATAGATTCAAAAAACGCGTCAGGAAATGAAAAAAAATTGATAGAACTGATAAAATGTCAGTTAAAAGGAATATCAGCCTTCAAAATTCATAAATGCTTGTCCCAAATGATAAACATCTTCAAATGAATTATACAATGGAGCAGGGGCAATACGAATGACGTTTGGCTCTCTCCAATCGGCAATAATGTTAGAGTTGGTGAGATGATCGAATAAGGCTTTCCCTTTGTTATCGGTGAGAAGAGATAGCTGAGCACCTCTTTCATTTGAAGGTGTTATAATTTCAAATGACAGATTGGCATTGGTTTTTTTAGATTCATTTAAAATAAATTCTAAGTAATCTGTTAAAACGAGACTTTTGGCCCGCAAATTTTGGATTCCAGCTTTGTTGAAAATTTCAAGAGAAGCCAAATGAACAGCCATTCCAAACACAGGAGCATTTGACAATTGCCAACCAGCAGCGCCGTTTTCTGGAAGGTAGCCTTTTTGCATCAAGAAACGTTTATTTTCTTGGTATCCCCACCATCCAGCGAATCTAGGCATTTCAGGGTTTGTGCAATGTTTTTCATTTATGTAGATTCCAGAAACATTTCCCGGACCACTATTTAAATATTTATACGTGCACCAAGCTGCAAAATCAACATCCCAATCATGCAGTTGTAGTTGCACATTTCCGGCAGCATGAGCCAAATCAAACCCTGCAATTGCTCCCACATCATGCGCTTTTTTTGTGATTTCAGGTATGTTAAAGTATTGACCGGTATAATATTGAACGCCGCTGAAGAAAACTACGGCAACTTCATTTTTGTTTTGTTCAATGACATCAAGGATATCTTCTGTTCTCAGGGTAAATTCACCTTCTCTGGGTTCAATTTCAATGACAGCTTCGTTGTATGAAAATCCATGGTGTTTAACTTGACTTTCTATTGCGTACATATCGGATGGGAAAGCATCGGCTTCCATAATGATTTTGTAGCGTTCTTTTGAGGGACGGTAAAACGAAACCAACAGCAAATGCAGGTTTACAGTTAATTGATTCATCACAACCACTTCAATTGGTTTTGCTCCAACTACTTCGGCTGCAAATTCCGTTAAAAATTTATGATAGTGAAACCATGGTTTTCTTCCATGAAAATGTCCTTCAACACCCCATTTTCCCCAGTCTTCAAGTTCAACATTTATTGCTTCTTTTGCCGTTTTAGGTTGTAAACCAAGAGAGTTTCCACAAAAGTAAATTTGAGGTAAATTGTTTTGATTCACAGGAAGAATGAATTGATCTTTAAATGCAGCCAGTGTATCGTTTTTATCACAATTGCGCGCAAATTCTAGGGTGTTTTCGAAAGAATGATTCACATTGCAAAGGTAATCATGAATTTTTAAAAGGTTTCAGGTTCACATAAAATAGAATAAAATTAATGATTATGTGTTTAATTTGCATTGTTTTGAAAATTGAAGAAGAAATAAAACAAACAAAGTTTAAATCATTCGTTCACAAGGCAGTTGTGAATTTAATGTTTACCAGTAATTGGTTTTCGAACGAATTGAGGGATGTTTTTAAAAATCATCAATTAACAAATCAGCAATATAATATTTTGCGCATTCTAAGAGGTAAATATCCTGAGGCTTTGAATCCCTCAGAAATAAAATCAGTGATGATGGATAAAAACCCAGATTTAACAAGATTGTGCGATAGATTGTGTACGATGGGTTTGATTGATAGATGCTTAGACGACGATAATCGCAGAAAAGTAAATATTAAAATCAACGAAAGAGGCTTAGAAATTTTGGAAAAAATTGATCCCGAGATGGAAAAGTTTAATTCTTCATTAACCAATATTTCTGAAAACGAGGCGGTCATTTTGAGCGATTTATTAGATAAAATGCGCGGTTAGTTCTTTACAATGGCTGTTAATCCATCTCTAATAGGTAACAAAACAGTTTGCCAAGAAGTACACTCCGCAATTTCTTGATTAAAGAGGTGCATATTGATTGTATCTTTATCCTTGGTTCGAATATTCGCATCAAGTACCTTTCCACTCCATAGGGTATTATCGAAAAGCATTATTCCTCCCGATCTTAAAATTGGTAGGCAAGCATTAAAGTAATTCATATAATTTAGTTTGTCGGCATCAATAAATATGAAATCTGGTTGGATGTTTAAAGTTGGTAAAACTTCCAAGGCAGGGCCAACATGAAATTGAACTTTATTCATGAAAGGATAGTTATTCCAGAAGGATTTTGTTTTAAATGCAATTTCGGCATCGGCTTCAATTGTGTGAATTTCGCAATTTGGAGATGCATTTTGGGTTAAGCAGGCTGTGGCATATCCGGTAAAAGTGCCAATTTCAAGGATTGTTTTTGGGTTTTTGATTGAAACCAACATAGAAAGAAGTTGACCTTGAAGTTTCCCACTTAATTGCCTGGGATTAAATGTTCTAAGCCATGCGAAAGAAGTGTTATCTTTTAAAAAAGATGGTTCAGGACTGCTATTTTGTTCGCAATAAAGGTGGAGATTATCTTGCCAATTTGGATGCATAATAAAATGATTACAAAAATGGTGTTGTTTTATTCAAATAAAAATATATTTTCGCGTTAAATTTAACAAACAAAAAAAGCTTATGTATTGGACACTTGAATTGGTAAGTTATTTGGACGATGCTCCATGGCCTGCAACCAAAGATGAACTAATTGATTACGGTATTCGTTCTGGCGCTCCTTTAGAGGTTATTGAAAATCTACAAGAGCTAGAAGACGACGGCGAGCCTTATGAAAGCATTGAAGAGATTTGGAGTGATTATCCTACTGATGATGACTATTTCTTCAATGAAGATGAATTATAAAAAAAAGCGGCCAAGCCGCTTTTTTTTATAATATTCAAATAAAACTCGAACTTACATTTTTGTTTTAAGCAATTCCGCAATTAAAGAAATTCTCAATTTTTCTACATTCGTTTTATTTGTTGCTGAGATAAATACTGCGGGAGCATTTTCTTTTGCCATCCAACTTTTTTCAAATTGCTCTATAGTTAATCCTGTGTCACCCACAAAAAAGTCATCTTCTTTACCTTTAAAGGCATCCACTTTATTGAAAATAATCAATTCTGGCTTGCTTGAAGCCCCTATGCTGTGAAGCGTTTCTTTTACCGATTGCATTTGTTTTTCATAGTTAGGATTGCTTATATCGACAACATGAACCAACAAGTCGGCTTCCAATGCTTCTGCCAAAGTGCTTTTAAAACTTTCAACTAAAAGTGTTGGTAGTTTGCGAATAAATCCTACTGTATCACTCAATAAAATTGGAACATTTTGACCTTCATCTGATGGATGTGGTAAAACTACTTTCCTAACGGTTGAATCAAGGGTGGCGAATAATTTATTTTCGACCAATACATCAGATCGGCTAATAAGGTTCATGATTGTGCTTTTGCCAACGTTTGTATATCCAACCAGTGCTGCTCTTAATGCGCCTTCACGCGAAGATCTTTGTGTATTGCCAATTTTTTCAATATGTAATAATCGTTCTTTGAGTAAAGAAATTTTATTTCTCAAAGTTCGTCGGTCAGTTTCAATTTCAGTTTCACCGGGACCTTTCATTCCAATACCGCCTTTTTGTTTACTTAAATGCGTCCACATACCGGTAAGTCTTGGAAGTAAAAATATACTTTGAGCGAGCTCAACTTGAGTTTTAGCTTGCGCAGTTTGAGCATTTTTGGCAAAAATATCTAAAATCAAATGTGTTCTAGTCAATACTTTAACATCAATTATTTCTCGTTCTAGGTTACGCACTTGAGCTGGACTTAAATCATCGTCAAAAATTGCAATGTCAACATTGTTTACTTTACAGTATTCGGCAATTTCTTGCATTTTACCTTTTCCGACATATGTTTTTGCATGCGGATGCTCAAGTTTTTGAGTGAAACGTTTTATACTTCTTGCACCTGAAGTATAAACCAATTGCTCAAGTTCGTCGAGATATTCATCAACAGATAATTCTTGTTTTTGAGATTGCACCCCAATAACAATGGCAATTTCCTGAGGTTTGTCGTTTTCTATCAAAATAATTGAATTTAGACTACAAAATTACAATTGTATTTGGGAATGTGGTGTTTGAAATCGATTTTTGAGGGAATATGCGCAATTTTTTTTCAGTATTCATACTCTGTTGTTTTATTCAAATAGCGGTTGCGCAACGTTATATCTTGTCGAATGTCCCTCAATTAAATCAAAAAAAGAGCATTTTCCACCGACCCATTGGCAGCAATATGGGTGGTTTGTATTGTTTAAATTATGCTCAAGAGAATTTAACCGATGGTTTTAGTATTGAGCGTTTTGATTCAGAACTAGGCTATGTTCAAGGACGATTTTTCGAAGTTGGAAAGAAAATTTATGTTCTTAAAATTTTCACGACTGATTCTGGAATCAATTGGATTTCACTTTATCGAAAGAGAAATGAAAAAACAAAATTGTATTTAAATAGTATTGATTTGAACCTTGAGGGTAGTGTTAAAACGAAGTTTATTGCTGATTTTGACTTAAAAAATATTGATGTTAACGATTTATATGCAGATTGCAGTGCAGACAAGAAAAAATGGTCATTGACATACTTGAAACATGCAGGAGATGATTTAACAGAAATCGGATTTCAACTTTATAGTTTTGAGGGAAATAAAATATTTTCAGAGAAAAAGTATGTTAATTCAAGACAAAATTCAGTTCGATTAGAGTCAACTATATTGTCTGACAGCAATCAATTTGTTGGCAGTTTATTGGTGGAATTGCCCCGCGACTTTGGCAGTAGAGGCAATAAAAATATTGATTTGTACTTGTTGAAATTTAGCAAAGAATTTTCTGATGTAAAAAAAATACCATTGAGTTCAAATTATTTAAATTCAGAAATTATGGTCGATCCCAAAACACAGAATATTTATCTTGGTGGGTTATTTGGAGATGCCAGAGGAATTGATATTGATGGATGTTTTACAGTTAAAATCCCCCAAAAAGAATTTCAAAACGAGCAACTTTATGAATCTAAATTTAGTGAAATCTTGGTGAAGCAAATACTTGGAGTGAATACGATAAAAAGAAATAGAGAAATGCCAAAAAATTTCTTCTTTCGGAGAATGGTTCTGACATCAACCGGGAAATTGGTATGTATTTTAGAGCAATATTCAGAATCAAAACAATTAGAAACATATTATATCAATGGAATTCCTCAAACGTCATCCCGCATATTGTATCACTGTGGAGATGTTTTAACCCTGTTTTTAGATACAATGGGTCAAATTGATAGCTCTTTGGTTTTACGTAAGGACCAAACAGGAACCATGTATAATTTGTATTTAATGGGTATCGGAACTTATGTTTGTCAAGATGGAATTCATATCATTTACAATTCTGATATTGCAAAAAGCAATGAAATTATTGATGTTACAATTAAGTCGAACCATACAATGGAATCAAAAGTAATCATGAGTAGTGATCAATTTTACAATTTGGTCATTCCTTATGATGGCAAAGAGATGGAATATTGTACATTTACGGTACCTTTGTTCCGCGATAAGCAATGGTATTGGATGCAAATTACCGGGTATGATTAAGAAATTTTTTGATAATAAAATTGGTTCTCTTGCCTTGGTGATCATTATGCTATTGATCATTAGAATTCCGGTTTTTTTATTCTTACCAAAAGTATCTGCTGATTCAGTAAATAGCGGTATTTTGTCAACGTTTTTGAATCAAATTAATGTATCACCTATATTTTCTTTTTCTTTATCATTCATTGTTCTTTTAATAGGCGGACTCTTAGTCAATAAATTATGTTGGGAATACAATGTTGTAGAGAAACCGGGTTATATAGTGCTGTATTTTTTTGGAATATTAAATTCCTGTTTCTTAGATAATTTTTATATCACAAATATTCAATTTGGAAATTTATTTGTTCTTTTTGGCATCAATTATCTTTATATTTTTATTAAAAACAATTACAATCGACGTTGGTTGTTTCTGAGTGCATTAATGTTTGGCCTCGCTGCTTTGTGCATTCCGGAGCACTTTTGGGTCATTGTATTTTTAATTGTAATTGTTGTTTTATTTAAGCCAATCTTACCCGTTGATATTTTTGCGATTGTCTTTGGTTTGTTAATGCCTTATTATGTAGTTTCTGCGATTGGTTACTTGTTTTCGTTCAAATTTGATTTTTATAATTCATGGCAGTTTTGGGTGATAAAAAATAAAGCTATTGATTTTTATTGGTTGAAAAATGGCCCCGAGATTTTCTTAATTATTACGATGCTTGTATTTGTTTTTGTTGGTGTTGTAAAGGTGATTGGTTCTTATTTTAGATCGAATGTAGATACGCGTAGAAGTAAATTATCGATGTTGGTTTTTGGGATTTATGTAACTGCAATATTTTTTCTAAGATTTAAAGATTATGGTCACTATTTTATCATTGCATCAGTACCGGCATCGGTATTTATTTCAACCTTTTATGAAGGCAAAAGTTGGAAAAAATGGAAAGAGTTATTAAATATTTTGACACTTGTGTTTTTAGTGTATACTTTATTTAGGAATTTAATAATTTAAGGTTTTTTTCGACCCTGAGTTCAATATAAGCAACCAATTTAGTTAGTTCGTTAAATTGTGTTTGTGTCCAATCGGATTTATCTGCACCAACTTGATTGAATATTCTATTTAAACCGTATACAATGCCTTCATTTTCTAAATATTTATATAAATATTGACTTTCAATAAAACGGTTCATTCGCTTCATAAATGTATCAACTTCTTGATGATTAATTTGCAGCAATAATGCAGGAATATATTCAATCGATTCTGACAATTCTAAATAAAATTCATTTAATAATCTATTGCTTTTTTGAATGAGAACTTTGTCTAAAATCATTTCAATGATTACATGGAGTGCAAACCAAAATCTCCTGTTTTCGCATTTTTTGAAAGTTGTTCTTATTGTGTCGTGGCATTCAGAATATGTGAGTTTGAAAAATTTGGAATTGTGGAAGCTCTTATCCCTCAAAAAGTGTTTAGAAATGCCGATTTGCCAAATTTCATGATTGTTAGGTCGATGCAACAATTTTTTATTGAAATCATTTGGAGTGAAATTTCTGAGTAAATCTGGTGTCAACAGTCCGAAAGTGTGTATAGGGTTGTTTTCTATTTTATCGAAATAATAATGACCAAAGAAATTCACGGAACAAATGTCTGTTTTATTTTTATATTTTTCCCGATGAAACTTAATTTACTTAAGATTGTTTTATCTTTATGAATTATCTATTGATGCTTTGTATGTGTATATTTTTGCTTCATTGTAAATCAAATTCAAATCATCAAATCATTGAAAATATGGAAACTACAAAAAATTCAAGTGAATTCTCTGTTCAAAAAACAGATCAAGAATGGAAATCAATTTTAGGCGATATTTCATATTCTATTTTAAGGCAAAAAGGTACTGAACGACCTTTTACAAGTGAGTTTGAAACCAAGTGGGATTCAGGAACCTATGTTTGCAAGGGCTGTAATCAAGAACTTTTTTCGAGTTCAACGAAATTTGATGCGGGTTGTGGTTGGCCGAGTTTTTATCAATCAATTGATAAAAAGAATGTTAAAGAGATATTAGATAATAGCCATGGTATGACGAGGGTTGAGGTGGTTTGTTCAAATTGTGGGGGACATTTGGGACACGTGTTTAATGATGGATATGAACAACCAACGGGACTGCGTTATTGCATCAATGGAGCTTCTTTAGGATTTAAAAAGAAGGAATAATTTATTCACAGAAAGGCAAAAAAAATTGTATCTTGCTCACTGAATATGCAAGATAAAAAATTGTTTTTATTAGATGGCATGGCCCTTGTTTACAGGGCTTTTTTTGCGTTTAGTCAAAATCCAAGAATTACAAGTACCGGCATTAATGCAAGTGCAATGTTCGGGTTTACAAATACGTTACTCGATATTTTGAATAAACAAAAACCATCTCATATTGCGGTTGTTTTTGATACTGATAAGCCTACAATGAGGCATATTGAGTTTGAAAAATATAAAGCACATAGAGATCCAATGCCTGAAGATCTCAGGAAAAGCTTGCCTTATATTGTTAGAATTTTAAATGGGTTTAACATTCCAGTGATTTCAATGGATGGTTATGAAGCGGATGATATTATTGGAACCTTAGCTTGGCAAGCAACGGATATGGACGTTTATATGATGACACCTGATAAAGACTTTGGTCAATTGGTTAGAGATGATGTTCATATTTATAAGCCTGGTAGAATGGGTAACCCCGATGAAATTTTAGGTGTCAAAGAAATTCTTGAGAAGTGGGAAATTGAGCGCGTTGATCAGGTGATTGATATATTGGGTTTGTGGGGAGATGCTGCAGACAACATTCCAGGTGTTCCAGGTGTTG
>CAMBFD010000065.1 GCA_945865625.1 Chitinophaga pinensis
CATCAAAACAATTGAACACATTCTTGCATCAAATGGTAGAGTTGTTCTCACAGGAATTGGCAAAAGCGCCATCATCGCTCAAAAAATTAGCGCAACGATGAATAGCACTGGCCAACCTGCCCTCTTTATGCATGCCGCAGATGCCATTCATGGCGATTTAGGTATGATTCAACAAAATGATGTTATCATTGCCATCTCTAAAAGTGGAAATACCCCTGAAATAAAAGCCCTCGCTCCTCTTTTAAAACAATTTGGCAACACACTCGTTGCAATTGTTGGAAATATCAATTCCGATTTGGCTAAAATGGCTGACTTGGTGATTAATACCACTGTAGATAAAGAAGCTTGCCCGAATAATTTAGCACCAACAACCAGCACCACAGCACAACTCATAATGGGCGATGCTATTGCGGTTGCTTTATTGCAAATGAGAAATTTCACAGGACAAGATTTTTCAAAATTCCATCCAGGGGGTGCATTGGGTAAAAAACTGTATCTCAAATGCGAAGAAATTGCCCGAAGAAATCAAAAACCTTCAATTAAACCAAATACCCACTGGAAAGATATCATCGTAAATATAACTGAAAATCGCCTTGGTGCTACCGCCGTTTTGAACGAACAAAAACAAATTTTAGGAATCATTACCGATGGCGATATTCGCAGAATGCTAAATAAATTCGACAACCTTAGCAACATTACTGCATCAGATATTATGTCGCCAAATCCACTTTATATAGATGCTGAAAAATTGGCAACTGAAGCTGGATTTTTAATGCAAGAAAAAAAAATCACACAACTCATTGTAACCAATAACAATGAGTACTTTGGATTTATACACCTTCACGATTTATATTCTGAGGGAATTATTTAAGTTTAACTTCTATGAACAAAAACAAAAATCACTATGTAATTATAATGGCTGGAGGAATCGGATCTCGATTTTGGCCTGTTAGTAAAAAAAGTTCCCCTAAACAATTCATGGATATTTTGGGCACCGGTCAATCACTTATTCTTCAAACCTACAATAGATTTGCCCAGTTCATCCCTAAAGAAAATATTTTTGTTGTAACCAATCAAGATTATGTAGATCTTGTATTAGAGCATATTCCAGGAATAACAAAAGATCAAATTTTAGAAGAGCCGCTAGCAAGAAACACTGCCCCTTGCATCGCTCTAGCTTCCTACAAATTAAAACAAATTAACCCCAATGCAATTTGTATCATTGCGCCTTCTGATCATTTAATTACACAAGAGAATAAATTTATTGAAACGGCTACCAAAGCATTAGATTTTGCAGAAAATAATGATGCTTTAGTTACTTTAGGAATCCAACCTAGTCGCCCCGATACTGGTTATGGATACATTCAATTTAATCCTTTATCACATGAAAGTGGCATTCATGCAGTTAAAACATTTACAGAAAAACCAACAGAAGAAATTGCTCAAACCTTTGTAGATAGTGGTGAGTTTTTATGGAACGCAGGCATTTTTGTTTGGAGCAACAATGCCATTGCAAATAGAATTGAACAATATTTACCGGAAATTCATCAACTTTTTTCTGAACTCGATTTTAATTCTCACAATTTCAAAACAGAATTGGAAATTGCTTACGGCCAATGCCCAAGTATTTCAATCGACTATGGAATCATGGAAAAAGATAAAAACGTTTTTGTTTTACCCGCAGATTTTGGTTGGAGCGATCTCGGTACTTGGAAAAGTTTGTGGGATGTTTCTAAAAAAGATATCCAAAACAATAGCCTTATCGGCAAAAACATTCGCGCCTATCAAAGTTCTGAATCATTGGTATTCTCTACAAACGATAAACTTTTAGTTATTAGTGGTTTAGACAATGTAGTTGTGGTAGATTCCGATGACGTTCTTCTGATTATGAATAAAAACAAAGAGCAAGAACTTCGCAATATTGTGAATGAAATCAAAGACAAATACAAAGGAAAGTATAACTAATCTCTTTTTTTACTTGACAAAATAATTTCAGCGTCGTATATTTGTATTGTTATCGTTTATTCGATAACGCCAACTGTTACGCGCTTTTATATACCAACATCCTGGCCGTGCCTCTTCAGCGCGGCCTTGATTTTTTATACAATTACCGTGAAACAATCGAATCAATTCAAAGCCTTAATTTTTCTGCATGTTGCAGTCTTCCTTTGGGGGTTTACAGCCATTCTCGGCAAATTAATTTCATACGATTCAATAACCCTTGTCTGGCACCGCATGTCAATCACGGCAATTGCATATTTCCTCCTTCCAGTGGTTTGGAGAAATTTAAAATCCATATCACAGAAAAATTTCCTCACCTTCTTTGGAATTGGAATCATTGTTTGCGCACATTGGCTTACCTTCTACGGGAGTATCAAATTTGGAAACTCGGTTTCAATTACACTCGCTTGTTTAGGATCAGCATCGTTTTTTGCAGCCATTATTGAACCCATTGTTTTAAAATCAAACTTTATCAAAAAAGACATCCTTATTGGACTCATTGTTATTGTTGGGGTCTTATTTATAAGTTTTTCACTCCCTCAAAATCAAAATCATAACATATCCTACCCTTGGGCAATTGGCACTGGTTTAATTAGCGCCGCCTTAGCAGCTCTATTTACCACATTAAATAAAAAATACATTAACAACCTTCACCCCATTGCCATTAGTGCCATTGAAATGCTTTCAGGCGCATTGTTACTTACGCTCATCGTGCCATTTATTTCCTCCAATATCATTTGGTTCCCAGAAATGAACATTCAAAACTTCGACCCAACAAACCTTCAGAATGGAGCTTTAGATCTCGTTTGGGTGCTCATCTTGGCGATTTTCTGTACAAATCTTACATTCTATTTAGGAACGTATTCATTAAAATACTTGAGCGCTTTCACTGCCAATTTAACTGTAAACCTAGAACCCATTTATGGAATTATACTGGGCATTCTCATTTTCCATGAAAATAATGAACTCAATGCCAAATTTTACATTGGAACCTTAATCATCATCACTGCAATCTTTATCAATCCCATTTTATCCATAAGAAAAAAATGAACCTCGCCGAAATCACTCAACTCATTGAAACCCGCAGAAGTTATTTTGCCAAAGAATTCAATGGTCAAATTGCCGATAACAATTTAATCACCCAAATGATATCAAACGCACATTGGGCCCCTTCGCACAAACTTACTTTACCCTGGCATTTTATTGTATTTGAACAACCTAAAATTGATGAACTTGCTATGAAAATCATGGACATACAATTGACCTCAAACCCAAATGTCCCTCAAGAAAAAATTGATAAAATTAAATTAATCCCTTCTCAATTGTCGCACGCCATTGCAATTTGCTTAAAACCGAGCAAAATGGTTCCGTTGTGGGAAGAATATTGTGCAGTTGGAGCAGCCGTTCAAAATATGTATCTTACCTTAGATACCATTCCTGATTTTGGGGGATATTGGACAAGTGGGAATGGAACAAATACCCAAGAAATGAAGGAATATCTCGAATTGTCTGAAAATGATGAGCATTTAGGATTCTTTTTCGTTGGGGGAATTGATCAAAAAAGAACCCATTCAAAACGCATTACTCAAACCGTAGTTTGGAAATAGTATTAATAGGATTTTGCAAAAACAACCCTTTGTTTAGAAGGGTTTCCTGTTAAAACACAAACGCCATCTTCTTGCTGATTATCCATTGGAATACAACGAATTGTTGCTTTTGTTAATTCCTTAATTTTAGATTCTGTTTCATTGGTACCATCCCAATGGGCAAAAGCAAAACCTTGTTTGTTGTTGATCACATCCAAGAACTCATCCCAGTTATTGACATCAAAATATTTTTCTTGTCTAAATGATAGAGCACGTTGAAATAGCGAATTTTGGATTTCTTCTAGCAAATTAGCAATGAACACATCAATTCCATCTAAAGATACAACTTCTTTGGTTTTAATGTCTCTACGAGCCAATTCCACAGTTCCATTTGCTAAATCTCTTGGACCCATTGCCAAACGCAAAGGCACCCCTTTCAATTCCCATTCTGCAAACTTAAATCCAGGCTTGTATGTATCACGGTCGTCGAGTTTGATAGAAATTCCAAGTTTTTTAAGCTGACTTAAAATTTCATCAAATTTTGCCAAAATCGCTTGATGTTCTTCTTCTGTTTTATAAATTGGCACAGCAACTACTTGAATTGGCGCCAATTTTGGTGGCAACACCAAACCCTCGTCGTCGCTATGAACCATAATTAAAGCCCCCATCAAACGTGTAGAAACACCCCAACTGGTTGCCCAAACATAATCTAATTTACCTTCTTTACTTTGGAATTTAACCTCAAAAGCTTTTGCAAAATTTTGACCTAAGAAATGAGAAGTTCCCATCTGAAGAGCCTTACCATCCTGCATCATTCCTTCAATACAAAAAGTTTCATCTGCACCAGCAAATCTTTCATTTTCAGTTTTGATACCTTTAATCACGGGAATAGCCATGAAACTTTCTGCAAATTCTGAATACACATTCAACATTTGAACTGTTTCATCCATTGCCTCTTGTTTTGTAGCATGAGCTGTATGTCCTTCCTGCCACAAAAATTCCGCCGTTCTTAAGAACAAACGCGTACGCATTTCCCAACGAACCACATTGGCCCATTGGTTAATTAAAATTGGCAAATCTCTATAACTCTGAATCCAATTTTTATAGGTATTCCAAATAATGGCTTCACTGGTAGGACGCACAATGAGCTCTTCTGTTAATTTTGAATCTGGATCAGGAATTAATTTCCCTGGATTGTTAGGATCAGCCTTTAAACGATAATGTGTTACAATTGCACATTCCTTCGCAAAACCTTCAGCATTCTTTTCTTCTTTTTCAAATAAGCTTTTTGGAACAAAAAGAGGAAAATACGCATTGCTATGTCCAGTTTCCTTGAACATCTTATCTAATTGCTGTTGCATTTTTTCCCAAATTGCATAACCATAAGGTTTTATAACCATGCAACCCTTTACAGCACTGTGTTCAGCCAAATCAGCATTATTCACTAAGTTGTTATACCACTCGCTGTAGTTCTCACTGCGTTTAATTTTCTCGAAAGCCATTGAAATGTTTGATGCAAATTTACAAAATTCACCTTAGTAAAAAGATGAAACTTAGAAATTCAGTAAAATCAATTATCGCAACAGGGTAACATCGCCCGAAAAAGGGCTTTTTGAAGATATTTTTTATTTTGGCTAACAAATTATTGGCTCGCTATTTACAAGAATAGACGCTAAGATACAAAAAAGGTTGCCTCAAAAAAAAACCTTCATTTTTGAAGGTCTTTTTTTTTAATTTTAAGGTTATTCTTAGCTACAACCCAAACTGTTGCCACAGTTCAAGCATTTGTAACATGTGCCGCTTCTAACAGTGATATGGCCACATACGTTACAAGCTGGAGCATCACTTTGAACTTCTCTCAAATGATCTTGCATATCTTTCACTCCTGAAGCTTCAGCTTTCATAGCTCTTGTCATGTCTAATGATATTGGCTCAGGGTTAAATGTTGGTTTGAATTCAGAGATTACTGGTGCTTCTGGTGTAGATTTTCCCATTGGCAATAAATCACTTGGTTTAATTTGTACCAAATCTTCTCTATTTAAATATTCAAAACCTAACAATCTAAAGATATAATCTACTATTGAAGTCGCATTTTTAATGTTTTGATGTCCTTCAACCATTCCGCTAGGTTCGAATCTAGTGAAGGCAAATTTGTCAACAAACT
The DNA here is from genome assembly GCA_945865625.1 of Chitinophaga pinensis. GTDB lineage: Bacteria > Bacteroidota > Bacteroidia > NS11-12g > UBA955 > VMCP01. The sequence goes on from CAMBFD010000065.1 coordinate 5,752, forward strand.
CTTCCAAAGGCACACCGTATTGTAAACCTACAGAAATTGCAATTGAGAAACAGTTCATCAATGAACGGAAGCTTGCGCCTTCTTTATGCATATCGATAAAGATTTCACCCAATGTTCCATCATCATATTCCCCTGTTCTCACGAAAATTGTTTGTCCTCCAACTCTTCCTTTTTGAGTGAATCCATTTCTTCTATTTGGAAGTCTTTTCTTCTCTACAATGTTTGAAAGTTGACGTTTGAACTTCGTATCTGGGCTTTCGCTCAAAATGCGTTTAGCCGCTTCCAAAACGATATCTGGGGTCAATTCTTCAGCAATGCGAATTACTTTTTCTTTTCCTGAAGCATCTTGTGCCACTGCGTTGTCTCTATCAGCTGCCTCTTTATCTTCTTTATCCGCCTCTTCTTGACTTTCAGATTTGTTGCTCAATGGCTGACTTAATTTACAACCATCTCTGTAAAGTGCATTTGCTTTTAAACCTAATTTCCAACTCAATTCATAACATGATTTGATGTCGTCAATAGAAGCTTCATGAGGAAGGTTAATTGTTTTACTAATTGCACCCGAAATAAATGGTTGTGCAGCAGCCATCATGCGAATATGGGCAAATGGATGAATGTATCTCACACCAATGTTACCGCACTTGTTCGCACAATCAAATACTGGCAAATGCTCTTCTTTCAATGCAGGAGCACCTTCAACTGTCATAGTTCCAACAACAAAATTATTTGCCGCTGCAATTTCTTTTCTGTCGAAACCCAATGTTTGTAACATATTAAACTTAGGGTGATTGTATTGCTCAGGAGTGATTCCTAAGTTTTTCATCGTTTCTTCACCTAAAGAATATTTGTTAAAAATAAACCCAATTTCAAACGCCATTGCAGCTTCAGATTCAATTTTCGCCAAATCAGCGTCAGAAAATCCTTTTGCTTTCAAAGTTTCATGGTTAATAGACGGTGCATTTTTGAAAGTTTGATTTCCTTTTGCATAGTTTACAATTGCTTCAACTTCAGAATCACTATAACCTAAGTTTTTCAATGCAATTGGAACTGTATTGTTCACAATTTTGAAATATCCACCACCAGAAAGTTTTTTGTATTTCACCAAAGCAAAATCTGGCTCAATTCCAGTAGTATCACAATCCATCAACAATCCAATTGTACCAGTTGGTGCAATCACTGTAGATTGTGCATTTCTAAATCCGTATTTCTCACCCCACTGAACCGCTTTGTCCCAAGAGTTACAAGCCGATTTCAATAAATAATCTGGGCAATATTTTTCATCAATACAAACTGGCTTAATTCCCAATCCCTCAAAAGCCAAAGGAGTGTTGTAAGCAGCGTATCGATGGTTACGAATTACGCGCAACATGTTTTTCTTGTTTTTGTCGTACATGCGGAATGTACCTTTAACCGCAGCCATTTCAGCACTTGTTGCATAAGCAGTACCAGTTAAAATAGCTGTGATAGATCCGCAAATTGCAGTTGCATCTTTGCTATCGTAAGGAATACCAGCACACATCAACACTGAACCTAAGTTAGCATAACCCAAACCTAAAGTTCTATAATCATAACTCAATTGAGCCACTTCTTTACTTGGGAACTGCGCCATTAACACAGAAATCTCAAGTACAGTTGTCCATAATCTAGCCGCATACTCTAAGCTCTCTACATTAAATGTACATGCATTCTCATCAAAGAATTTTCTTAAATTTAATGAAGCCAAGTTACAAGCTGTATTGTCTAAGAACATGTACTCTGAGCAAGGATTTGATGCGTTGATACGACCACCTTCAGGACAAGTATGCCATTCGTTGATTGTATCGTCGTATTGAACACCAGGATCAGCACAAGCCCATGCTGCGTCGCCAATTTTATCCCAAACTTCTTGAGCAGGAAGGGTGTTCATCACTTCGCCTGTTGAACGAGCTGTGAATTCCCAATCTTCGCCTTTTTGTAATTTATCGAAAAATTTATGAGGGATACGAACTGAGTTGTTACTATTTTGGCCAGAAACGGTGTTATAAGCTTCACCTTCATAATCGCTTGCATAACCACCAGCGATTAACGCAGCCACTTTTTTCTCTTCAGCTTTTTTCCAAGCAATAAATTCCATTGCTTCAGGGTGATCTAAATCTAAGCAAACCATTTTAGCCGCTCTTCTTGTTGTACCACCACTTTTAATAGCACCTGCTGCACGGTCACCAATTCTCAAGAAGCTCATCAAGCCACTGCTAGTGCCACCACCAGACAATTTCTCTCCTGCGCCTCTGATTCTCGAAAAGTTTGTACCAACACCAGAACCATATTTAAATATACGCGCCTCACGAACCCATAAGTCCATGATACCACCTTCATTTACCAAATCATCATCAACTGACAAAATAAAACAAGCATGCGGTTGAGGGCGCTCATAAGCACTTGTAGATTTCATCAACTTTTCAGTTGTTGGATCCACAAAATAGTGACCTTGAGGCTTTCCCGCAATACCATAACTGTTATGCAAACCTGTATTAAACCATTGTGGTGAATTTGGAGCACTTTCTTGATTCAACAACGAGTAAACCAACTCATCATAAAAAACTTGCGCATCTTCACTACTTGCAAAATAACCATGTTTCTCTCCCCAATAGCGCCAGCAATCTGCCAATCTGTGAACCACTTGCTTCACAGATATTTCAGCACTCATGGAACCATCTGCTTGTGGAACACCAGCCTTACGGAAATATTTCTGTGCTAAAATGTCAGTAGCTACTTGACTCCATCCGTGAGGCACCTCAACATTCTTCATCTCAAAGACCACACTGCCATCTGGTTTTTTAATTACCGATGTTCTGTAGTCGTATTCAAATAAATCGTAAGGTGATACACCCGGTATGGTGTTCATTCTGGAAAATTCTAGTCCAGTTGTGTTTAAGGTTTGGTTGCTCATGGTTTTTTTGGTCGTTGGTTAAACAATTTAGTTATTGGTTTTGTTTAGCAATTAATTTCATTTGGGATAACAAAAATATCTAACTCTAAATTACTTTTTAAATTCGTTTATCCACAGAAAACGAAGAAATCCAACAACCAAAAGGGTTTAGAGTGTGGAAATAGTTTATTTCACTATATATCAATTACTTAAGCTTAATATGCTGATAATCATTGCTATAGTACCGTACTGTTTTTTAGACAAAATCAACTACAAAATTTATTCAATTTGAGTGTTCTCAAGTATTTACTGCCATTCGCAAAATAAAACTATAAAAAACACCATTTTTCACTTTCTTTGTAAGTACTATTATGAGTGTATTTCAATACCTACAAAATAAAAAAAATAATCTCAATAAAGGTATCGCTGTGCTCATCGATCCAGACCAACATGGGCAAAAAACGAAGGAAATTTTTTCGATTGCAAACGCAAATGGCATTGATCTTTTCTTAGTTGGTGGATCACTCGTTTCTGAAGGCATTACAAAAAATTGTATTCAAGATCTTAAAAACTTTGGTGCAAAAAACATTGTTATATTTCCAGGTCATGAAATGCAAATATCAGAAAATGCAGATGCCATTCTATTTATGAGCCTAATCTCTGGTAGAAATCCTGATTTCCTGATTGGAAAACATGTGACCGCCGCACCTTGGATTAAAAAGCACAATATTGAAACTATTCCTACAGGTTATATGCTCATTGAATCAGGTAAACTAACTTCAGCAGTTTACATGAGTGGCACGATGCCATTGCCAAATGACAAACCCGACATTGCCGCAGCAACAGCTCTTGCCGGTGAAATGCTAGGACTCAAACTCATGTATCTCGATGCTGGCTCAGGCGCCCAAACACCTGTCCCTCAAAAATTAATACATGCTGTAAGCAATGTAGTTAATTCTCTCATTTTTGTGGGTGGAGGTATCAAATGCTCTAAAGATGCTGAAAATGCGTGGGAATCTGGCGCCGATTACATTGTTGTTGGCAACGGAATTTTCAATGATTTAGACCTCTTGCAAGATCTTTGCAACACAATGAATACATACAACAACACATCAATTAAACTATCTTAATCTATGTTCGGTTATCCTTTTAAAACAATTTATCTCAAATCTGATCAAAATCGAAACAGCCTTCACCAAGCCATATTAGAGAAAACTTTTTTGAGCGATTTTAATTACAAAAACACAGAAAAGATTGAAAAAACGTTTTATGGCGAAGTTTCGAACCAAGATTTTAAACTTGAAACCATTGGCCGAAAACAAAAAATTACCAACTTTGCTCACGGCGAAATCAAAGGTGTTGAAAACGACATGTACATCGTTCTAAGAATTGGTTCCCTTGAACACATTCGCATTTACGCTTTGTTCTTGGCTACTTTTGCAGTATGTACCTTTTTTATTTTGGAGGGACTTTTTGTCAACTATAAAGACACTTACGGACCAGCATATTTCGACAATCAATTAAATGTTATTTTGTGTGTTTTAGAATTGATTTTCATCACTATCATAAGCATCAAATCAATCTCATTTCAAAAATCACTCCAACCTACTATCACTTTTTTTGAAACTTTTCTAAAAGCCAAAAAAATTGAAAAGCATGAAATGCCTGACATATTTAACTTTTAATGATTCAATGCAATGTCGATGATCGACAATAAGTGCATCTCCCAAATGCCCTTGTTCGGAACCTCAATTATTTTCCCGAATTCCATTTTCTTATTGTGAACAATCACCAATGGCACTTTGGAAATCTGAAGGCCCTCAACGTGAATGTCAATTAGCTTCTTTTCTTTACTCACTCTTATATATCTGAAATTTTCAGCCGGCATTTCACAAGCATCTAAAACCCTCAGTAAGCCGCCCATACCATAACGGGTATCTGAACACCAATTTCCTCCATAAACGTCTATTGAAATCATTCCATCATTGACAAAAGCAGCCAATGAATCAATAAAATTCATATCTAACACATAATTTGAATAGTCCTTTTCAATTGAACTTAAAAACTCATCGGCATCCGTTTTTAGAGCACCTTTAGAACCCCTACTAAAAGAAGTTAATGTTTCAACCAATTTTTGATAATTTTTACCCAATGTTACAGATTTCTTATTTTGAACAATTTGCTTCGGTTTCACCGTTTTACAAGAAAACAAAGAAAAAACCAAC
>CAMBFD010000066.1 GCA_945865625.1 Chitinophaga pinensis
TAAAATACCTTCATATTGCTATCATTTAAGGGTTATTGACAAACAATCCTATTTCTGGTAATTATTGGAGGGTTTTCCAACCAATTTTCACTACACATTATGGTATACCCTAATTATGGGCTGACTTTCCTGTTAAAAGATAATGGTAAGATGTGATTGACCAAAGCTTGAGTTTTTCCAACTCTGATTCATCTAAATTAAAATCTGCTTGAATAATAGTTCCTTCTGAGTTGATAGTAATAGCACCCAAATCGTCAATTTCCCATTGGATTCTATCTAAATACTCATTTAGACTGCCCTCAATAACGATATCCTCCTCATTGAAAAATATAATTCCAATCAAAATTCTTTGTCCAGGTTCATTCGGTTCAATAGTTTTGTTCTTAACCGGTATACTTGGTTTTTTAATTGCCAGATTCATCATATCTGTTGGAGTTTAGCTGATTGGAATGCAAACTATTTGGGCATGCGTATAAAAAATGATTTTTTGATTTTTAGCGAGAACTATTTACGCTCCAATAAAATCAAATACTCAACGTTTGTGTCTATCTTAGAAATCCACTCGTTTGTCCATGACATATTCGCCATGACATTTTTTTTGTAATTAATTTCTGCAATTTTGAGAATAGTTCCTGCGGAATTTAATATGTCAAATAACTCCTCTTTCGTCGCTCGACCTCCATTACTATATGATAATAGAATATACTTTGCATTAGTATTTTGAATTAGTACGCGAATGGCATTTAATGCATGATAATGACCATTTTCATCTTTTCTGAATTCTTCAAATATACTTCCTGACAGTGCGTCTTTGGAGTCATATCTTCTATTCGCTGCTCCAAAAATTTCAGGTTTGTCATTTTTGATAACAGTTGTCCAAATATGATAATAAGAATTATATCTAACTCTACTTGGGGGCATTTTTTCATTATTTGAACCGTATGGGGGGTCGAAATATGCTAAATCAACGTCAAAGGAATTTATTGTTTCTAGAATATTGCTCTGTACTACCAAATTGTCTCTTTTGTTTTCAAATACACTCGGAATTTTTAGTATTAAATCGTTGTATGAGCGAGGAGACCATTCTGACAAATATGCTACATAATGTCCCATAGTATTATCTACCGAGTCTAAGGCACGAATTAATGAAGTAAGTGCAACACTCTGTTCAATTTCATTGAGGTTAAGTTTATCAATTTCGTCCCGAATTGCATCCAGCTTTTCAGTGTTTTTTGATTGAAAGGGAGATTTTTTTTTCTTTAAGTCGTCACTACTATAATGCTCGGTAAACCAACCTTTATAACCTTTGATTGAATTAAGATGTGCAATTAAATCTGAGTAATGTTTGGGTCTTTCTTTGTTGATTAGGTAGGTTTGACCAAAAGTTCTTGACCACGTTGAAATGTCATTGGATATCACTTTATGACCCAATTTTGCAAACATTTGACTAACTCGTGTAGTTCCACTGAATCCGTCTAATACAGAATCAAATTGTATTCCGGAAAGCACTTGCAAAATACTATCTAATAATTTTAGTTTGGAGCCCGCATATTTGATGCCTTCTGTTTTTGGGGTTGTTCGTTCGTTAAATAAGTCCATGTGGTGGTACTGATTGAAAATGTTTTCTCACAATTTCAATTGTGAATTTCGCTTTTTCAAAGATAAAGGAATTTATATCAAACGGGCCTACGTGTACTCGTTTGCTAAATACTTTATTCAAAAATTTGGTTTCGTAAATAGCGTCAAAATCCTTGGCGCTTTTTACTTTATTAATCCACATCCCTCTATTTAGGGGGTTCCCGCCAGCGGAAATTTCTAAAGTCGTTCTTCCACCTAGTGGAACATGGATTTCAATCCGGTTTTCAGCTCCTATTCTACGCAACTCGAAATTAAATTTTTCTAAAATGTCAAGATTTAATGATTCAAAGTCAAAAACTTGAATATCAACTATACCTGCTGAAGGACTGGTTGAAAAAAAAGAAAGGTTGTAATCAATTTTTACTTTTGATACAGTCTGGAAGAGCCAATTTTTGTCTTCTTCCTGTAATATACAGGTTTTGTAATCTTTGAATTTGTCTCTTATCTCTTGCAAGACGAATTTCAGAGTAGACAATTGAAGTCTGTCAGCACCACCGTAGGACTTGATGTCAAATTGATGTTTTTCGTCATTTAGATAAAAAACTATATCAGACGATTGTTTGTTCTGGGGAACAAGTACCACAGATTTGAAATAAGAATAGGTTTTTTCAAAATCTTGCTTTAGCACGAGTCCAATGATTTCTTCGACTTCTTGCCCTTTCATGTTGAATGGTCGGAAGCTAATAATTGAAAGAGCTTGAGAAACAACTTGAGTTTCCTCTTCACATTTTAGAATTGAATTTCGTACTATTTCTTTTGTCTTCATTTCGTCGCAAAATAGCATGGATATATATGGCTCGCAAGTTTACTTTCTCTATTTGACTGATGAATTTCAGTTCAAGTTGATTTTTTCATTAAAATAGCGAGCATGTTGTGATTTAGTGTTTCACCCCAATATGGAGTGTAGTAGCTTTCTATGAAAACAGAATTTGATATCTACTTTTCGTCAAATGAGGTTTTTAGAAATCGTCACCAATTTGCAATTTTCACAGTGAACCGCTAGTTTTGGTTTGTGGTAACAATCTCAACTGACAAACTCGTTGAAAATCCTGAAACCAAGAAAATTTATGGTTCAAGTGATGATTCAACCCTGAAATTGATTCACGGTCATTTCCGGTTAAAATCTAGCGTTTTTATACGATAGATTGAGGATTGAAAAGGGGTGCATTTGAAGAAGAAAAAACTTTGAATATTTTTGCGCAAAGCCTTGCCCACATTGGGTTTTATCAGTATATTTGTATTGTTGGAAGTAAGGAAACTACTCCACTCGGTACCGACAACAAACCCAAAAAAATTCTTAATCAGTTGATGTAATTCTGGAAGCCTAATCGACGGTTTCAAAAACATCGAGACATTACTGTCGGGGACAAACTATGTCCAAAAATAATGGGTTGTTTTTAATAATAACAGCCAAAACGATTGACTTAGTCTACAACAATTTGGTTCTCTCAGATTTCTAAATCTGCCGACCATGACTCTTAGGTTATATCTATGTAACCGGTCAATAGTACAACCCATCTGTCTGGGATTGTCATGGTCATTACAAGTCAAATCCTTTTACATTATTCAAAACGGGGTGGATATCAGGTCTACCCCCACGACAAACACCAAAATCGGTGTGTTTTAACTCGCCCAGTCAATTTTATCTAAAAATCCGAGCCAGACTCTATGGTTCGGTAAATCCATCACTCTGATGGATTTAAAATGAAAAAGGGGAATAAAATCCCAGTCACATCAAACCACTTTCTCACTCTCTAAAAAACAAAACCATGAAAACCTATCTAGAAAACATTAGAACAGGTGCGCTTGTTCCGACCAAAACTATCACACACAATCGACCCATCAACAACACATTTAATGTGTTCATCAAAAAACTAAGTTTATTAATCGGAGAGCCAACTAGTCGTGAAAAAACCAAACTCCGTCACAGTGAACAAAGGGGGAAACGACGCGCTCCCATATTCATCAAGTACGATACTTATGCTGTTGAATTCACTACTAATGAGTATTCCGTTACATTCTGTCCATCAAATGAGGGATGTGTTGAACTTTATAAAATTGAAGTCAAAAAACCAAAGTGTGGCATCGGGAAGAATTTGTTGAATTTAATTCTAGATGTATGCGACAACATGAATATTAAATGCATCTTGATTCCTGTGGGTGAATTCATAAACCGATATGGAAAGTCAACTCCTACAAATGTATTGATACAATGGTACGGTTCATTTGGATTCAAAAAGAATGTACTAACCCAATACTTCATTTACACTCCAAATTTCTAATTTCATGAAATCACATAGTATAAATCGCAGAATCAGAAGAAATTCTGGAAGAGAAATTTCAGAGGTCATCAGGAGGAAAGAAGGTTTTATAGTTCTTTGCCAACGTCCTTTTTACATACGTAACGGTAACTTGTGCAGTCCCTTTTCTGAAGATTTAATGTTCGTCTCAAATTATTTTTCCAAGAATGATTATTTCAAATACTTCAAACAATTCAACCCCAACAAGACTGACATTAACATCTCGGAGATTTTTAACAATTTCATGAATATTGAATTTCCAAAAGACCCCAATAGATACACAATCACTTTTAAAACCAAAAAAAAATAAAATTATGAGCTGTAACTTTATACTCCGCAATGAAATTCCCTTCATTGATTAATAAATAAAAAACAACCAAAACCCAAGTATCGTCGCGAGTGCGATAATTAGAATGGGTCGTTCTTTTTTATCATTCGCAATTTTTAGGCTATCAATTTCCATTTTTTTATTGTGGTCATAAAGAGGATTGGCCACCAGACGTTGGTAATTCACTCCAAAGGTTTCCCATTTTATTACGGTATCCCTTTCAAACCAAAATTTTACAAAAGCTTCTCTATTGGTTGATGTTGAAATTGAATTTGAGACTTGCAGTTGATTAGTAACAATAGCTCTATTAATAACCGGAACGAATGGATTCAATGGGTCCTGCTTAATTTTACTCGAGCCTGACATCAAACCAACCGATGACGTATTTGTAATTTCTCCAAGTTTAAAATACCAATTTTCTATACTGTCATAAATTTCCTTATTTGTTGGACTTCCGAATTCTTGGAATACACTCTTTTTATTTGGGTAATCCATAGCCATAACCTCTGAATGAGTTAATAATTTTGTGGGAGAAACCAAATATTGATGAGGCACCACTGCACATGAAGTAATTGTAATAATAATGTACCAAAGCAATATTCGTCTCAAAAACATAATTCAAATATATACCAATTGATATAAATTCTTTCCTTTGGCCAATCACTCCCCGTGCAAACGTGGAATAGTCGGATAAACCAACCCCTCTTCATCGGACTGAAATTGACCCCCTCAGTAGAGGCAAATCAATGATTCTGAATTAGGAGTTAAACAATGGTAACATTGGGTATTTTTGGATGTGAGTAGTTCCGACGGAGATGAGTCCGTTTGTATCGACGAATAGGGTTTGTCGGCAGCGTTTTTTTCATCTGTCGCATTAATTATTTTTCTCTGGCAAAGGTTTGAGAGTTAGAGCGATGGAGCTAGAATTTGTGCTTCATAGGGGAGTTGGGGATACTTTTCAAATAAGTTTGTCATGGCTATATTTTAATTAAAGTGTGTATGTTATCTTACTACTCCGTTAAAAAGACGATTGTTATAATCAAAAATACAATACCATCATGGAAAATGGATTAGATAGCCAATTTACTCTGATTTTTAAATCAATTGCCTTTCATTCGGTTTATTGGAATACAACCAGCAGGGCATCCTGGTTTATCCCTCACTGCAGATTGAGATACTTGAGCTTCACTATCAAATGAATTAATCGTAGTGTTTTCCAAATTGGCAAGTTTTGTCATCACAGGTAGTTTTGAATAACCTTGTGGATTTGATTGCATCATTTCAGAAAGTCCTGTATTTGGAATCAAATCACGTCCAATTTCTTGGATAAACCCATCACTCACACCGCCCGATGAATACATTATTCTTCCACCACCATTAGTTTGTGGTTCATATTTCCATGTACCTTGCAAATTTCTGATGTTACCAATTAACGGTCTATTGGATTGATACTTACCATCTGAAAAGAAAGTGATTGACGATGTCGTCCCATTGTGTGTGTATCGGTAGGTTACATTTTGTGGAATCTCTCTCTTTATTGAGTTATTCTGTTCAGTCAAAGAAGTACCAAAATTATCCCTGTATTTTCGGTGCATTTCCAATATGTGGGACTTTTCAATTTCAAGCAATCTAAAAGGGTTTTTCATAGTGTTAGTCATTTACACTATAAATAGTCAATTGAAACAAAATGTTACTTTATATCACTATTGATTCCCATTTTCTGATTCATTAATTGCAACCATTCTTTGAAGACAAATTCCTCAAAGGCATCATTTACAACATTTCAATTTCAATGATACCTAGTTTTTTCGAAAACTATCGCTCGTCCCTTTAATGACGGAATCAACACCATCATTATTAAAACCTGACTTAATATATTCATCTGTAATACTGATGGATGAGTGACCCAATGTATTTGATATATCTCGGTGACTTACCTTCCCCTTCATCATAATATTTGTAAAAGTGGTTCTTGGTAGGTGGGATTTCAACGTCTTATTAAAGTCCAATGTTTTTTGTAGTCTTTTTAAATCACGATTGTAAACTATCCCTGTTTTACTAATCTTATCGTATAAATGCTCAGAAACGATTGAGAAATTTTCAAGGTCAATGGAAGTATCAAAATCTTCTTCTTTTAACTTTTTAAAGACAAAATTATTTTTTGTCTCGATTGATGTTCCTAATTGATGTAATTGGTTTTTCATTTCCAAATAAAACGAAGCCCTTACCTGAACTAGTCTCTCATTAATTTTATTTTTAAATTCATCAATCAACTCTACTTTGGTTTCATAAAAACCGTCGGAATGTAAAGTGTGCGCACTTAAATTTACTTTTCCTCTTCTTTTAATATACTTATCAATATCTGTCAATAAAGCCCTCAAGCCCAATTCAGTTAAGGATTTTAAATAAGAATCCACCATAGAATCCGGATTAAACCAATTAATCTGAAAATCCACTTCTTTTAAAAAAACAAACTTAGGTGGGGAAGGTACCGCAAATCTAAATGGATTTTTGTTTGATAATTCATTGGCTTTCTGATTAAAATCGTACTCTACTTTTCGTTCATGTAAAAAATCAATAGGACGTGGAATACTCAAATTAATTTGATTAAAGGAAGATTCGACGGTGATGAAATCAGATAATATATCAAGAATCGATTCGGATAGTTCAAATTGTATCGGGTGATTTGTTTTAAACATCCGATAGGATAACTTATCATTTGTAAAATTTCTGAAGCGAAGTGATAGAAGGTCTGAAACTCTCATTCCACCTGTGAAAAATTGAAATAGAAATAATTTTCGGACCTTATCAAGGTTTTTGTCTTTTACCTCAACATTCAATAAATAACGAATTTCTTCATGGGTTAGGGTCTCTTTATTGCGTATGAGTTTCTTTTCAAATTTAAAGTTGTTGAAGGGGTTATTAGTGTTCATTAATTCTCTATCCACCATACTCCGGCGGACAAAAGAATGTATAATTTTCAAATAGTTTGTAACACAGTTCTGAGTCATTCCCGATTCCAACATATAGGACTGGAACTCGTCCAAAAATCCCACTTTCAAATCCTTAAAAAGGAAGTCTGACCGATTATTGACACTAAGGAATACCTTTAACTTTTTAATTACCGTAGTATACTTCTTTCTTGTCCCGTGTTTGGACTTGAACTTCACACCTTCAAGAGAATCCTCAATAAATTTTAGAAAAGACCGATTATCGGTTCGTTCCACTATCGTTGTTAAACTACCCCCATCATTTAGTAAATCACGATATGTATTTTCGATGACATTATTAAATGTGGCATAATCGATAGATGAATTCTTTTTCACTCTTTGTTTATCCTCGTCCCAAAACTTTTTGTCTAATCGGGGTAAACCAAGCGACTTGTAAGTTTTTTTTCTACTCTCAATTTTCTGTAAAAAAACGTAACCAATAGTATTGGTAGTATCAACCTGGATGATTTTTCTAAAAACAAATTTGACACTAAATCCCATGATTGTTATTGTTGTAGAACATTTGTAGAACAAATATATAATTTTATCTTTGTAGACCACATGTTATACATAAAAAACAATTATAACACATTATATATCAATAATTTACATAATCAATGTAGTCGAAAACAAGAATAGATGTTTCCTAAACATTTGATATGAGTTCGATTCTCGTCGGGGCTACTAAATCAGAATTATCGAACTACTGAATTTGGTTTGACTAATTCGGAAGTTACAGGTTAGATAATAATCTGAGAACCTCCATCATTTTCCCCCAAAAAATTTCATTTTCTTGTATATTGCCCTCATGAAAAAATTTCTCAACATCCTCTTCATCACAACTTTGGCGATCAATGCAACCCGCGCTCAGAATACTCGATACTTGGACCCTGTCTTCACAGCGGTCACGAAAACCACAGTGACCTACTCTGATGTCTTCAATGATGATTATCACAAAATGGACATTTACATGCCCAACAACGACAATCTCGGTAAACGACCATTGATTGTTTATGTTCATGGCGGCTCATTTTTCGCAGGTGACAAGACAAGTCAAGACTGTATTGATTTTTGCACCGCGTTTGCCAAGAAAGGTTACGTAGCTGTATCCGTCAACTATCGTTTGGCCAATGCCTTTTTGTTCCTATCCGACAAAAAAATTCAACTCAATGCCGTTTTACAATCCATTGCCGACGTAAAAGCTTCACTACGCTATTTTGTCAAAGACGCATCGGGGAGTAACCAATACAAAGTGGATACAGCCGCATTCTTTTTGGGAGGATACTCTGCCGGTGCAGTAGCGTCTTTACACACGGGTTGGGTTAAATCCGAATCTGAACTCGACGCAAATCTCCAAGATATCCTCAAAAACGGCATCAAAACCCTGAATGGTGACGCCGGAAATAACGGTTATAGCAATCCAATAAAAGCTTTATACAGCATGGCAGGTGCCGTTTATCAAACCAGTTATATCTCACCAAATGACTTACCTGTTTGGATGGGTCACGCCAAAGATGACGCCACAGTATCTTATAACTGCGCACCGGGCCTAAACAACTCTTTGGTCGTTACGCTCTGTGGCACCGGAAAAATGATACCAAAACTAGATTCTGCGGGTGTGAAATATGATTCAATGATATTAGAAACTGGCGGTCATTCATGGCCTGGACTTGGCAATAATGGGAAGGATTTCAAAAAAGCTGTTACAGAAATAGCAGAATTCTTCTACCCCATGATTCCACAAAATACTCAATCCATCAAAAAGCCAAAAACCTATCAAGCCATTTCTATTTATCCCAATCCTACTCAGGGGTTAATTCAAATCATTCAACATGGTGCAGTAGGATTAGGAAACTATCGCATTGTAAATGGGCTCGGTCAGAATGTAATGTCGGGTTTTATTGGCGACAAGCAGGCCGTATTGGATCTCAACCACTTGCCAAAAGGGTACTACAAACTTGTTTGGGAAAATCCTGCTTTGGAAATTCAGTCCATTGTGCTGGAATGATAATAGTTCCTCGTTAACGCCTCAATCGATACTTTGTAATGCCCAAATGAAAAAAATAAAATCTCCTTTTTATTTCAAATCAAACGATTTGATTTCCGTATGGTAAGCATTTCCACTCGATGCATAATCGTCGTCTACCATCACCAAACCCACTTTTGGCGAGTAATACGCATCGGATGTATAGCCCAAAGATGGGATGTTTAAACGAATATGAACAACATTCTCAAACGATTTACTTCCAACCGTTTTAGAGACCGTTTCGATGACTTCGTAGTTGTACTGCTTAAAAATTCCGCCCAATCCCTTAATCGACTTCGACCATTTTTTACCGGTCTGCATTGAATCCTTTAAATAAACAATTTCCTGGGTGGCACCGTCGGCATCCAAAACCAAAACGCTATAATTTCCCTTGCTGTAGCGATAGTAGTTTCGGCTGATAACCCCCGCGGTATTTGTCTTATACATTTGAAAAGTGTTCGATAAATAAAGCGCAGTTGAATCTTCCACTTTCACTGTCCAGTCGCTGCTCGATGTCCCCGTGGTAGAATAACTCCAATTGGATCCAACTTTCGAATTCAAATATTCCCCAGGTCCGGGCAATGACTTAACAGGATCCTTTTTACATGCACCCATACCAAAAATTAATGTCGCTGATACCAAGGCTAGAGTGAGCCCCTTTGAAATACTAAGTGCTGAATTCATATCGTTTTTATTTGATTCAAGATTACCATTTTTTGACGACGCAAAAAACCATGTTCCCCGCATCGTACAGAAAATCAAACACTCTATCGATCATTCAATATGATCCGATGGCAATTTATAGAGCGCGTAATGTTCATTCTCAAACACCAGTTCAAAATCTAGACTTACCCTCGATTGAGTGATGTCCAATGTCACCCAATTCTTATAACTGGATTTATTTAACACCAAATATTTCGCACCCTTCTTGATCCATGTGCTCATTTGGTTGTTATCCAAAACTTGTTCATTCAACGCAACCCAACCCTTTCTATTTAGAAAATACAATTCTTGTGGATTCACGCCTGAATTGATGATTACAAGATCTGATTGGGGTATATGGCCACTCACCTCCGATGCTAAGGTGAGTTTGTACATTTCACTTTTTTTGATAAAATGGTCGTGCATTTGGTTTGACACCCCTTCTAATACGATGAAAAAAATCAACACATTGGGCAACTTGTTTCCAAAGCGCAAGCCTGACAATGAGCTCAAGCCGAAGCCCACGAATAAACACATAATAGGCACAAATGGAATCACATAATAGGTATGCTGGGGGAAAACTGACCCCGTTTTTACCATGTAAAAAACAAAAACAAAAGTAACCGAAGCCACACCAATCCAAAAGGCTTTGTCGCGTTTAACAGCGCAGACAACAACGCCGTAAATCATCGCGGCCAGGGCAAGAAAACTATAGAAACTGGTGAAGTAAAACTTCTCCAATAACAATGGCCAAAGCGGAAGAATTTCCCGAACTCCCTCCATCAAACCCTTTGAAATAAACCAAGGGTATCCAAACGTATTTAAGTAGGGAACCCAATAGAAATACCAGACAATGGCGGGCAGGATCGACAAAAAAGCCCCGGAAAAAAT
>CAMBFD010000067.1 GCA_945865625.1 Chitinophaga pinensis
CTCCAAGATTGTGTTTTTATACCATCATTGTTAAATTTTGTGCCATCGGATAGAGAAAAATAATTTTGCTTGTAGCACCTGTTAAGTGTGTCATAATTAATTTTAGCAACAATTGGGTCGGCTCTTCTCACGTATGTAGTATCTTGAGCAACACAATTTGTAGAGGTATCTGTTATTTTCAACCAAACTTTTTTATCTGTATTCACCGTTAATGAACTCAACTTAGATCCATCTTGCCACAGATAAAGAAATTTAACTGACGATGGAGCTTGTAATTTTACATTTAACGTATTGGAACATTGAGTTGTTGTATCTGGAAAAGAAAAGAATGGACCAGGAGAAACAGATAAAATTTTACTTCTTACAATGGTATCATCAATTCCACAAGGATTTGCCACCACCGACTTCATTACAACGTAAAAAGTTCCAATTTTTGAGAACTTGTGTACAACGCTACTCCCCCAAACAGGTGGTGTTCCATCTCCAAATTCCCACTTAATTGCTTTTGCCGTTACGGTACTTGTAGATTTTAGTGTGACTGGAACAGATGGACATTTTCCAGACCTCGTAATTGAAAAATCAAATTCTATATTCTCAAACAAAGCTCCTGCAGAATATGAATAACTTTCATAAGGACCAACACCATAGGCAACAACAATCATTCCACTATCACATTCTATTAAGTTTGAACTTGGATTTGACACAGCCAATTGTGCGTATGCATATTTATTATTACATGTTGTAACATTTGTAAATGAAGCTGCAGAAACTTTTGTACCGTTTATAAAAACAGCATTTTTTGCAGTTTGATCAATCAGAATATTCACCCAATGCTTATTCATGTTGGCGGTTGTAGCTGTTCCCACAATTGTTTTGATCAGACGCTGATTGATATCTGGAGAAATAAATACAGCTGGATCACCATTACTTCCTGTCAACCCACTACAAACTCCATTTTTCATAAATTGCGCTACATAAGCTGGTTTATCGGTTGTTACACATACAGGAGTTGCTGTTGTAATATGATCATAAATCCATTGCCCTTTTGTTGCAATTGTTGTAACTAGGGTTCCATTTTTATATACTTTGGTATTATCGTAAGCGGCAATTACTTTGTACGCATAACCACCAGTTTGACCACTAAAAGGCATTAAAACATAATCTTTACCCAATGCTAAAGTTGGAATCACCTGTGTATATAGATGATCTCTACCATTGGTTCCCCCACCGCAGTTTCCTTTGGTAACATGAGCTGAGCGATTGCCTGAGAACACATTGATTTTACCACAACCATTAATGACCCTAATTCTGGTACCCGTTAAATCACCATTTTTTGCGCCAGTTGCAGACCAAGAAGTTGCTGCAGGATCTGTATTGTTTGTACCAGTTGCTTTAACTGATTGAACTTGATAAACTTGACCCTTTTGCAAAGTAACACTGTAAGCCGTACCCGCTGGTTTACCTCCTTTTGTAGGAGCAGTTGGTGTAATTTCTACTGTAACGCTGTTATCCATTGCAATAACCACAAACTCACTTTCACCATATGATGACGTTGTGGTTGGCCAAGACCCAGTTGGCGCATTAGGGGGAAATGATACCACAAAATACTCCGGCGCCGCTGGAATACTTTCATAAGGCAATACAAAGGTTCCGTCTGAACGATTTAACTCCAGATTCATGCAATAAACGTTCACAGGATCTTTTGCCACAATTCTCAATCCACGTTTGCTATTTATGTCCGTACCATTAAACTCTGAACCAATCGGGTAATAAAAGTTTACGTCTACAGAAATACGGTTTACTTTATTTGCAGTAATGTTATAGTTTACAGATGAACCCGTTAACCTTGGATTATCTAAGACCAATGTTGTATTCACAGAAGATGTTACGAAAATCAACAAGGTGTCAGGATAACCACCGCTTCTTGTTTCCATCTCCATGAAGCTCATGTAGAAAGTTTTTCCAGTTGAAGATATTTGCGATTTACCCTGTTGAGCAAAACCAAACATCATCATAATTAAAAATAATAATTTAGTTAGTTTAGTAATTTTCTTCGTCATAGCTTGTTGTTAAGACATAGTCTTAAACTGTTTTTTGGCGCAATTATTTTGTAATATAAAATAATATAACATTAGTATGACGATTTTAGATTTGAAAACGTTGCTCAAAACCTCACAAATGACATTGTTATGATATTACACCACTAAAAACTAGCTCATCCTTTAAATAAATCGCCGCAAATTGACCAGCAGTAACAGATTTTTGTATTTCATTAAAATAAAGCAACATATCTCCATTTTCAGCTTCAACTAAGTGACATTCGAACAATGCTTGTCGGTAACGAATTCTGCAAAGCAAATCTTTAGATTGCAAAACAACGCGCTTTTGAGAATGTCTAACCCAATGAGCCTCGGAAGATTTTATAACTAAACCCGCAGAAAATAGAGCTTTGTGATTTTCACCTTGACCAACATAAATTACATTTTCATGAACATTGGTTTGCAAAACAAATAATGGCTTTGGTTTTCCTCCAATATTTAATCCTTTGCGTTGACCAATGGTATAAAAATGGGCCCCGGTATGTTCCCCAACAACTTTTCCATCTGAATGTTCAAACGATATTTTACTCAACCGATTGACATTTA
Source organism: Chitinophaga pinensis (assembly GCA_945865625.1). Lineage (GTDB taxonomy): Bacteria > Bacteroidota > Bacteroidia > NS11-12g > UBA955 > VMCP01. Next base: position 2,646 of record CAMBFD010000067.1, read on the forward strand.
GAGAAGGTTCTCGAGAAATTAGATTAAAATGATTTTCCAACTTGGGCAAATCCTCTTCAATTTCAATGACCTTACCTTTCTTCACAGACAATTGTTGTTGTAAAAACTCAGGCAATCGAACTTTACCAATAAAGCATAAGCCTTGAGAATCCTTTTTTGTAGCAGTGAGCAAATTTGCATTTTCTGCAATTTTTCGAACATCAGGCTTTAATATCCCTCCAATAGGAAAAAGTGCTTTAGACAATTGAAATTGATTTAATTGGCACAAGAAATAACTTTGATCTTTATTCGGATCCAACCCAGCAATGAGCTGAAATTCATTCTTTCCATCAACTTCTATTTCTATTTTTTGAACATAGTGACCGGTAGCTACAAAATCTGCACCCAGCTTCAAGGCATTTTGGAGAAAAATATCAAATTTAATTTCACGATTGCACAAAACATCAGGATTTGGAGTTCTACCCTGCTCGTATTCTTGGAACATATAGTCCACAATTCTCTCTTTATAAACGTCGCTCAAATCAATTACCTGAAATGGGATACCCAGTTGTTCGGCTACCATCATCGCGTCGCGACTATCATCAATCCAAGGGCATTCATCTTCAAGTGTAACCGAAGCATCATTCCAATTCCTCATAAATAGACCGACCACATCATATCCCTGCTCTTTTAATAAAAACGCAGCCACTGAACTATCTACGCCACCGCTCATTCCCACAACAACTCTTATTCCATTCATTTTAAATTCTCCCTAACCATTTTCTTAAAAACCACTCGGCACTAAAAATGAAAACAATGCCCATTAAAATCGCAAAAATTTGCAGGAATGAAATATGTTTATTCACAACTACAATTCTATCGGAACCAATTGCAGATTTCTCTAGAATTCCTATTAATTTATCAATTTCACTTTGAAGGTAGAATGATGCTCGGTGCTTTCTTGCCAAATCACGGAGCAAATTAAAATTCGCCACAGTGTTTGAAGCTTCAATACCCAATTTAGAAATTGAAACAACAATTTCATCATAAATTTCAGGGTGATTAATAAGTTCTGCGCGAAGTTTAAACTGACCATATTTAGAAGCCAAATAATTGGCTTTAAAATGATTAAACGACTTATAAAGCGGAATTTTTTGTTGTTGATTTTGGGAATCTAATAAAACCAATTTTACATCTTCATTTAAGGTTGGCAAACCAACTTTATCATAATGAGTTACAACAATTGGATGGGTAGAGCCTAAATTTAATTCACGACTTTGAATGGAAATTCTAAGCTCTTTTTGCTTTTGGCCAGATGCAGCCAACCACAAAACATTTTTACTTACCCAATCATCAAATGTTGTTGAGTTTCCAAAAACCCTATTTTCATTCATTCTCCAACGCCAAATTCCATTGCCAAAGAACCAACACGATCTCACTCCATTATATTCAACGTTACCCATGAGTGGGTAACCAGTTGAAATGCCATTCCACATTTGAATCAATTGTGTTTGAAATGCTGAACCAAAATTCAATTTTAACAATGGTGTGTTTACCGCTCCAAACGACTTCCATCTTTTTGCATCGGATTCAAGTGAAAATGCTCCAAACTGAGGGTTCAATTCGTTTGTTACCTCCTGAAATGAAGAAAATGAAGTCATAGAACTTTTACCAGTAACAATGTCGACACAAGAAATTGCTTGTTGATTATCGGCAAATACCCAAAATGGCAGTTGCTTTTGCAACAAACCTTGCACTGATTCCATTTCATTTTTATTTGAGGGATATCCATGCAGAATATAGACATCTCCACCGGGTTTTAAACCGGCAGATCCAGAATAAACAATCAGTTCATTCTGAACTTTCGACTCAAGAGCTAATTTAAGTGCTTTAATATCTGGATGTGGCTTATTGTATACAAAATGAATTTTTTTCTTTTCATCAACCACTTCAACCCAAAGTACTTTTGCGTTATTGGCAAGATTTTTTTCATTCATTGAACCTTTAATTTCAACCGTATATTTTACCCAACCTAAAACACTTGGAGAAACCTCAATTGACAATTTTGTCCAATCAATATTTTTGGTGGGCGTCCAATTTTCTTTATGAATAATTCTCCCATTTTCCTTCACCAAAACAATGGCTGATTTCCCATTGAATTTTTTGGATTCAAGAGATGTTTCAAGCATCAATTTATTTTGCTTGTACACATATTCATTGCCAATGAGATATTGAACTTCAAGATCTTCATAAACCACACTATCACCAACGCCTAAAGCGTAGAGTGGCACCGTAGCATTAACATCTATAAACGATGGCAATTTACCTTGATTTACAATTCCATCAGAAACAATCACTCCAGCAGCAACTGACTCATCTTTTATTTGTTGTTGAAAGTGAAAAACAACTTCATCAATTCGCGTATTTTGTTTGCTTCCAAAATCCAATAAAAATGAAGCATTTGTAACTTCTTTGGAAAATTGGTAAGGTACAATTTTCAATCTATTTTTAAATTTTTCGGATAACTTGCTTTGCAATTCATTCATAACCAATAGCGACTGAGAGTCACACGATGCACTAGCGTCTCTGTAGATAATCAATCTAGGTTTAATAATTTCTTGCGTTTCAAAAGAAATACTTGGCGCAAAAAATAGTAGAACAAGTAAAAATGTCCCTAAAAATCTAAAAAAAAGAGCAAGTTTCCATAACCTGCTCTTTTTGTAATCTTGTTTATAAATGAAGAAAGAAACTCCTGCGGCAGCCAAGATTGAAATGACAATAGCATACCAAGGAATATCAATCATATTTGGAATTTCTTAGTTTTGGATAACCAAAGTTGTATTTTTCTTTTTATCACCTTCGAAATATGATAAAAAGTAAATTCCAGAAACTGCATTCTGAACCGCAACAAATGATTGATTGCCTTGATTGATTTCAGAAACATTTATTTTTTGGCCCTGCAAATTAGTCAATTCGATATTTGAAATTGCCGACATTCCAGAAATTGTGAACTGTCCTTTATTGGGATTCGGAAAACAAGTTACAGTTGATGAAACTTGATTCACATTCACACCCCAACGAACATAAATATTAAAGGCAATCGTATCAATTTTAGATGGATTTAACTTGTTCCAAACTTGATATTTCACAACGGCAGTATCTGCAAATCCATTAGGATAAACGGTAACTTTCATAGATGATTCGCTATCGCCACTTGGAATGGCCGCCATATCCCCAGAATCTGCAAAAAATGTAATGCAATTTACATTGTCGCAAAAAGAAAAGTCCCATTTTGAAGGAAAATCCACTGAAATCTTTTTGTATTTTAAATTAATATTCTCAGCTGATTCGTTTTTAATATGAATGGCACAATCCATATATCCTGAAGCTTTTGGATAAAAAGCTTGATTACTACCACCCACAAAAGAGTGACTTTGACCATTTACAAATGCAAAAGCAACAAAAGCGAACACGCTTAACAATATTTTCTTAGAAAACCTTTTCATTCTTGCAAAAATAATCAATTGTTTTGAGATTCATTCAAAGTTTGTGCCCAATGACACAAATCTGATACTTCACCACCATACAAATCGCCAAATTCTAAAAGTTCAGATGTATTTTGCAAATCTCCCGACAATCGATACCAAAAAGTTTTAATGCCTGACTGCAAACCACCCAACACATCTGTTTTAAAATTATCACCAATGTAAATAGCATTCTCTGGCTTACAACCAACAGTATTCAATGCAAGTCTGAAAAAATCTTCCGATGGTTTCGCCAATCCTACACGTTCACTTGATTGTATGTAATCTACAAATAAGCCAATACCTGATTCTTTAAGTTTGATTGTTTGAGTTTGCTCAAAACCATTGGTTAAAATGCCAATTTTAAATTTTGTTGAAAGTAATTTCAAACAATCAATGGCACCGGGCATCATTTTTGTCATTAAGGGACAAATATCTAAATACTCTTGCCAAACATTCTCAGGCTGAAGAGCATGGGGTAATCCCATTAAATCGAAAGTATCAGAAAACCGTTTTGTTCTTAGGGTTTCTTTATCGACTTCACCTTTTTCGTATCTTGCCCAATAGGCGTGATTCACGTCTCTGTATAGAGCCACAAACTGCTCTACTTTATACCCAGTATGAAATTCAATTCGATGTTTTTCAAACAGAACTTTTAACGCTTCTTCAGCGTTACCATCAAAATCCCACAAAGTATTGTCGAGATCGAGAAAAACCCATTCAACGCTCACTTTGTCTAGTAAGAATTAAAATTTATCTAAATGATTGCAAAGTTGTCCAAATATTTCATCAACATCACCAATGCCAACAACACCATTGTATTTGTTCTTCGCAGAATAATAATTCTGAATTGGCAAGGTTTTATTCAAATATTCTTGGAAACGATTGCGTATGGTTTCTTCGTTTTGGTCATCGGCACGGTTACTCGTTTGACCTCGAAGCAACAATCTTTTGACCAATTCATCTTCTTCAACTTCTAAACCCAAAACAATTGAAATTTCAGTATTGAAATCTTGAAGCATCGAATCTAACGCTTCGGCCTGAGCAATGGTTCTGGGAAATCCGTCGAATATAAATCCGTTCGCATCCGCATTTTCGGTCATGTAATTTTTTACCATTCCAATCACTACGACATCTGGAACCAATTCCCCTTTTGAAATAAATTCGTTGGCTTTATTTCCTAAATCTGTTCCGGCTGAACGTTCAGCCCTAAGTAAATCACCAGTTGAAATATGTTTTAAGCCATAATTGACTAAAATTTTCTCACTTTGAGTACCTTTTCCTGCACCAGGAGGGCCGAATAAAATTAAATTTAGCATATTTTAAGGGTACAAAGTAAAGGAGTGTTTATGTAAATGACAATAATCTGCTAATTTTGTATTCGATAGAATTGCCAATTCAAAAATCAGCAAGAAAATATTTTACTCAAAATGACAACTCAAAACAAAGAATATCAAAGCATTATAAATAGCATTCGCCATTTCTTTGACGCTAAAGAAAATGAATTTATTCCCCTTCATGCGCCAAATTTTAAGGGAAATGAAAAGAAATATTTGAATGAATGTATCGATTCAACGTTTGTTTCGAGTGTTGGACCCTTTGTAGATCGTATTGAAAAGGACATTTGTAATTACACCGGTTCAAAATTTGCAATTGCATGTTCAAACGGAACTTCTGCATTACACATTGCGTTAAAACTATCAAATGTGGAACAAGGCGATTTGGTTATAACCCAGCCTTTTTCATTCATTGCCACTGTAAACGCAATTTCTTATTGTGGCGCAATTCCTGCTTTTATAGACATAGACGAGCAAATGCTTTCTTTGTCCCCCATAAAATTAAAAATCTTCTTAGAAAACGAATGTGAAATTTCTAACAATTCTTGCATTCATATCAAAACCCAGAAAAAAATTAAAGCCTGTGTGCCAATGCATACCTTCGGATTTTGTGCAGATATGGATGAAATTGTTGCCATTTGTAATCAATACCATATCGATGTTGTTGAAGATGCCGCAGAAAGTCTAGGCTCATATTATAAAGGAAAACACAGCGGCATTTTTGGAAAATTTGGGACCATTAGTTTCAATGGAAATAAAACCATTACAGCAGGTGGTGGCGGAGTGATTTTATGTCAAGACGAAACCCTTGCAAAAATGGCCAAACACCTTACAACTCAAGCGAAGGTTCCGCATGCATGGGAATTTTTCCACGATCAAGTTGGTTATAATTATCGAATGCCTAATTTAAATGCAGCTCTTTTGTGTGCGCAACTCGAACAAATTGATTATTTTTTGAATGAAAAAAGAGCCTTAACAGAAAAATATGAAACCCTGTTTGCTCAATTTCCAAATCTCAAATTTTTATCAGAACCTAAAAACCAACACAGCAATTATTGGCTATGTTCGGTTTTATTTCCAAACAATGAAGAAAGAGATATTTTCTTAAAAATGGCAAACGATCAAAAAACGATGTGCAGGCCTGGATGGGAATTACTGTTTACTTTGCCAATGTTTGAAAACAATTGCGTTATGACTAATTGTAGCACAGCCATAGATATACAATCGAGATTGGTGAATATTCCAAGCAGTCCATATTACCCAAGATTATGAAACAGTTAAATATTTTATTCATTGGCGGGGGAAAACGCTATTCAGCCGCAGAATGCTTTATTGAAGCTGGAAAAAAACTCAATTTAAATATACAGATTTTCGCATACGAAATGGGATTTGGATTGCCCATTGAAAAGATTGCTACGGTCATACAAGGATTAAAATTTGCCGATCCTGAAATTTTAAATGATCTCAAAAATGTGATTCAAAACAATAACATTGAAATTGCAATTCCATATCACGATCATGCAGTTGATTTGCTCGCACAATTAAATAATTTTGTTTTCGCTCCAACTTCTGATGCAAAAGTTTGTCAAACTTTTTTTAGCAAAATTGAGTCAAACAAGTTTTTTGAAGAAATTGGACTTCCAACTGCCGGTTTCAATGGAAAAGTACCGGCAATTGCGAAACCCGACAGGGGTTCAGCGAGTAAGGGATTAATCTTTTTTAAAGAACAAAATGAATTAAATTCATTTTTAGATTCTGAAGAATCTAAAAAATACGAAATCCAGCAGCTCATTGATGGTGAAGAATATTCAGTTGATGGATACATTGCAATGAACTCAGATTTTAACTTTTTTGCGGCTAGAAAACGCCTTGAAACATTGGGCGGTGAAGCTGTAAGAAGTTTAACTTTACGACATCCAGAAATTGAAGAAGCATGCAAAAAATTAGCTTCTCAAAATGGAATTCAAGGTGCAATTACAATTCAATTTATTGCAGATAAAATCACTAAAAATATTTACACAATGGAAGTCAATCCGCGTTTTGGCGGAGCAATGCTCACCACATATGGAGCGGGTGTTCCATGGTTTGAAATGGTACTTTGCGATTATTTACAGCTTCCATTGCCAAAATTCACCTTCTCTCCAAATGTGTTAATGGTGAGAAGCTTTAGAGAACATTTTTTTGAGGGATATATTCATGACTAAAACCTTTATCATTGCCGAGATTGGCGTAAACCATAATGCAGACTTTAACTTGGCTGTGGAAATGATTGAAGCTGCCTCTAAATGCGGTGTAGATGCAATTAAATTTCAAACTGCCGTGCCAGAATTGGTTCAAACTTCTTCCGCACCAAAAGCCGATTATCAAAAAGTCACTACTGGAAATGCAGACGAAAGTCAGCTTGAAATGTCGCGAAAATTTCATTTCACACATGAAATTTTCCCATTGCTTAAGCAAGAAGTAGAAAAACGAGGTAAAATGTTTCTTTCAACTGCATTTGATCTAAAAAGTTTGGATTATTTAACAGGCATGGGAGAATCAATTTACAAAATACCTTCAGGAGAGATCACCAATTTGCCTTATTTAAGGGCCATTGCACAAAGAGCAAACGAGGTATATATTAGTACCGGAATGGCAACTTTTGAAGAAGTTGAAGAGGCCGTAAATGCCCTATTAGCATCGGGACAAACAAAAGAGCAAATCACTGTATTGCAATGCAATACAGAATATCCAACCCCAATTTCAGATGTCAATTTATTGGCAATGGTAGAAATGGGTAAAAAACTTGGTTTAAAATATGGTTACAGCGACCATACTCCTGGAATAGAAATTTCAGTGGCTGCGGTAGCACTTGGCGCAACAATCATTGAAAAACATTTCACCACTAATAAATCATTGCCCGGACCAGATCAACAGGCCTCACTCGACCCAACCGAATTTAAAGCAATGGTAGACGCCATCAGAAATATTGAATTGGCATTAGGGAGCCCTAAAAAAACAACATCTCCTAGTGAAGCAAAAAATAAGTTTATCGCAAGAAGAAGTATTTTTTCATCGAGGGACATTGAAGCCGGAGAAATTTTATCAATGGATAATTTGGTTATTTTACGTCCTGAATCTGGAATTTCGCCAATGTTAATTGACGAATTCATTGGGAAATCTGTGCTTTGCTCTATTCCAAAACAAACTGCCATTGACTGGTCGCATATCAAATGAAAATAGAAGCCGTTGTTTTTGATTTAGACAATACCATTTATCCTGAAGAAGATTATTTTAAAGCAATTTTCACGGAGTTTTCTTTATCC
>CAMBFD010000068.1 GCA_945865625.1 Chitinophaga pinensis
CAGCATGACAATTATCTATTACGGTTTTAAAATTGCAAAAATCGTTTCTACAGAGAAAACAGCAATTACTGTGGGATGGTTACTGAGCATCTTTTGGATTTTTCCATTATTGTCAGTGAGAAATTTGGTTGAAGTGGTCTCTATACCGCCTATCATGTTTGCCGTTTATATGCTATTAAAGCATCAAAAAATAGTTAGCTTTAGGAAATTTGTTTTCATTGGATTTATTGCGGGAATTTCTTTTTCATTCAGATTTCAAACCATTTTGATATTGGGTGGAATAGGACTTGTTCTCTTGATTCAGAAAGAACTTATAAAGGCCTTACAATTTGGCTTAGGTGTTATTCTAAGCATTGCTCTGTTTCAAGGTGTTGTGGATTATCTGGTATGGGGTAAACCCTTTGCTGAGTTTTTAGAATATACAAATTACAATCTTCATCACTCTGCAGAATATCCTAACGGTCCTTGGTATAACTATACTCTATTAATTCTTGGTTTGTTTATTGTGCCTTTGAGCTTCTTTCTTTTCTATGGCAATATTTACCGATTTAGAAAATATTTATTATTGTCATTGCCAGCAGCCATTTTCTTTATTTTCCATTCTTATTTCCCAAATAAACAAGAACGATTTATTTTAACAATGTTGCCATTTTTCATCATTGTTGGCCTTGCAGGGTGGAATGAATTTGTTGAAAAGAGTTTATGGTGGCAAAAGCGATCCAAATTATATCTAAGAAGTTGGAAGTTTTTTTGGATATTGAACACAATTCTTTTGCTTTTTTTGACACCAGCTTCTACCAAAGTGAGTAAACTCAGAGCAATGAATTATTTCAGAGAAAGGGGAGGAGTCGAATTTTTTGCTTTGGAAACAACCCAAATGTGGGGATCAGTATTAATGCCTCGATTTTATCACGGTGTTTGGAATGATTATTATACAATTACCCAAGAAAATAGTGCAAAACAAACCTTTGAAACCATCAGAACTCAGCATAAACCATTGCCTACACACATCATTTTCGCAGAACCAAAAGATTTATCGATTCGAATGAAAAGAGTTCAAGAACAAGTTAAAGGTTTGGTTTTTGAGAAAATGGTTGAATCGAGTTATTTAGATCGTTTTATGGTTTGGCTAAATCCTGTAAATGTAAATCAAACGTATTACATTTATCGAATAGAATATTAATTTACCAACTTCCTCCAGCGCCACCGCCGTCGAAGCCACCACCTCCGCCAAAACCACCCCAAGAACTTCCACCGCTAGAAGATCCTCCACCGAATCCACCTCCATAACCACCACCCATAAAAATTGGTGGGGTGTAAAACCCACGGCTACCAAATCCACCGCCATTGCCGCGTTTTTTGAAAAGTAAAATCAACAATATAATGATTAAAGGCACAATGAACTTAGGGAATTTAGCTTTTTTTCTTTTGAAGGATGTTCCTTTGAATTCTCCTTTTAAAGCAGACGCGTATGCATTTACTGTATTGAAAATGGCACCGAAATAATCATTTGATTTTAGTCCTGGCACCAAAAATTCTCTCTGAATATCTCCTACAAGTCCGTCATTTAATTTACCTTGAGCTGCATTCGCAACTACTGTATAATATTTATGGTCATTGACTGCTATGTAAAGTAAAATACCATTGTTTTTATCTTTTTGACCGATTTTCCATTCACGTGCAACAAACATGGCTCTGTCAAAAACATCATATCCATTTAAGTCTGATTCTATAAGCACTGCAATTTGAGTGGATGTTGAATCTTCATAACCCATTAAAAAAGATTCAATTTGACTTAATTGATCTGCATTCAATACTTGTGAAAAATCGTAAATATGTTTTGGTTGACCTGAAATTTTTGGCAAGGTTTGTTCTGCTTCGAGGGCAGAAAATGTCCCCACAAATAATGAAAAAAGAAGGATGAGTTTTTTAATCATGAGTAATTTCGTCTGAAAGTTCATTAGGATTTTCATGACTTGGGGGATAGTGAATACTGAGCTGTTTTCCAGCCAATTCAACACCCGCAATGATACCTTGAGTGATATTGGAAGTTTTAATTTTTGCAATCATATCTTCTTTTACGGCTTCCCAAAATTCATTACCAACAAATTTATGGATACCTATATCTCCAAGGATTGCAATTTCCTTTGTTTTTAAGCGTAAAAAAATGAGCACACCATTCCTGAGTTGTGTTTCATGCATATCTAAAGAATTGAAAGTTTTTTCCGCTTCTTGAAGTAAAGTTAATTTTGACTTCTTAGACGTGTAATGAACTCTAATTTCGGCAGCTGTGCCTAATTCAGCCTCTTTAATTGCGTTTACAATTAAGGATGCCTCAATTTTTTCGACAGGGCAGGAATGGTGTAACCAAGGAAACATGAATATTTATTCTTTGTCTAAAACTTCGTCGAGGTTCGGAGCCTTGTCGGTACCTTCATCTGCTTTGAACGTAGCTTTTTGTTGAAATCCGAAAATTCCTGCAAAAATGTTGCTAGGGAATTTACGAACAGATTTGTTATAATCTGAAACCGCAGCGTTAAAATCTGTTCTTGAAGTACCTACGCGATTTTCAGTGCCTGCAATCTCATCTTGTATTTTTGCAAATTGAGGAATCGATTTTAAATCTGGGTATTGTTCAACAACCACATTAAAGCTGCTTTTTACTTGGTTTTGAGCCATTGCAAATTTGTTAATTGATTCTTCACTCAATTTTGTGGGATCAACTTTAATTGAATTTGCATTATTTCTCGCTTCAATGACATCTCTGAGGATTTTATTCTCAACTTTACTTGCTTTCATTGCAATTTTTACAATGTTTACAATTAAATCTGATCTGCGTTGGTATTGAGTTTCTACATTACTCCAAGCTTTTTGTACATCAACGTCTTTATTTACTAAACCGTTGTAGCTACCAATAATCCAGAAGAATAATACCAAGATTACGCCTCCGAAAATTAACCATTTGATATATTTATTGTTCATAATTTTGTAATTCAAAGATATGTTTAAACTGTTTTACAAGTATAGAATTTACTTCGAACATATCAATATTTTCGTTCAATTCTTTTTGAATGCTTGTGACACCTTTATCTGTTATTCCGCAAGGTACAATATGATTGAACATTTTTAAATCTGTATTTACATTTAAAGCCAAGCCATGCATGGTTACATATCGGCTACTTTTAATGCCAATGGCGGCAATTTTACGTTCATTTGATTGACCAATATCTAACCATACACCTATTCTGTTTGGAATGATTCCAGCTTCAATGTTAAACTCCTTGAGTGTATTGATGATTGCCAGTTCAATATTTGAAACATATTTTTTGATTCCAAGATTGAGCTGTTCTAAATCAAAAATTGGATACACAACAAGTTGACCTGGACCATGGTATGTAATATCGCCACCTCTTTCAATTTCAAAGGTTTCAGCCCCCAAATTGTTCAAAAACTGAGGATTTACGAGTAAATTAGATTTTTCTGCGTGTTTTCCAAAAGTATAAACATGGTTATGTTCTACTGAAATGAGTTGATTCATCGGAATCTCTCCATTCTGTTTTGCGGCAATTGCATTTTGAAATATATGCCTTTGTTTATCAAGTGTTTGAGCGTAGCTTTCTCTGGATAATTTGTGAAAAATGCAAAAATTCATGCAACAAATTTATGTCTGATTCTACAAATTTGAACGTTAAGCTCAAAACTACATGTAATTTTACAATATAGACTTGAATATGACAGTACAGCAAGAGCATGGAAAGATAGGAGAGTATTTGGCTTTGAAATGGCTAAGTAGGCAAGGGTATGAAATTCATGCTTTAAATTGGAGGGGAGGTCATCAAGAAATCGATATTATAGCTTCAGATGGAAGAAAGTGGATCTTTTTTGAGGTTAAAACCAAAACATTTACAAATTTTTTACAACCAGAAAATTCAGTCAATTTCGATAAAAGAAAAAATCTAATTAAAGCAGCTAGGAAATTTTTAGCTAAAACAAATGATGACAAACAGATTAGGTTTGATGTAATATCGATATTATTGGTGCCATATGGGGTGCAAATGACACATTTTAAGGATGCCTTTTTCCCTATCCAAACAACCTATGTTCGTCGAAATTCGTCTCGAATTTTAAGGCACTATATTTAATGTGTTCAATAATTAACCTTAATTTGCAGTAGAATGAGAAATTTTTTATCAGCAATGTTTGTCACTTTGGCAATAGGTAACTTGTCAGCTCAACATAATCATTGTGGAACTGATGAGTTCTATCATGAACAAATAAAGAACAATCCGACTTTAAAAAACTTAGAGAATCAATTCAATCTCGAAAGTAAAAGATTACTTAACGCAACAAAAATTGAAAAAAGGGCAACAGTTTATACAATCCCTGTTGTATTTCATGTGGTTCATACGAACGGACCAGAAAATATTTCAAGAGCACAAATTTTAGATCAAATTCGTATACTAAATGAAGATTATAGCTATACAAACGCAAATAAAACTGCATTAAGAACGCAGTTTAAAGGTATTGCTGGATCCGCAGATATCAAATTTGTTTTGGCCTCAATAGATCCAAATGGCAATTGTTTTGATGGTGTAAATAGAATTTATTCACCCCTTGGAGTCGATATGGATATGAACACTCAAAAGGTTAAGAATTTAGCGTATTGGAATTACAAAAAATACTTAAACATATGGGTTGTTACCAATATAACAAGCGGATCAACTTCCACAGGTACCGTTTTAGGATATGCTGTTTTTCCATGGATGGCTGGAACTTCTAAAGACGGCATTGTTATGCGCCAAGATTATGTTGGTTCTATTGAAACAGCTGCGAATTCTGATGGTGGTAGAACATTGTCTCATGAAGTAGGACATTGGTTTGGCCTTTTACATACATTTCAAGATGGATGTACAGGCGGAGACCAATGCGATGATACACCTCCTGTGAATGGTACTTTTACCAATGCAAGTTGTCCTGCAAATGGAAATTCTTGTAATAATGATGTACCAGATTTGCCAGATATGTGGGAAAATTACATGGATTATTCTAATGGTAAATGTATGGCTGCTTTTACGTTAAATCAAATTGCTAGAATGCGTTATTTTGCAACACAAAGTCCTCGCAATAGTCTAATTACAGCTGCAAATCTAATCGCTACAGGTGTTTCAACATCTGCTGTTGCTCCAGTTGCTAATTTCACTGCAAGTGCTACAACAATATGTGCTGGACAATCTATTACTTTTTCAGATTTATCATGTAAAGGAGCGCCCACAATTAGATCTTGGACACTCACAGGTTCTTCAACACCGTCATCTACTCAAGTAAATCCCGTAGTTGTGTATCAAACCCCAGGTGTTTATTCTGTTTCATTGATGGCCCAAAATAGTTACGGTTCAAATACAAATACTAAAACTGGATATATCAATGTATTGCCTTCAATTGGAAAAGATGTTCCATATTTTGAAGAAGGATTTGAAGGTGTAGATCCAATTTCGAACAGCACCTTATCACATTTTTCACCGGCTGATTCAAGATTTCAAATTACATCTTCGGCATCGTATAAAGGTACAAAATCTTTTGTTGCACCAATTACAACTGGTTCTGTTGGTGGTAATATTTATAGCTTTACCACTCAAAGTATGGATATAACAAAAATTCCGGCAAGCTCAGCTCCAAAGTTTACTTTTTATTTGTCTTATGCCTTATCGGCCGTTGATATTTCAGAAGTTGCTCGAATTTATGCTTCAACAGATTGTGGAGCAACGTTTAAACAAATTTGGGAAAGGTCTGGAACAGGATTGTCATATTCTGTTTCTGCGCCATACACAAATAACTTTGTGCCAACGCTAGAAACTCAATGGAAGCGTTTTGGTATTGGCTCTTTATCTTCAATTGGTTATGGAACTGCTGCAAATGTCATTTTTAGAATTGATGTACTCAGTGCCGGTGGAAATCCAGTTTACATCGACAATATTAATTTAAGTCAATATTATGCAGGTATCAATAATATTGCAAAAGAGAACATCGATTTGACCTTGTACCCAAATCCAGCAAAAGGTAAAGCAACATTAAAATTGAATAATACTGTCCCTTCTAATCAGTGCAAAATAACATTGATTGATATGTCTGGAAGAAGTGTTTCTCTTATTTATGAGGGACATTTAACCGAAGGGAAACAAGAATTTGAAATTACGCACCCAAACAATGAGTCGTTTGGATTGTATATTGTATCTATCGAAACTGAATTTGGAACAGTTTCTCAACCCTTAATATTTTCTGCGGAATAAAATAAATGAAGAATCTAGTTATTGTAGAGTCACCTGCAAAAGCAAAAACAATTGAAAAATTTCTAGGCCCAGATTTTTTTGTAACCTCTAGTAGAGGTCATATTCGAGATTTGGCATCTGGAAACAATGCAATTGATGTAAAAAACGGTTTTAAACCCGTTTATGAGGTATCTGACGATAAAAGAACTTTGGTTAATGATCTCAAAAAACTTGTATCAAAAGCCGAAACGATTTGGTTAGCAACGGACGAAGACCGTGAGGGAGAAGCCATTAGTTGGCATTTATTCGACGAGCTAAAACTCAATGAATCGAACACCAAACGAATTGTTTTTAATGAAATTACGAAGCCTGCAATTTTAAATGCTGTAGCAAACCCTAGAAGTATTGATAAATACTTGGTGGATGCTCAGCAAGCCAGAAGGGTATTGGATCGATTGGTTGGTTTCGAACTTTCACCCGTTTTATGGAGAAGAGTAAGGCCATCTTTGAGTGCTGGTAGGGTTCAGTCTGTGGCAGTGAGATTGGTTGTTGATAGAGAAAGAGAAATCAACGATTTTACATCAAATAGTGAATTTAGAATTACATGTATTTTTAAAAATTTAGCTGGAAAATCAATGAAGGCTGAACTTTCTAAAAGATTTAAAACTGAAGCTGAAGCCAATGCTTTTTTAGAAAGCATTAAAGGAGCTCAATTTAAAGTTGAAAATTTAGAAGTAAAACCAACATTTAGAAATCCAGCACCTCCATTTACAACATCAACATTGCAACAAGAAGCCTCAAGAAAGCTTGGATACGATGTAACTAGAACGATGCAATTGGCTCAAAAATTATATGAAAATGGACATATTTCATATATGAGAACAGATTCAGTCAATTTAAGTCAAACTGCAATTCTTGGTGCTAAAGATGAAATCATTAAAGAATACGGTGAGCAGTTTTCTCATACACGAATTTTTAGTACAAAAAGTGAAAATGCTCAGGAAGCGCATGAAGCAATACGTCCTACATATTTCAACAATCGTAATTCTGGTGCAGATCCGCAACAAAAACGTTTATATGAATTGATTTGGAAGCGTGCAATTGCATCTCAAATGGCTAAGGCTGAACTTGAGAAAACAATTATCACAATTTCGAACGATAAAAACCAACAACTATTTAAAGTTGAAGGAGAAGTAATCAAATTTGAAGGTTTTTTAAAGGTTTACCTTGAAAGTACAGATGATGAAGATGAAGAAAGCGATGAGTCTGTATTGCCGGCAGTAGCTATCAATGAGAATTTAACGACCAATGAAGTTCAGGCTACTGAGCGATTTGCAAAAAGTGCGCCTCGTTATTCTGAAGCATCATTAGTGAAAAAATTAGAAGAATTGGGCATTGGTAGACCTTCTACATATGCTCCAACAATTCAAACAGTTCAAAAAAGAGGTTATGTTGTTTCTGAATCCCGTGAAGGTTCCAAAAGAGAAATTATTCAACTAGTTTTGAATAATCAACAAATTGAGCGAAAAGTAGTTGAAGAAAAATTTGGCTATGAAAAAAATAAATTATTCCCAACCGATATTGGAACAATTGTAACCGATTTCCTATTGTTAAATTTCCATGAGATTATGGATTATGGTTTTACGGCATCTGTTGAAAAAGAATTTGATGAAATTGCTAAAGGATTAAAAGCTTGGCAGTCTATGATTCAGGAGTTTTACACTCCTTTTTCGGCAAGTGTTGAATTGACAAATGAATCTGGTCAGCGCGCAACTGGAGAGAGAACTTTAGGTATAGATCCTGAGTCTGGTCTCAATGTAATTGTGCGATTGGGTCGTTATGGCGCTCTTGTTCAATTAGGATCTAAGGAAGAAACGGAAACTCCAAAATTTGCAAGTTTAATGGCAAATCAGAGTCTAGAAACAATTAACCTTGAAGAAGCCTTGCAGCTGTTTCAACTTTCGAAACAATCAATGACCTATAAAGGTGAGCCAATTGTTGTTGGAAAGGGTAAATATGGTCCATATGTAAAATACAACGATAAGTTTTATAGCTTGCCTGCCGGAACAAATGTTTTAGAAACAACCAATGAAGAAGTTGTTGCGTTTCTCGATGACTATTTCAGCAGACCTCAATTGCCTAGGGAAGTTGGAAACTTTAAAAATGAAATTCTCACAGTGAATAAGGGTCGATTCGGACCTTATATCAAGTTTGGTGATTTGTTTGTTTCTTTAGCTAAAGGAGATGATCCTTTTACAATTTCATTGGATAGAGCCATTGAATTGTGTGAAGCAAAAGCAATCAGCGAGGCTAGTAAGATTTTAAAAACATTTGACCAAGACACATCAATTCAGATCGTAAATGGTCGCTATGGCGCTTTTATCAAGTTTGCCAAAGACAATGTGAAAATCCCATCAAATGTTGAATGGGAGAGTCTTACTTATGAGCAAGTGATTGAAATTATTAAAAATCAAGCACCTACTTCTAAAAAAGGCGCAACAAGTAAAAAAGTTGCACCAGTCAAGAAGGCTGCTCCAGGTAAGAAAGCGAGTGCAACCAAAATAGCGGCTAAGGCTAAACCTAAAAAATAATTATCGTGTTGAATCCAAATCAATTGCGGGCAATGATTCAACTATTGGATGATGACGATCACGAAGTTGTTGAAATTGTTGAGCAAAAGTTTTTGGAAGAAGGAATCACCGCAGTTGATGATCTAGAGCAAATTTGGCTAGACAATGAATTTCCTCAATTTAACGTGAAAATTGAACGGATCTTAAAAATTATTCAACAGCAATTACTCTTTCAAGACGTGAATGATTGGATAGACTCGCCAGAACCATCAACCCTTACAGGTTGGATCCTCGCAAGTAGAATTCAATATCCCGGATTGAAATTAGAGTCGTTAAAAAATCAATTAAATCAATTTAAAATTGATGCTTGGGTGATGCTATCAGGGGTAAATAATCCTGGCGATCAGATTGCAATTTTAAATTATATTTTTTACGAAAAATACGGATTTAAAGGAAATCACGAAAATTATCATTCTCCTGAAAACTCCCTTTTGCCGAGAGTGCTTGAAACTAAATTGGGAAACCCAATCAGTTTGGCAATTTTGTATATGGTGATTGCACAAGATCTTGGAATGCCAGTATTTGGTGTGAATTTACCACAACATTTTGTACTCGCCTATTGTAAAATGAAAACACCACCCAATCACCTTGGGGTGTTTTTGAATCATCAACTTTTGTTATCAAATGTTGAAAGTGTTGATTTTTACTTCAATCCGTTTAGCAAAGGACAAATTTTCAATAAAGAAAGTATTGATGCATTTTTAAAAGTGATTCATGTGAAAAAACAAGAAAACTTCTATTTGCCATGCTCATCGATTGAGATTTTCAAGCGAATTTTAAGAAATATGCATTTTGCATACAGTGAACAGCACGATTTTGAAAAACAAAATGATGTTTCTGAATTAATGAAACTAATTGGAATACATACAGATAACGATGATTCTAGTGATGATAAAGAATAAATTGCACTCCGAAATTTAATAAATTTGTGGTTGCAAATAAAAATGCCGAAATTTGCAATTCTTAATATTATGGCAGAAAAACCAATTCTTATGCCCAAAATGGGCGAGAGTATTGCAGAAGCAACTGTAATTCGCTGGTTGAAAAACGTGGGTGAAAAAGTTGAAAAAGACGAACCTCTCGTTGAAATTGCAACCGATAAAGTTGATAGCGAAATTCCTAGTACTGAGGCTGGTATCTTAGTTAAGCAAGTTTATAAAGACGGCGATGTTGTTAAAGTAGGTGACGCTGTTGCTTACATCGACGCCGATGCACCAGTTGATCAGGTTATAGCAGCGATACAACCAATCATTGAACCTGTTGAATCGACCGCTCAAGTTGTAGCTCAAAATATTGAGAATCAAATTGCTGAAATTGCCCAAACTCATGTCAATGTAAACACCACCGAAGGCCGTTTTTATTCTCCTTTGGTTCTAAATATTGCGAGAGAAGAAGGAATTTCAATGTCGCAATTAGAATTGATTCCAGGAACTGGTAAAGACGGTAGAGTCACTAAAAGTGATATC
>CAMBFD010000069.1 GCA_945865625.1 Chitinophaga pinensis
TTCCTCAATCAAGCACCTTATACCCCATTCCTCGATTCGCTTTCGCAACATTCCATCAATTTCACCCATTGTTTTGCAAATGGCACCAAAAGCATTGACATGGTTCCCGCCATGTTTGCAGGACTTCCAAACCTCATGGATGAGCCCTATATTCTGTCGACATACAATACCAATAAAGTTGAAAATGCCTTTTTGAAATATCGTAAATTTGGCTATTCCACTGGGTTTTTCCACGGGTCAAATAACGGCACAATGGGTTTTCAATCGTTTCTGAAACAAACAGGCATCGATCATTATTTTGGCATAGACGAATACCCAACAAAAGACAAAGATTTTGATGGAAATTGGGGCATTTGGGACGAGCCCTATTTGCATTATTTTGCCGATTGTTTAGACACCATGCGAAAGCCATTTTTCAATGCACTTTTCACATTGTCGTCGCACCACCCCTACGAAATCCCTCAAAAATACGAAAAGGCACTGCCGTTTCATGAGAAAACAATACAAAGATCCATTGGCTACACCGACATTGCATTGCGAAAGTTTTTTGCATATGCCGCCACCAAAAGTTGGTTTAAAAACACAGTTTTTGTGATCACTGGTGATCACACTAGCCATGGTGTTTTGGAATATTTTTACTGTCCTTCGGGCCGATATGAAGTTCCTTTCCTGGTTTACAATTCAGGAAATGTCCCTCAAAAAATCTCTAAATCTACCTCTCAATGCGATATTTTGCCAACGCTTTCTGGCATTATGGGCAACAAAATTAACTATGCTGGTTTGGGTAGAAATGCGGTTGACAGCAATTATGAGGGATATTCGATGCACTACGACAAAGGATTGTATTACATGATTCAATATCCGGTGGCAATGGGCATGAATGAATTTGGCGAAGTGAAGGTATTTCAGAAGCAATTTAGAAATTATCCCAAGCCAACAAAATTGGAACACAATGGATTGACCTACAACAAGATGAAGTCAATATTGACAGCATATTTATCGGTGTTTTCTCAACGCTTAAAATCCAATAAATGGAGATAGAATTTTGCGTATCTTTGCACCAATGCAACAGGTATTAAAAAAACCAGAAGAACTCAGCAAAGAAGCATTTATTGATCTAGTTCTCGACGATTATCGCATTGCCTTTGAAAGCCGCCAGGCTTCACTTTTAGGTAGAAAAGAAGTTTTAACCGGAAAAGCTAAATTTGGAATCTTTGGTGATGGTAAAGAAGTTGCCCAATTGGCAATGGCCAAAGTTTTTGAAAAAGGCGATTGGAGAAGTGGCTATTACCGCGACCAAACATTTATGTTTGCGAAGGGATTGTCGGACGTTCAAAAATTCTTCGCCCAACTTTACGCCGATCCTTCTGTAGAAAAAGAACCTGCAAGTGGTGGCCGTAGCATGAATGGACATTTTGCAACCCGTTTGCTCGACGAGCAAGGAAATTGGTTGAGCCAAAATGATCGTTTCAACGTGAGTGCCGATATTTCGCCAACTGCTGGCCAAATGCCTCGTTTGTTAGGACTTGCGGTTGCCTCTAAGTTGTATCGCGAAAACAAAGATTTACATCAATTTACCAATTTTTCTAACAAAGGAAATGAAATTGCTTTTGGAACCATTGGCAATGCGTCTACTTCTGAGGGAATTTTCTGGGAAGTAATTAATGCTGCAAATGTGATGCAAGTGCCAATGCTTATGAGCGTTTGGGATGATGGCTATGGAATTTCAGTACCCGCAAAATACCAAACTGCAAAAGAAAATATTTCTGCCATTTTAAACGGTTTTAAAACCGATAACAACGGTGTGGGAATGGAAATTTTCACCGCTAGAGGTTGGAATTACGCCGAACTTTGCAATACCTATAAACAAGCCGCCGACGTTTGTCGCGAAAAACATACCCCTGTACTTGTGCATGTAACGGAGGTGACTCAGCCGCAAGGACATTCTACCAGCGGATCGCATGAGCGTTACAAAACCAAAGAACGTTTGCAATGGGAAATCGATTTCGATTGCATTGCTCAAATGCGCAAATGGATTGTTGAAAGTGGTTTTAGCACTGAAGCAAGTCTCGACGAACTCGAAAAAAACGCAACAGAAGCTGTAAGATTGTCTCAAAAGGCAGCATGGACCGATTTTGCTTCGTCAATTAAATCAGAAGTTGCTGAATTTGTTGCTGTGTTAAATCATACCATTGCAGCAGGTTTATCTGCTCCAATAGTTGCAGAATCTGCAAAAAATATTCAAGAAATTAAAGATCCAATTCGTAAAGATATTGGAAATGCTTTGCATAAATGTTTGCGTGAAACGGTAAAATTTAGTGCCGATTTGCGTAAACCATTGTTAGACTATTTGGTTCAATTTAATGAACTGAACGGCGCCCGTTACAGCTCTCACTTAACCAGTGAAAGTAGCTCAAATGTGTTGAATGTAATCGAAGTGCCTGCACAGTTTAACGATGAAGTTGTTGACGGTTACCAAGTTGTGAGGGCTTGTTTTGAAGCCAATATGGACAGAGATCCACGCATTTTTGCCTTCGGTGAAGACGTTGGTAAAATTGGTGATGTGAACCAAGGTTTCTCTGGACTTCAAGAAAAATTTGGTGAACTCCGTGTAACAGATAAAGGAATTAGAGAATGGAGTATTTTGGGTGAAGGAATTGGTGCTGCAATGCGCGGACTTAGACCGATTGCCGAAATTCAATATTTAGATTACCTGTTGTATGCGTTAGAACCAATGAGTGACGATTTGGCAACCTTGCAATATAGAACCAAAGGTGGTCAAAAATCTCCGGTTATTGTGCGTACTCGCGGTCATCGTTTGGAAGGAATTTGGCATAGTGGATCCCCCATGGGAATGATTATCAATTCGATAAGAGGCATGCATGTATGTGTTCCACGCAACATGACACAAGCCGCCGGCATGTACAATACCTTGTTGCGTTCAGATGAACCAGCTTTGGTTGTTGAATGTTTGAACGGGTATAGAATCAAAGAAAAAATGCCGACCAATATTGCAGACTTTACCGTTCCTTTTGGTAAACCAGATGTGCTAAGATTTGGTGAAGATGTAACTTTGGTGACGTATGGATCTTGCTGCAGAATTGCCGCAGATGCTTGCGATATGCTTGCCGAAGTTGGCATTCGCGTTGAATTAATTGACGTGCAAACATTGTTGCCATTCGATATCAACCACAGCATTGTTGAAAGTGTGAAAAATACGAACCGTGTTGTTTTCTTAGATGAAGATGTTCCAGGCGGAGCTTCAGCATTCATGATGCAACAAGTTTTAGAAAATCAAGAAGCTTATAAATATTTAGATAGCAAACCGTTAACAATTACCGCTAAGGCGCATAGAGCTGCTTACGGTAGTGATGGTGACTATTTTTCTAAACCAAGTGCCGATGAAGTATTTGCCTCTGTGTATCAATTGATGCATGAATCAAATCCTACAAAATGGCCTGCCCTATTTTAAAATCAAGTGTCAAAACCTGTTATTCATCCATATCTAAGATTAAGTGGTCTTGAACCATTTACATTAACTCCCGACATTAACTTTGTAAATATTGGCGAGAGAACCAATGTTACGGGTAGTAAAAAGTTTGCCAAACTCATTTTAAATGGCGATTACAATGCAGGTTTAGATATTGCGCGTCAACAAGTTGAAAATGGCGCTCAAATTATTGACATTAATATGGATGAAGGTATGTTAGATGGCCTACAAGCCATGACAACATTCGTGAATTTAGTTGCAGCAGAACCCGATATTTCTCGTGTGCCTATTATGATTGATAGTAGCAAGTGGGATGTGATTGTAGCGGGACTTAAATGCTTGCAGGGAAAAGGAATTGTCAATTCAATATCCCTCAAAGATGGTGAAGAAGCATTTCTGAAAAAAGCCAAGTTGGTGAAACGATACGGCGCTGCCGTTGTGGTGATGGCGTTCGATGAAACCGGACAAGCCGACTCATTTGAACGCAAAATTTCGGTGTGTAAACGCAGCTATGATTTATTGGTAAATCAAGCCAATTTTAATCAAAACGATATCATTTTCGATCCAAATATCTTAACTGTTGCAACTGGTATTGATGAACATAACAATTATGCAGTTGACTTTATCAATGCAACCCGTTGGATCAAAGAAAATCTTCCTGGTGCGAAAGTTAGCGGTGGTATTTCTAACATTTCTTTTTCTTTTAGAGGGAATGGTCCTGTAAGAGAAGCCATGCATTCTGCGTTTTTATACCACGCCATCAAAGCTGGTTTGGATATGGGCATTGTGAATGCTGGAATGATTGAGGTGTATGAAGAAATTCCAAAAGATCTTCTTGAACGCGTTGAAGATGTATTGCTGAACAGAAGAGACGATAGCACTGAACGTTTGGTGAATTTCGCAGAAACGGTTAAAGGTAAAAAAGTTGAAAAAGTTGAAGAACAA
This sequence comes from Chitinophaga pinensis, assembly GCA_945865625.1. Classification (GTDB taxonomy): domain Bacteria; phylum Bacteroidota; class Bacteroidia; order NS11-12g; family UBA955; genus VMCP01. The sequence continues at coordinate 4,436 of CAMBFD010000069.1, forward strand.
GAGTGGCGCAGCCATCATGTTGAAGAACGATTGAAACATAGCTTGGTTAAAGGAATCACTGAATTTATTGACCAAGATACACAAGAAGCTTTAGATCTTTTAAATGACCCTTTGGGAGTCATTGAAGGTCCATTGATGGCAGGGATGAATTATGTGGGAGATTTATTTGGCGCAGGGAAAATGTTTTTACCCCAAGTGGTGAAATCGGCCCGTGTGATGAAAAAGTCTGTGGCATATTTACAGCCCTTCCTTGAAGCACAAAAACTGAACAACCCGAATGCCCGGGCGCAAGGTAAAATTTTGCTCGCCACTGTAAAAGGCGACGTTCACGACATTGGAAAGAACATTGTTGGGGTTGTGCTTGCATGTAACAATTACGATATTGAAGACATGGGAGTGATGGTACCAGCCGATAAAATTTTAGCGCGTGCCAAAGAATGGGGTGCCGATATCATAGGTTTGAGTGGTTTAATTACACCAAGTTTAGATGAAATGGTGCACGTGGCTTCCGAAATGAAACGTTTGGGAATGACACAACCATTGCTCATTGGTGGAGCAACCACCTCTAGGGTTCACACCGCGGTAAAAATCGCTCCGCAAACGCAATATCCTGTCATTCACGTTCTCGATGCAAGTAGATCAGTACCTGTTGCCGGTCAGCTATTGAATCCCGATACCTATCATATTTTTTCAGAAAAATTACGTGATGAATACACTGAATTGGCTGAAAATCACGCAAAGCGTCAGCTAATTAAAGACATTCTACCGTATTCTGAAGCCTTGAAAAATCAACTTCCTCACAATGGGGTTGTTGTGAAACCAAACCAAATTGGATTTTTTCAATTGACAGATATTGACGTTGCAACATTAAGAAAAACAATTGATTGGACACCATTTTTCCAAACTTGGGAATTGGCCGGAAGGTATCCAGATATTTTAACAGATTCTGTGGTTGGCGTTGAAGCAACCAAATTGTTCCACGATGCAAATGAAATGCTGAACGATTGGGAAAAGGACGGTACCATAAAATGCGAAGCAACTTATTTTATTTTACCTGTGAAACGCAACAACGACGATGTTGAAGTGTTGAACCCAGAACAAACTGAATCTGTTGCGAAATTCCATTTCCTCAGGCAGCAACGCAAAATGTCGGCGGGTGTACCTAATTTGTCACTTTCCGATTTCTTATCGCCAAGTGAAGTAGATTACATGGGTGGATTTGCGGTGACTGCCGGTCTGAACTTAGAACCCATTGTGAAAGCTTTTGAAGCAAATCTCGACGATTACAATAGCATCATGGCAAAAGCCATGGCCGATAGATTGGCTGAAAGTTTGGCTGAATATTTACATGCCAAAATCAGACAGGAATATTGGGGATATGCAAAAACGGAGTCGCTCTCAAATGACGATCTAATTCGCGAGAATTACCAAGGAATTAGACCTGCGCCAGGCTACCCAGCTTGCCCGGATCACACTGAAAAATCTACACTGTTCAATTTAATTACCCAATACTTACCAATTCAAATATCCCTCACTGAAAGCATGGCAATGATGCCTGCTGCAAGCGTAAGCGGATTCTATTTTGCAAATGAACAATCGAAATATTTTGCCGTTGGTAAACTTGGAAAAGACCAGGTTGAAAACTACGCTGAACGCAAAGGAATGACAGTGAAAGAAATTGAGCGTTGGTTAAGTCCTGTTTTAGGATATTAACACTTAAAAATTACTTTTTAAACGGATTGCTATAAGCAGGATTTGTGAGGAATTTATTGTCGGTCATCGACAGTAAATAAGCTTTCAAATCGGCTTTCTGTTGTGCAGATAAGTTCAAGTGAATTCCACCATGATCCATCAAAGGATGCAAATTAGGGGAATTGAAATTGACATTGTCACTGTAGTGGTCAATGACTTCATCTAAAGTTTTGAAGCGACCATCGTGCATGTAAGGACCAGACTTCTCAATATTTAACAATGACGGGGTTTTGAAAACACCAAGGCTGGTAGATTTGTTATCAATAGCCGCTAACCCTTTATCGGTATGAACAACATCCAAACCATTGTTAGCAAAACCGCCCATATTCAAATTTTGTTGTTGCGCCAATTCACCACCGTGGCAATGGAAACAATCGGCACCATTTGTAACTCCATTATTAAAATTTACCAAGCCATTAAACAAGAATGCACCTCGCAGCTCAGAACTCGAAAGTAGCTGGATACTGTCGCCCGGAAAAAACCGATTGAAGCGCGATTGATAACTAACCATGGTTAACATAAATTGCTCCAACGCCTTAGACATATCAACAACATTTGGAGCATGTCCAAAAGCTTTGTTAAAATATTCCTTATAACGGGCAATATTCTTAAGCTTGCCCTCTAGCCTAGGCAATGTCATTGCCATTTCATTATGCGCTTGGATTGGTTCGAAGACCAGATCGCGTAAATTATTGACTCTAAGATCCCAAAAGAATTTTTTACTATAAGCCATGTTGAAGAGCGATGGCGTATTTCTGTGTGTTTTAAGCCCAAATGCACCAGAGGAAACTGGAACTGGATCGCTAAAAGCAAATTCTTGTTTATGGCAAGATCCGCAACTAATTGAGCTATCGTAAGATAAAACTGGATCAAAAAACAGCATTCTTCCTAAATAAACACCTTCTACAGTTAAAGGATTGTCGGAAGGCAAGGCAGGAATTCCAAATTCCCTAGGAAAAACATCAGATGCTAAAATCGGGGTTGGTACATAAGTTGAAGTGCTATTTTTTGAAGCATCGTCTTCTTTTCTACAAGAAGTAAATGTAACTAAAATCAATACAACAAAAAGCCAATTAGCTTTGGCAAATACCTGAATCTGCTGATGATTGATTGAAAACTTCAAAGAAATAAATTTATTCTACCTTATTAAACATAAAAGCAGCAACAATGTTTTGAACCAATTTATCCATCAACACTATTTCAGCTACACCTTCTGAGTGGCTTACGGAACCATTTGCCAACTTAATTGAGTTTGGTTTAGCAAAAATATCTTCAGCATTGCTTATGATATATGCAGTTTTTAGGGTATTGTCTATGTCAAACTCAAAGTTCAATGTTAATTGTTTGGGATATTTATCTGTTGCCGTATGGAAACTAAAGCCGTTGATCATGCTACTCACTGAATCCTTGATATAATTTCCATCAATCGCGTGAAAAATATAACCACTAGACCATCCCCAATGCAAACCTGTTGTGAATCCATTCAACGGATGATTTGCGGGCCATTTAGCTGGGTCATCGTGGTTTACGCCTGGATCTAATCCCAACATGAAGGAAATTCCTTTATAACGACCAGTTGGAATGTTTCGCACGGTTCTTCCATTTTTGCTTTCGTCTAAATAATTCACATACTGATAGCCATCGCCAAGTTGCAACGTATCTCCATTGTCTTTAATTAACGCAACATGAGATAAAATCATGGCCCAATTTGAAACCTTGAAACGTTCACCTTCAGATTTGCTGAAATGACTTACACCAGATATCTTAGAAATATCTGTACCGCCAATTTGACCAACAAACTTCAATGTAATTCCGTTTGAATTATCTACCGGAGTAGGATTTTCTTTCTCGGGTTCACAAGAAGTGAATAGTAAAATTGCAGCAAAAGAAACTAAAAGTGATGTTTTCATTGTTTTAACCATTTCATCGAATATACGAAATTTTCAGTATTTATCCTAATAAAATAAGTGCCAGCACTCCATTTAGAGGCATCTACATATAGTGATTTTGATGCGGAAATTCCTAAATCAATCGTTCCCATTTTCTCACCCAATACATTAAATATTTCTATCATTTTGAGGGACGGATTCCGCGAAACAACCTGAAAAACCTGTGAACCAGGATTCGGAAGGATCACAATTTCATCTTGTTGGATTTTATCTAAGTTCACACCGCCAACAGAGGCCTTTGCAAGGACTGTCACATTTGGGTCAAATATTGCAGTATCTGCAGAAAAATCGAGGTCAAACTCATAATTGGCAACCAGTTGTTGCGGCTCAAAATTCAATAGCAACTTCCTTGTTTGATTTCTAAATTCAATGGGAACATTGATATGCCAGAAAGGCACTTCTGCATTCGATGGTGTTTGTTCAATTGAAAGTTTAACCTTACTGCCAAGTTGCTTCCAGTTGATCTTTAAATAAGGAAATCCTTCACCAAAAAACCATTGCTGAAAAAACACCGATAAATTTTGTCCCGATGCCAATTCCATTTCTTTTTGAAGTTCAGAAGTATATCCAAAACCATACAAATTAGAACCGCCTAAATAATTTCTACACGCTTTAAAGAAAGCATCGTCGCCAATTTTATTTCGCAGCATGTGCAACACCCAAGCACCTTTGTTATAGGTTAAACGTCCGTTGAATAACACATTTACTTTTGAGGTATCTGAAGGACAAACACTGCCGTTTGGATCTGCACAGATATCGTTACGCATTCCTTTTAAACGATCTTTAAATTCATCGCGCGACTTAAGGTATTCAAAACAGATACATGTGAGGTAAGTTGCAAATCCCTCATTCAGCCATAAATCTTGCCAAGTCCCGCAGGTCACCATGTCGCCAAACCACATATGTGCCAATTCATGCGCCATTAAATCGAAAGAGAAATTCACCATGAAACTCATGGTTTGATGTTCCATACCGCCACCCCAGGTGAACTGCGCATGGCCATATTTTTCGTTGATAAAAGGATATCTCGTAAACAAACTATCGAACAAACGCAACATTGGCAAAATGGGCTTTGTTTCTTCCATCGCCGTATTTTTAAACTGAGGGAAAACGTAATTTAGAACTGGCATAGAATCTGTTCTACCAACAAAATGTGCGTATTGGGTAAATTCATCGTAATTGGTCACCGCCATTGCAACCAAGTATGTAACAATCGGGTATCGATGTTTCCAATGGTATATATGATTGGTATCGCCTTCTTGTAAAGTTTCAACCAAAAGGCCATTAGACCCTGCTTTTAATGTTTTATCGGTATGGATGAAAATATCAATTGAATCAATTTTATCGTGTAAGGTTTGTTTACAAGGCCACCAAAACAAAGCTCCATAAGGTTGACTCAGGGTATGAATGACAGGACCAGTTTTGTGATTGTCGTACACAAATGAACCAAATCCAGCACCATTGGCAGGATTCCCTTGATAGAACACTTCAAAAGAATCGGTTGTATTGATTTGCCATTGATTCTTGATATAAACATAGACTGCATCACCCGAACGGGTGTACTTAAGCGTATCTGCGCCTCTCTTGATGGCTAAAATTTGAATGCCCGAAGACAAATCAAAACCCAAAGAATCAATTGATTTAAGAACCGTAAATTGAAATAATACAGATCCACTCAAAAATGCATTTTTCTTAGGATTTAAACGCCAATGGCAACGGTGATAGTCAATGTTGTAACCATGATAAATGGTTGAGTTTCCACGCCCCTTTATTCGATGTAGGATGTTTGCTTTTTCTGCACAGATCAAATCATCTGGCAATTGAGCAAATGTCCCTCCAAAAGAAAAAAGCAATAAAACAAGCAACCAATTACGTTTCATAGAACACAAAGTTCGTGAATTTTCGTGATAGATAATATGCGGCAGTAAAAATCCACGATATTTGCAGCGTGAAATACAAATGGTTGCCAGTTTTCCTAATCATACTTTTAGGATGTGTTTGGGGAAGTTCCTTCATCATGATAAAACGAGGATTGGAAGCCTTTAGCCCAGTTCAAGTTGCAGGTTTACGACTTACCCTTGCTGGCATATTTTTGTTTCCTTGGTTTTTAAAATACACCGTTTTCAAACCTTATCACCACCCTTTTATAGAAGAACATTTACCAAAAAATGACGATTCAAAAGTCAAAATAGTTCAACCCAAAGACTATTTCTATTTATT
>CAMBFD010000070.1 GCA_945865625.1 Chitinophaga pinensis
TTCGATGAAACAACAACTGCTCGTTTAGAAGCACGTTATTTAAAACATAAAGAATATGAATCACTAGATCCAAACGATCGCGATAATTTTTTCATTACCGGCGTAATTTGCATAAAAACCACAAAATGAAAGTAGAAATTTGGTCTGATATATATGGCCCAACAAGTTGGTGTACGAGGTGTTCCATTCTTTGTATTTGATGATACATACACCATTTCTGGAGCCCATGGCGCAGATACATTTTTAAATGTATTGAAAACCGTTGAGCTAAAGTCAGGAAAATAATATTCGTTCAAAAAGCGTTATATTTAAGATGACATTTAAAGATATTTGGTTTGGCACAATCATCCTCGTCGTTGCTGTTTTATTGTGCAGTTTCATTGCGATTCCATCTTTTTTAAAACAACAACTTAAATTTCCGAGAGTTAAAGAAGCATACAACCACAGTTACAATCAAATTCTATCAAAACTTAAAGTACTAAAAATAGAACAATCTAAAGTAAACATCTTGTTCATCGGATATAAACAAGAAAAAAATCTTGAAATTTATATTCGAAACAAATCAGGTCTTTTCACTTTATTTAACACTTATGATGTCTGTTCCCAATCTGGTGATTTGGGTCCCAAATTCAAATCTGGTGATTATCAAACTCCTGAGGGATTTTATCATATCGATCGGTTCAACCCATCGAGTAATTTCTATTTAAGCTTAGGAATCAATTACCCTAATTCGGCCGATAAAAATAGAAGCCATGCTAGCAATCTAGGTGGCGATATTTTCATCCATGGCAATTGTGTTTCAATTGGTTGTTTTGCAATGACAGACAAAATCATCAAAGAAATTTACATTTTATCGGTTCTCGCAAAAAATGCTGGACAATCCAAAATCCCGGTAATCATTTCACCGTTTAATTTCAATGATTCTGAGAATAAAAATTTCACCAAAAATATAAATTACCAGCCATATTCAGATTATTTTGAGCTTTGGAATTCAATTAAAAAGGGCATCAACATTTACAAAACAACAAAATTATCACCAAAAATAACCATCGATAAAAAAGGCAATTATAAATTTCAATAAAACCATATGCAATCTAAAGCTCAAACAATTACTGAATATATTGCTCAGATTCCGCCTGATAGAATTGAATCATTTCAAAAATTGAGAGATACGATTATTCAAAATCTAGATCCAGAATTTATTGAATGTATGTCTTATGGCATGATTGGATATGTTGTCCCTCATGAAATTTATCCGGCGGGGTACCATTGTGACCCTAAATTGCCTTTGCCTTTTATGAATTTGGCTTCCCAAAAAAACTTCATTGCTTTATATCACATGGGAATTTATGGCAGTGAAAGTTTAATGGATTGGTTTCAATTAGAATATGCTCAGGTTTGTGAATACAAAATTGACATGGGGAAAAGCTGTATTCGATTTAAACGTTTGGATGACATTCCTTACGAACTCATTGGGCAACTATGTAAAAAAATGACTGCTGCACAATGGATTGAGAGCTACGAAAAAATGTTGGATTCGTCTAAAAAATGATTTTACCATAGTTCCCCAAAAAACACATCTTAAATAAGCAATTTCTATTATATTTGAATCATGTCTACAACCGACATTCAATTCAACAAAAACGAAGATTCCAATAAGCAAAATTGGGATATTGTAAAAAGCAGATTAGAAAAAATTTACGCTGGTGGAGGCGCTAAATCTGCTGCCAAACAAAAAGAAAAAGGCAAACTTCTTGCAAGAGAAAGAATTGAATACCTTCGAGATGAAAATTCTAATTGGATTGAAATTGGTGCATTCGCCGGTTTTGATATGTATTCTGAATATGGGGGATGTGCGGCAGGTGGCGTAGTTGCGGGCCTTGGATATGTATCGGGGCGTCAGTGCGTTATTGTTGCAAATGATGCAACCGTAAAAGCCGGAGCTTGGTTTCCCATTACAGGTAAGAAAAATTTGAGAGCACAAGAAATTGCGATGGAAAATCACCTTCCAATCATTTACTTGGTAGATAGCGCTGGGGTTTTCCTTCCAATGCAAGATGAAATTTTTGCAGACAAAGACCATTTTGGTAGAATGTTTAGAAACAATGCCATCATGAGTTCTATGGGTATCACACAAATTGCTGCAGTTATGGGCAGTTGCGTTGCAGGTGGTGCCTATTTGCCAATTATGTCAGACGAGGCTCTCATTGTTGAAGGAAATGGAAGCATTTTCTTAGCAGGAAGCTATTTGGTAAAAGCTGCAATTGGAGAAAATATTGACAATGAAACCTTAGGTGGTGCAACAACTCAAAGTGAAATTTCAGGTGTAATTGATGATAAATTCCCGAACGACCAAGCGTGTTTAGACCGTATTAAATACATTATGGACAAAATTGGCCATAAAGAAAAAGCGGGTTTTGATAGGGTAAAAACTGTTTTACCAGTTAAAAAACAAGAAGAAATTTGGGGCATTTTTCCCGCCGACAAAGGCAAAACATATAAATCGATTGAGATTATTGAGAGATTGGTTGACAACTCTGAATTCGAACAATACAAAGAAGGTTATGGCAAAACCATTCTTTGCGGTTATGCTAGAATCGATGGTTGGGCAGTTGGCATTGTAGCCAATAATCGTGAAATGGTGAAAAGCAAAAAAGGAGAAATGCAATTTGGCGGTGTTATTTACAGCGATAGCGCCGATAAAGCAGCTCGTTTTATTATGAATTGTAACCAAAAGAAAATTCCATTGGTATTCTTACAAGATGTTACTGGATTTATGGTTGGTAGTAAATCTGAACAGGGTGGCATCATTAAAGATGGGGCAAAAATGGTGATGGCCATGGCAAATAGCACTGTGCCAAAATTTACCATCATTCTTGGCAATAGTTTTGGAGCTGGAAATTATGCCATGTGCGGAAAAGCTTATGACCCAAGACTCATAGTTGCCTGGCCAAATGCAAAAATTGCCGTGATGGGTGGTGAACAGGCAGCCAAAACATTGTTGCAAATAGAAAAGGCATCGCTCAATTCAAAAGGAGAAGAGATTACCCCAGAAAACGAAAAGGCATTGCTCGATAAAATCACACAGCGTTACGATAGCCAAACAACACCTTACTATGCAGCTGCTCGATTGTGGGTCGATGCAATCATTAATCCTTTAGATACCCGCAAATGGATCACGATGGGAATTGAGGCTGCGAATCACGCTCAAGTGAAGCCTTTTCACCCGGGAATCCTGCAAGTTTGAATGGGGTTTTCCACAGTTTTCTTGATAAAATGTGGAAAAGACTTGGAATATTTAAAAACATATTGTACCTTTGCACCGCAATTCTTTACGAGTGGGACTTTTGTAGTTTGAATCTATTGCGATTCCTACGCTTTCATTTCTGCTTCTGAAGCGTTAGCCCGAAAAAAAATATTAATGCAAAATTTTGAAAACTTGGGGTTACTACCTCAACTTGTGTCTACTGTGGAAAAGCAGGGATACACCGAACCTACGCCTATCCAAAAAGTGGCGATTCCAGCAATTTTAGCAGGCGGCGACCTTTTCGCAACTGCACCTACAGGAACAGGAAAAACAGCGGCATTCGCTATTCCTATTATCCAACAAATCATTGAGAAGCCTCAAAAAGGAGTTCACGCTCTTATTTTGGCTCCAACACGTGAACTAGCTCACCAGATTTCTGACAACTTCAGAAAGTATGGTGCTACTATGAAACTTCGCATTGCCCTTGTTTATGGTGGTGTTTCGCAAAGACGCCAGGTTGAAGACATTCGCCGAGGTTGTCAGGTAATTATTGCCACTCCAGGTCGTTTATTAGATCTTATCGAACAGGGTCATATTGACCTTTCAGCTATCAACACTTGGGTTTTAGACGAGTGTGATCGTATGCTTGATATGGGTTTCATTCAAGATATCCGCGACATCGGACGCTTGATGCTGAACGACAAAAAACAAACTTTACTCTTTTCTGCGACCGCACCACGCGAAATCAGAATTCTTTCTCAAGAACTTTTATCTGAGCCAACTCAAATTGATATTGCTCCTTTAAATGATGAAAAACCAAAAATTACACAATGGCTTTTTGCTGTTGCTAGAAACGATAAGTTTGAGTTATTGAAGGAATTACTTGACGACGCTGAAGTTCAATCAATGTTGGTTTTCACGAAAACCAAACATGGCGCCGACAAACTAGTTGATTTACTTAGAAATATTAATGAATACGCAGTGGCAATTCATGGCGACAAAAGTCAACGTGAACGTACACGCAATTTAGATTTATTTAAAGAAGGACGTGCGCGTATACTTGTTGCAACAGACGTTGCGGCTAGAGGTGTAGACGTTCCAGCTTTGAATCACGTATTAAACTTCGATATGCCACAAGATCCAGAGACTTATACTCACCGTATTGGTAGAACTGGTCGCGCTGGTGCTCAAGGTTTAGCTATGTCGTTCTGTGACCAATCTGAAGCAAATCTTTTAGAAATGATTTACAAAGAACACGGAACTACCGATTTAGTTGAAATTGAGCACGAATACCGTATCGAACTACCTAAAAAAGGTAGCGGTGGACGCGGTCGTGGTGGTTATGGTGGTGGTGGAAATCGCGGCGGTAACCGTGGTGGCGGTGGCGGTGGCTACCGTGGTGGAAGTTCTTTCGGCGGCGGTGGACGCAGTGGTGGTTATTCAGGTGGCGGTGGTCGCAGCGGTGGTTATTCAGGTGGAAATGGTGGCGGTGGTTATTCAGGTGGAAATGGTGGCGGTGGTCGCTCATACTCTAACGATAGACCTTCTGGCGACCGTTCATTTTCGAATGACAGACCTTCTAGCGATAGACCTTCTAGCGATAGACCTTCTTACAATACAAACAGATCTTCAACAGACAGACCTTCTTTTAATAGCAACAGATCAGAAAGACCTTCTGGAGAGCGTTCTTTCAACGGAAGTAGACCTTCTGGAGATAGACCTTTCAACAGCGATAGAACTTCAGGTGGCGACAAACCTTTCGGAGGTGATCGTAACGCAAGTAATTCTAGATCATTCGGAAACGATAGCCGCGACCGTAGCTTTGAAGGAAAAGTACGTCAAGAAACTCAAGCGCGTCAAGGTTCTGCTTTCGGCAATAGCCGCAACAGCGACCGTAGTGATCGCCCTGCTTTTGCGGGAAACGATAACCGTCGTTCTGAATCTTCTCCGAGTGCATCTGGCGACAGAAGCGGTCACCGTGGACAAAGCAAGAGAACTGCAAGTTCTAGCAACTTCAGCAGAAATTCTCCAGCAAAGCCTCGCAAAAACCCTACTGGGCATAAGAACAAATTAAAAGCTTCAGTTTAAAAGCTTCAAAATAAAACAAAAAAGGTGCAAAGAAATTTGCACCTTTTTTGTTTTATAAAATTATTAGAACTATTTCCTCAAAAACAAATCATAAAAAAAGGCGGTATCGCGCCGCTACAACCCGCTGCCCTTGCTTCCTTCCGGACCTGGGGGAGTTAACGAGGAGCTGACCGTACCGCCGGTTCAAAGATACTGCCTTTTACTTACATCATCAATCGAAATTTAAAAAATCGTGCGCATTTCATTATCTTTGTACCATGCGCCTTCGCTCCGAGAACTTAATTAAACAATACGGCTCTAAAAAAGTTGTCAATGACGTAAGTGTTGAAGTAAACCAAGGAGAAATTGTTGGACTTTTAGGCCCAAATGGTGCTGGTAAAACCACAACCTTCTACATGTGTGTGGGCCTTGTGAAACCCGACAAAGGTAAAATTTACCTCGATGACCTCGATATTACCAAGCTCCCAATGTACAAAAGAGCCCAATTCGGTATCGGTTACCTCCCTCAAGAAGCTTCTGTTTTTAGAGAACTTAGCGTTGAAGACAACATTCGCGCAATTCTTGAAATGACAAAATTGACGAAAATTCAACAAGAGGAAAAACTTGAAACACTCATCGATGAATTTAGCCTCGGTAGAGTGAGAACCAATTTGGGTAAAGTACTAAGTGGTGGTGAACGCCGTCGTACAGAAATTGCCCGTGCACTTGCTACCGACCCGCATTTTATTCTTCTAGATGAACCTTTTGCTGGTGTTGACCCAATTGCCGTTGAAGATATTCAGAGCATTGTAGCAAAACTTAAAGAACGCAATATTGGCATTCTCATTACCGATCACAATGTTCAAGAAACATTGAGTATCACCGACAGAGCCTATCTCCTTTTTGAAGGAAAACTACTCAAACAAGGAAACGCCGAAGAGCTTGCAAATGATGAATTCGTTCGAAAAGTTTACCTCGGCCAAAATTTTGAACTTCGTAGAAAAGTCCCTAAATCCACACAAAATTCAACTGAATGAAACTCTTAGTTTCGAACAGCATTTGCCCCTATTTTAACCTTGCCACCGAAGCCTATTTCCTTCAAAATACCGAAGAAAATATACTATTTATCTGGCAAAGCGAAAGTGCTGTCGTTTCAGGCAAGCATCAAAATATTTGCTCCGAAATCAATTATAAATTTTGTAAAGAAAATAGCATCCTTCCTGCCAGAAGACTTTCAGGTGGTGGAACTGTTTTCCACGATATGGGCAACATCAATTTCACGTTCATCAAAAACATTGAAACTGGGATGGATAAAGCTGTCAACTACAAGCAATTCCTTGAGCCTATTCGCGCTGCTCTCAATTTATTGGGCATCGAAACCACCTATAGTCATCGTGATGATTTACTTCTAAATGGTAAAAAAATTAGCGGTAACGCCCAACATGTATTCCAACAGAAAAAAAGGGTTTTACATCATGGCACCCTGCTTTACGATAGTCAACTCAACAACTTAAAAAGCGCGCTTCATTCTGAGGGACATTATATCGACAAAGCTGTAAAAAGTGTTCGAAGTGAAGTCACAAACATTCGCAATGAGCACAATTTGGGCACAACCGCAGAATTCCTAAAGAAATTCATCCAAGTTTTGAATCAAACTTTAGGTGCAACATCCTTCCTAACTGAAATTGAATCCAATGCGATTGTATCCCTCAAAAATGAAAAATTTAGTCAAGAAAACTGGATTTTAGGGTACTCGCCTAAATACACTCATCAGAGGGAAATTCAACTCAATCATGAAGTTTACAAACTTGAGATGTTGGTTGACAAAGGAATCATAGCAGAAATGTCAATTTTAAGCCCATCTGGCAACGCTCAATATACAACTTACACAAATGAGTGCATTGGTCAGTCAATTGGATTTAAAACGCTTCAAAATGCGTTTTCTTCATGCCAAAATGTTCAAGAATCTGAATTATTGCAATTCTTTTGAGTGAATTGTTTTGCAAATAATGCAATTTTCGACGTGATGTCCCCGAGCAGGACAAAATTCGCGACCATAAAAAATAATCTGCAAATGCGCTTTATTCCATAAATCTTTTGGAATCAAACGCTTTAAATCCTTTTCTGTTTGATCCACATTTTTACCGCTGCTAAGCTTCCAGCGTTCGGCCAACCGGTGAATGTGCGTATCTACTGGAAACGCAGCAACACCAAAAGCTTGCGACATCACCACACTCGCGGTTTTATGTCCAACCCCTGGCAATGCCTCTAACTCTTCAAAAGTTTGAGGGACATTTCCTTGGTGCTTTTCAATGATAATTTCACTTAATTGATGAATGGCTTTGCTCTTAAACGGGGACAAACCACAAGGTTTGATAATTTCACGAATTTCATCGATGGTCAACTTCACCATATCATAAGGGTTATTGGCTTTGGCAAATAAAAACGGAGTAATTTCATTGACCCGTTTATCGGTGCATTGTGCGCTTAATAAAACTGATACAAGAAGCGTGTATTCGTCGTTATGATCCAACGGAATGGGGGTTACCGGATAAAGTTCCTCGAGTTTTTGAATGATAAAAGCAACCCTATCGGCTTTTTTCATATCATCTTAGCAATGATGTTAGCCGTTGATATACCTTCTGCTTCTGCTTTGAAGTTTCGAACCACACGGTGCGATAAAACCCAATTCATGACTGCATGAATGTCTTCAATATCAACTGAAAATTTTCCATTCATCAGTGCATTGCATTTCGCTCCCAAAATTAAATTCTGACCAGCCCTAGGTCCTGCACCATAAGATAAATATTTATTCGCCATTTCATGAGCGCCAGTTGTATTGGGACGGGTTTTTTGAACCAGTTTAACAACGTATTCAAATACATTATCGGTAACAGGTACTTGTCTAACCACCTTTTGGAATGCCAATATATCTTCCGCCGACAATACAGGAGTCACCGAAGTTTTATCACTACCCGTTGTTTGTTTTAAAATTTGAACCTCTTGATCAAAACTAGGATAATCAAGCAACACCTGATACATAAAACGATCCAACTGGGCCTCAGGCAATGGGTATGTACCTTCTTGCTCGATGGGGTTTTGGGTTGCAAGTACAAAAAAAGGTTCATTTAATTGATAAACTCTTCCACCAGCAGTTACTTGACGTTCCTGCATGGCTTCCAATAGAGCACTCTGCGTTTTTGGCGGTGTTCTGTTGATTTCATCGGCAAGAATTAAATTTGCAAAAACCGGACCCTGGATAAACTTGAATTGACGGTTTTCATCAAGAATTTCTGAACCAATGATATCGCTTGGCATTAAATCGGGAGTAAACTGAATACGATTGAAATCTAACGACATTGAATCTGCCAATGTTTTAACCAATAATGTTTTTGCCAAGCCAGGAACACCAACCATTAAAACGTGTCCGTGACAAAATATTGCATTCACTAAAGCAGTAACAATTTGTTCTTGACCAACAATAACTTTACCAACTTCAGATTTGAGTTTATTTACTTTACTACCAAATTCGGTAGCCAATTCAATGGTGTTCGAATTAGTCATTTTCCCACTTTTTTAATTGATTACACTGAAAATTTCTAGACTTAATTTTAATATAAGTGCGACCTTTAAATTTACTCACCCATTTATCAATCGCTTCTTGTTTCTTCTTAGCATCTGCTTCCATTTGAATTCGGCTATAATCTTGAATCAAGTTTGCCTGATGTGGAGAGATAAACGTTTTAAGATACACAATTCTATAAACAGCTCTTCCATCGGGAAGCATTGTGATAGCGGGTGCAGAAAATTGACCTGGCTTTAATTTCTCAACAACTTGCTTAACATCAGTTGGCAAACCATCGAAAAGCGTTTTCTGCAAACCAGTTGCTTCATCGGTTAGAAATCCGCAATATCCTTTATTACCAAGTTGTTCACTTGCATGAGACTTAACAGCCAAACACCAATCTAATTTACCTTCAGACAATGCATTATAAATACTATCTGCAAGTTTGTTTGATTTCGCATAATCGTCACTCGTGTTTTCAGGGCGAATAAGAATATGTTGTGCAATCACTCTTTCTCCTTTTCTCTTTATGAGCTTCATAATATGAAAACCATAATCTGTTTGAAAAACCTGACTGATACTATCTTCTTTCAGTTTGAAAGCCATTCTTTCGAATTGACCTACCATCTCACCTCTTCCAAATTCTGGCAACAACCCATTATTGTTTTTAGAGCCTGGATCCATAGAATATGAACGGGCCAATCTATCAAAGCTTTCTCCTTTTAATACTCTATTTCTCAAGTCTTGCAATTGTTCCTTTGCAAAATCTTGCGCTAACTTAGAAACAGGAAGTTCAAGAATTAACTGAGCAACTTCAACTTCGGTTGGAATGATTGGTAAGCTATCTTGAGGAATTTCATCATAGTATTTTTGAACCTCCTTCGGACTAATTTTTACAGGAGAAGTGATTTTGCTCCGCATTTCTTGAGCCATCAACTG
>CAMBFD010000071.1 GCA_945865625.1 Chitinophaga pinensis
AGGGATGTTTAATTTATCTGAAATTGTAACCAATTGCTCGGCAATTCTAAACGCCATATCTCTTCCTTCAATGGCACAAGGGCCTGCAAAAATGAAAAAGTTATTAGAATCTTGGTGTTTTAATTTTGGAATATTTGGAATCATTACCAGCGGTAATTTAGGGTTTAACGTTTAAGGTTAAATTTAGGGTTTAGGGTTTAACGTTTAGTATTGGGGTTTAAAGTTTAGTGTTTAAGGTTAAATTTAGGGTTTAGGGTTTAGTGTTTAGAGTGAATCAATCCAACTTTAAACATTAAACATTAAACTCTAAACATTAAATTATTTATTGTCTGTAGGAGCTGGAGTTGTTTCTTCTCCGTCTTTCTTATCTTCTTTTTTAGCTTTTGGCTTCTTAGGAGCTTTTTTAGGAATTAACACCAATTCAGAGCCACTGATAAATGAATCTTCTTTGAAAGTTTTACCGAAGAAACTTTTTCCTAATGTAGGAAGTGTTACTTTATCTGAAACCGTGAATTGAACACCTTTCACCAAATAATCGCCAACCATCACTTCTTCAACTATAAATTTGTTACTAGGTAATTTTACTTTGCCCACTTTAATTTTCTCTCCGTCTACAAAATCTTTCTTAACAATGATATCTTTTTCGAACCATTCTGCAGCAACTTCACTTGGAACAGCAGTTAATTTACCTTTGAAATCAAATGCAAACGCTTTTGCTTCTTTATTGGCTATCATGATTGAAATCATTTTTACGCTATCTTGCATTGCAATGCGCAAACGAATTGCGTTTGTTAAATCCAAATCAGGATTTGTAGCCAGTGATTTAGCTGCCTCTTCTTTTTTCTTAGATTCAGCACCTTTATTAGAGTTATTGGCATCAACATCTTGGTTTATTTTTGCCCTTGATTTTTGATTTCCCCATTCAAAACGAACCGTAGTTCTACGATTTTGTTGGTGTTGATATTCATCGCAAGGCACGAAGAACTTACCATCAATTTTGGTTAATTCATTTGGCTTGTAATTTTCGTAAGAACTTTTAATGACATTCCCTTTAGCATCTTTGACAATAACCATTTTACGGGTTGTATCTTGGCGATAAGGAGTAAATCCTGCTTTCTCGGCACCCTCACACTTACAATCGTTGATCAATTCTTTCTCACCAAATCCAACTGCATGAATACGGGCAGTATCAATTTTGTATTTTCTTAACAAATAGACTTTAGCGCTGTCTGCACGACGTTGAGCCAGTCTGGTATTGTATTCAACCGAAGCTCTACAGTCGGTATGTGAACCCAATTCAGCAATCAAACGTGGGTAACGAATCAAAACTTCTTGAGCAAATGTATCTAAAATACGCGCAGCATCAGGACGAATATTCGCAGAATCTAAGTCATAAAAAATTGGAAGGGTATAGATTTTATCCAATGGATTTTCCATACAAAAATCTTGAATCAATTCTTTGCTGAAACGGATACCGTGAGTGGTTCTGTTTACTGGAGGTTTTTCGAAATAATAGAGTTCAGGATATTTTGCAAGTAATTCGTAATTTGTTTTAGGATTTAAAGTTGCTTGATATTCACCGCGTTCATTGGCTTTCAATACCATTACACTGGTGTCTTTGTCATTTGAAATCATGACAGTAGCACCAGACAATGGTTTATTTGTGTTACAATCTGTAATAACACCGCGAATGGTAATCACCAAAGGAACTATATCGAATGCATAAATGTCATCATCGTTTTTCTTGCCACGGTTTGAGGTGAAGAAACCCTTTGTGCTTTTTCCTTCATAGAAAGTGATACCGAAATCGTCACCACCACTATTCAAAGGTTCACGCATATTTTCACGGTCTCTCCATTTGGTAATATCATTTGTAACATCAGCTGCATTGATATCCAAACCACCTAAAGTTGGCCATCCGTCTGAACTGAAATATAAACGTTTGTCGTGTTTGTTGAAATAAGGGAAATATTCATTTCCAGAAGTGTTGATATCTGGACCTAAGTTAATTGGCGCACCCCAGTTTTTCGAACGTTTGCTGTAAGTGATTGCCCAAATATCGAATCCTCCATGACCACCTAATCTGTCTGAAGAGAAATATAAAATATTATCTCCTAAACCATAAGCAGGGTGTCCGTAGCTATGACCCGTATCTTCTTTACAGATATCCAAGGGTTCACCTAGATTCCAGTCTACCCCCCCAGTTTTTGTGTAAGAATAGATTGCACATTTTTCAGTTTTTCCATCTTCACCGCCACACTGAGTTATGTAAATCGTTGAAAATTTATCATCGAAAGTTAGACCACCTTCATTCCATTTTGAACTATTTTTTTCTGCGTAAACAGGTTTATTCCATTTTACAACAGATACTTTCTTAGATTTCTTTTTTGAGTCTGAAACTTTAGATTCTTTACCTTCAACATACCAAATATCTGACCACATTTGCATTGTGCCACCGTAAATTCTTTTGCTAAAACCACCTTCTCTGTCTGAAGCAAAGAAAACCAAATTGTCTTTCTTTGCGGCAACCATTGGAGCCCAATCGTTGGCTTTTGTATTTGCAGCTTTAAACTCTTCTACTTTAAACAATGAGCTATCTGGTGTCCAACGCAATGCCAATTCACATCCGGCTTTTTTAATTTCAACTGCAGTGTCTTCCTTAGCCACCTCCAAGTACTTTTTGTAAGCATCCATTGCTTCGCGGTACAACTCCATTTTCTTGAGCATGTTTGCACGCATCAAAAGTGCTTGTGCATTGGTTGGCTCCTTTTTTAAAACCTTATCGTACAATTTCTTTGCCTTATCGTAATCATTATTTAAACGATAAGATTCAGCAGCCATGAATACAGCTGTATCCTTGATTTTCTTGTCTTTGTCGCGCTTAGAAACTTCTTCAAAAGTTACAGCGGCTTGACCATAATAGCCTTGGTCAAACAAAGTCTTTGCTTCTTTAAATTTCGGAGAACAACCAGTATTTACGCCAAAAACGATGACCATGATTGCCAAAGAAAGCACTACTTTTCTCAATAATTGTGCGGGTGATTTATCAAAACGTAGACTCATTTTAAATATTTATCCTATAATAAAACGCTAATTAATGGATTCTTTGTGAAAGTTCAAAGAAAACTTGTGTTTTTTTAGAAAAATTGATTAAATAATTTTCAAATAAGCACCATTGTTTTTGGGTATTTTTAGGGAAATATTCCTAAAGAAAAAATAATTATTTATTAAAATTCAAACTGAAATTAATGTTGAATTTTAATTCTTTTAGTCACTTGGTCTTTACCAGATTGTATGGTCAATAAATAAATACCGTCTGGAATTTGATTGACATTTAGAACAAAATTTCCTTTGTTGTCTAGTTGTCTTAAATCTAATGCATTAACCTCGCTGCCTAAAACGGTAAAAACCCTTATTTTTATTGTATTTAAATCGCAATTTGCAACTTGAATATTCAATGTATTTGAAGCAGGATTCGGTTGAGCTGATACTTTTGGGACATCAGCAAATGCACTGTTGATTCCAAAAAACAGGAGTGCGATATAGGTGATGAACTTTGGCATACTCAAAGGTATGCAAAGAATATGCCAAAGATTTTATTTATCGGATATTAGTATCCTAAAATTCGACGAATTTTAGCAATATCCTCCATTTTGTTTAAAGCATCAATTGAGCCTTTGTAGCCCATGAATATTTTTGCAAATGTTCGAGAATGCTCTGTTTGCTTGTTTAGATAGGTCGCCACCTCAATTGCCGGACTATTTAACCTTGAATTAAATGTGGTCATTCCATCAAATAAATTCATAGCAAATTCTTCATTTAAGAAATTTAATCTTTGCAAAGCTTGCATGGCGAGTATTCTTGTTCGGAATTCAAATTTAGGTCCCGACATATCCACCAGAGCCTTAATCATCAATCCTTTCATGTCTGGGTAAACCTCTGTAGCCAATTCGCAATATTTTATCCTTAAGTTATGAGTGTAACCATCTAAACCTTTGATTTTATCCAAAATCATGTTGTGCTGATTGACATACATTGGAGAATTCCACATTCTTGCAATGGCTGCTTCAATGGTTAAATAACTGCTATCTAACAATGCAGTTTCGAACAAGGCTTTTGTTTCTTCAATTAAAGGAGCCTTTAGTACAAAGGTTTTGCGAACTTCAGTTGTTTTATCAGTCGCCATTTTTGTCCAAATATTTGATGGCAAATTTGGAATTAACATCAATTGATTTGCAAGTTCAACGCGCATTTCTTTATACGTTTCTTTGTTCCAAGCTTTGAGTATGACATTGTAATATTGATCTTTACTACCTTGGTTGGCGTTAATTTCTGTCATTTTGCTTTTTAGAGCAATCAATGCATCGTATCTATCTAAAGTATTTTCAGCTGTTTCCAATTGCGCATAGAGCTCACCAAGTGGTTTTGC
The DNA here is from genome assembly GCA_945865625.1 of Chitinophaga pinensis. Lineage (GTDB taxonomy): Bacteria > Bacteroidota > Bacteroidia > NS11-12g > UBA955 > VMCP01. Next base: position 4,430 of record CAMBFD010000071.1, read on the forward strand.
AAATTCAATTTCCTTCAAAATGAACGTGCCTTCATCAAATAATTTAAATGCAATATCTTTATTTTTTGTAGGGATGAATATCTTTTGAAAGGCTTTATCAATGATTACAACTTGCCTATGAACACTGCCATCGGTAAAGTAAATTGCCAAATCAACGGGCATTTTAAACACACCAACAACAGGGTCAATTTTATGAATTTGTTCTACGGTGAATTCAATTCCTTTTTCTCCATTGAGGGATATTGTTTGCGCAGATACTTTCAATTTTGGTTCCCCGCCGCGATGAATCCATTGGTCGAAAAACCAGTCCATATTTATACCTGTCGCATCAATGATCGCTTTTTGAAGATCCCAAGTTTCTACTGTTGCAAAACTGTGTCTTTGCAAGTATAATTGAATGCTTCTTTTAAAATTTTCAGTGCCTAAAATGTGTTGTAACATGTATAGAACAGATGCTCCTTTCGGATAATGCCTGGAGCTTCCTGAAGCACTATGTCTTACAGGCAATGAATTTAATTTTCCAGCTGCAAGTGCGCCAAGTTGATTGGCTCTAAAATACCACAACATTTCATCATTTGAAATGGCATATCCGTTGAATAATCCGGGATAAAACGTAGCGAAACTTTCTTGAAGCCATTGCTCACCATCATGTCTGCCTGTAATTAAATCGCCGAACCATTGATGCGTTGCTTCATGCGCATTTACACCGATGTAATTTTTATCGAGAAAACTCCTTGAATCTACCCAAAAGAAATCGCCAAAAATAGTTGCCGAAGTATTTTCCATTGCGCCATATAAAAAATCTTGGACCATCACTTGAGAGTATGACCCCCAGGCGTAAGGAGTTCCTGTTTCTGATTCTAAAAATTCAATGATTTTTTCACTGTAAAGATTTGTTGGATTGACTCTTTCGGGATGTTCTGGGTAATACCAGAAATTGATTGGGGTTCCACGTTTGGTTTTTGTAGATTTCACAGCATATTTATCAATTGCAAGCATGAGTAAATATCCAGAATGTTGCTTGGGCATTTTATAATGCCAAATTGTTCTTGATTTATCCTTTGGATCTGTTGTTTTGCCAATAAAATTGCCATTGCTTAAAACATTGTAATCACTTTGAAAAGAAATTTTAGTTTCCGTAATATATTTTTCACCTCTATCATCAATCATAGGAATCCAGTGTCGGTTGTCGATTCCTTGACCTTGTGTCCAAATCTGACGTCGTGTCATGTGCGCAGGTTCTTCAATTTGAGGCACATTCCAACCTACGAAATAGATTCCTTTTGAAGGGGTTGCGAAATATTCAATTTTCAAGCTATGAACTTTGCCTAAGTCATTCTTTAAATTGGTTTGGGCAATAAGTCCCTCAGAATTTGTTTTAAAAGAAATTTCTTTGAGATCGAGCCAAACTTTATTGATTTTTATGTTTGGAGCATCAAAAAAAATGGTATCTACATTGCTTTGAATTGAAGAAAAAGTGTGAGTTACAGTGCCATAAACTTCTTTCTTTTGAGGAACGAAAGAGACTTCTACGAGCATGTGGGTTACATCGATATTTCTATTTCTTTCATGAGCACCGTGGTCGGTGTGATAGCAATTGATTTCAGGAAACTGAGCCCAAGTGATTGAACTAAAGGTAACTGATAAGCAGAATAGGAAAAATTTACGCATAATTTGTTTAGCGAAAATAGTGAAGAGTGTAGAAGACTGCGAAAAAAATTCAAAAAAATATTGAAAAATGTTGCACAATGTAAAATGAAATACTATTTTTGCACTCCCAATCACGAATATCTGATAGGGAAAACGGTTTGGTAGTTCAGCTGGTTAGAATACATGCCTGTCACGCATGGGGTCGCGGGTTCGAGTCCCGTCCAGACCGCCAGATTAAGCCTCTTCATGAGGCTTTTTTTATACCCTAAATTTGTTGACGCTTCGCTGCTAATTTTTTGGGGGTAATGTGCAAGTTTGTTGTATATATATATTTCTAAACGTTTAAAAACGGATATCTTTGATATCTTATCCCTCAAAATGAAAAAAATATTTTATCCTAATGGCAAATTCACCCGCGTTGATGGTGTAGGAGATTTTGTTACGACTTGTTTAGCTGGAATGACCGTAACATTGGTGATTCCTTTCTAATTACAATAAATGTGATTTTTTCAGGATATTTATAATCATCGTTGACCAAAGTTTAGGACGGGGACAATATCCTGCTCTTCCAATTGCATATAACCACTTGTTTATACTTGTACTTCCTTTTAGCTTTTGATAATATTTACGGCTACTTGCCAATTTGCAAAAATACACGAATGACTGAGTGTCGTTTTCGAAAGCTTTATATCGCGATTTGATATTGTGTGTTTCACGTAAATTATTTTTACCAACGATTCCAAAATGGTTGTGCAATAATCTGCAGACTTTACTATTTCCATTTGCAGATTCAAGCATTGCAACGCCAATGATAACATTGCTTGGTATGCCATATTCAGCACTTAAACTATCGCAAAGTGGTTTGTATTTTTCAACGTATGCTTTGTTTTGAGCTTGCGCATTAAAAACAGAAATCATGCACAAAGCACCTGTAATAACAAACTTTCTAAACTGATTGAATACAAACATGTAAATGCAAAGATAAAGACAATCAATTAATTAATCAAATTCAGTGCTATTTTTTAGTCACAATTGATCATCCATTATTTCTTTCGATTGGGTTTAAATTGAAACTTACTATATTTGTAAAAATGAAGTATTTAGCAAAAATATTTTTAACACTATTTGTTTTCAATTCACTCCAACTATTTGAATTGAAAGGGCAAAAAATTGTCCCTCATAATTCTTTAAAAACGCCAACATTTATTGAATATTTTCATCCAATGCCCAGCGCAGAATCTTGGAAGCAAACAATTTCTCAATTTGGGAAATATGGAAATGAAATTAATTGGAAAATATACAATGTTTTAAAGGATGAGCTGAATCAAACGCATTCTAGAATTCAAATGTATAAAGATGGTATACCTGTAGAATTGGGGACAGCCATTTTACATACACAGCTGAACTTTTTATTTAGGGTGAATGGTAATTTTATTTTGTCTAAGGATATTGTAGGTAAAGCAAAGTTAACAGCAGATGAGGCACGAGAATTAGCCTTGAAGTTTTTACCTTCAGAAAAATATTATTGGCAAGATTTAGGCATGAATCAAGTGTTACAACATGCCACAAATAATAGAGATACAACTTATTTTCCGAAAGGGAAATTGGTTTATGTTGGACGCAATTTCAAGTTAGATACTTTACAGCAATTGTGTTATGCATTCAATGTTTTATCGATGCAACCCTTGGCCGGAAAAACCATTTATGTAAATGCTGAAACTGGTCAAATCTGGGCAACAAATGAGCTGATTCTTCATGCTGAAAGCAATGGTACAGCAGTTACAAGATATAGCGGTACAAGAGCCATTAAAACCGATAGCCTTTCTCCAACTTCATTTAGATTGAGGGAAACCGGGCGCGGAAATGGTATTGAAACGTATAATGTAAACAAAACCAATACCTATGTTGGCGCAACCGATTTTACAGATAACGACAATACTTGGAACAATGTAAATGCCAATAAAGACGAGGTTGCCACCGATGCACATTGGGGTGCTGAAATGACATACGATTATTTTAAAAATGAGCATGGTCGAAATAGCTTCGACAATGCAGGTGCCAAAATTGTAAGTTATATACATTTTTGCCAAACTCCGGGCGTTGGATACGACAATGCCTTTTGGAACGGTTCGGTGATGACTTATGGTGATGGTTCTTCGTTCTTGCCACTAACTGCATTGGATGTTTGCGGACATGAAATTGCTCACGCAGTAACCACAAATACGGCCAATTTAACTTATTCAAATGAAAGCGGAGCTTTAAATGAGAGCTTTAGTGATATTTTTGGACAAACCATAGAGGCCTGGGCACGACCAACACAATGGAATTGGAAAATTGGTGAAGACATCACGGTTTCAGGTGCTGGAATCCGCAATATGGCCAATCCAAGTGCTTCCGGTTATAACCAGCCAAAATATTATAAGGGTTACAAATGGTATTTTGGTGCAGGAGATAATGGAGGCGTTCATTACAACAGCGGGGTTCAAAATTATTGGTATTATTTGATTGCAAATGGAGCTTCTGGTACAAATGAAGTTTCTAGTGTATTTACAATTACATCATTAGGATTTACAAAAGCAGCAAATATTGCATACAGAACTTTATCTGCATATTTAGTGAATAGTTCAAACTATGCAGATGCAAGAACATACAGTATTTTAAGTGCTATGGATTTGTACGGCCAATGCTCAAATGAAGTTGTTCAAGTTACAAACGCTTGGTGGGTTTGTGGCGTGGGTGCTAAATACGATTCTGGTTATGTGAAAGCAAATTTTACAGGTGATACACTTGCTTGTAAAACTTCTAAATTGGTGAACTTTCTCAACTTATCCGATAATTATTCAAGTAGTCAGTGGTATTTTGGCGATGGTGGAACTTCAATTTTGACCAATCCAACTTACAATTATACAGCTTATGGAAAATTCAATGTTAAATTGGTTGTGACCTCTTGCTTTAAAAATAAAAAAGATAGCATCACGTTCGTAAAATTTGTTTCAGTTGATAGTACCCGCGATATCTGCAATGCCATTATTTTGCCTAGCTCAGGTACTTCAAATGAGTCGAGATGTTGGGGTTTTGTTTATGATAACGGCGGTGAATCGAATTATATTCTCAATAAAAATGTTTCAACAACCTTAACCGTAGCCAATGCAGATTCAATTCGTTACAGGTTTACTATGTTCGACATGGAAAATGGGTACGATTCTTTGTATTTGTATGATATGAGTACCACTCCAAAAACTGAGTTGGGTGCATTTACAGGAAGCAGTTTGCCTTATTCGGGTGCTTGGAAAACAGTTTTATCCAATTCCATTGAATTTAAACAACTAAGTGATCCATATGTTACAGGAAAAGGATTTAAAATTCAGTATATTGGATATCGACCTGAATTAAAAATTGATTTAGGCAACGATACCTTCATTTGCCAGGGCGATTC
>CAMBFD010000072.1 GCA_945865625.1 Chitinophaga pinensis
GGGAACTTGGGTAAAGAGTGAAGTATCTGAATTTTTAGTAAAAGAGAAAAGGCTGCCATTCGGCAGCCTTTTCTTGAATATGTTTTAAATGTGTATATTAGAAAGAAAGTCTGAAATCAACTCTACGGTTTTTCTCTTTACCTTTAGGAGTTGCGTTATCAGCGATAGGCATTTCAGAACCATAACCAACAGAAGTCATTCTTGATTCAGCAACACCAGCATTGATTAAGTAGCGTTTTACTGCTTCAGAACGCTTTTGGCTTAGTTCTTTATTTGTTGTGGCATCTCCAACATTGTCGGTATGGCCTTGAATTTCAACGTTAGCTTTAGGTTCAGAGTTCAATAATTTAGCCAAATCATCTAAGCTTTTGAAAGAAGCAGCGACAATTGCGTCTTTGTTTGTTTCGAAATTGATACCTTTGGCAGCAAGGGCAATTTTTTGAACTGTTTCTTTTTTCACTTCTGGGCAACCTTTATTCGCTACTACACCTACATCATTAGGGCATTTGTCGATATTATTGTAAACACCATCGCCATCAGTATCAGGGCAACCTTCACCTGCAATACTACCTGCAACATCAGGACATTTGTCTAATTTGTCTTCAACACCGTCGCCATCAGTATCAGGGCAACCTTTGAATATTTTAAGACCTTTAATTGCTGGGCAAGCATCATCTTTATCGGAAATACCATCGCCATCAGCATCAGGGCAACCATTGTATTCAGCAGAACCTTTTTCTTTAGGACAAGCGTCTAATTTATCTTCAACACCATCGCCATCAGTATCAGGGCAACCTTTGAATTCAATTGCACCTTTAACTTCTGGGCAATTATCATCGGCGTCTAAAATTTTATCGCCATCTGTATCTGCAGGGCAACCTACGCTATCAACATATTTTCTGTATTTAGCTTCAGTACCTTTACAAAGGTCATATTTGTTAGGAACACCATCTTCGTCTGAATCGGCAAGTCTTTTAACACGACCACCACCGCTGTTACTTTCACTTAGAGCAAAAGCAAAACCAATGTTATTATATCCCCAAACATCATTGGTACGATATAATTTATTTACAAGAGGTTTATCGATGCTAGGCATTGGATCAGCGTCGTTAGAACCATCCCAACGATCGTTGAACGTATAGGTTAAAACATAAGACCAAGCAAGAGAAAGTCTGTCGGTTAAACCAAGTTTAAAACCAAGTCCACCTTGCATTTGAGCTCCAATATCTTGAATTGTATTGTCTACATTATGCACAGTTCCCCATTGGTCAACGCGGGTAGCGGCAACGTAAGGGTGTGGACCCCATTTAATTGTTGAATGCACATAATATGCGCCGATAGCACCATACACGTAAGGGGCAAATTTTGAATCTTCAGCTAAAAGAACACCATTGTTTAATTTATAGCGAACACCAAAAGATAAATCAGCTGTATTTGCTCTAAAGCTTTTCCAGATAATATCTTTTTCTTTCACAAATGAGTCGAAACTTCTAGTGAATCCAACATCACCAGCAGAAAAATTGACAACACCATCGAAAGTTGGGCTAATATTGTGGGTATAAGTGATTCCGCCTCCTTGGTAAATTGGTTTTTGGGCGAAAAGCAGGCTTGTTCCCATATCACCAAGATATTCTCTGAGTCCAAAATTGGCTTCAATTCCATGAGAACCATTGCCTTGTGCAGACAAATTTCCGGCAAAAAGGGAAATAATTGCAGGAAGAAAAATTGCTTTTAGGTAGTTTTTATGCATATTCTTATTAGTTTTAATGAGTTTAGTAGTTGACAAATATAAGAAACTCTTGTTTAAAAAAAAGTTTTTTGATAAATTTTGCACATATACTTCACATTTTTTTTCAACAGAAAAACAATTGCGAAAAAAATTCATCATTTATACAAAATATAACGATGATAAAAAGGAATCAAAATTGTCAATTGTAAATTTGGACAATATTGGCATCTTTTTGGATTTTATATTGTGCCAATCGACCAGCTGCAGGTGCATTCGTAGGGAAACCTTGAAAGTTATATTTGCTATCGCAACATTTAGAAAAATTGGCACCAATATATTCACCACAAACGAATTGTAGGTTCATTGTGTCTGCCCAGATTTTGGAACATGTTTTAGAAGGTTCAAAGGCGCATGATCTTTCAAAGGCATACCAATTATCGTCATAATCATGAATTACCAACACTCCTTTAATGCCCCCATCAAAGTAGGCAAATTCACCGGGATTGCTCAAATACATGTAGGAACTTAAATTTAAGTCAAACACAATGTTTACTGGACCCGTAGGAATGCTTTGGGTTACGGATCGAGAGTCATCGCAGGAGGAAATATTCCCTAAAAGAAATAAAATACAAACAATATGGATGATTTTCTTAATCATATTTATAAAACCCACGACCTGTTTTTTTGCCGTGATGTCCTGCATCCACTTTCTGTTTTTGAATGCGGCTTGGTCTAAATTTAGAATCGTAATTAAATTGTTCGAACATTGAACTAGTAACCGAATAATTTGTGTCAACACCAATTAAATCCATTAATTTAAACGGGCCCATTTTGAAGCCAGTTGCCTCAATAAGAGAATCGATATCTTGAAATTCTGCTACACCTTCTTCTGCAATTTTAAGTGCTTCAACATAGAAATGCCGGGCAACGCGATTTACAATAAAGCCAGGAGCATCTTTTGTATATACACAAGTTTTACCTAAAGATTTTGCCCAGTTGAAAGCCATTTCAGCTATGGCAGGTTCAGTTGAGGCGCTTTGAATGATTTCAACGAGCTTCATAATATGAGCTGGATTGAAGAAATGAACCCCCACCAAACGCTCAGGATGATTTAATCCGTTGGCAATTTGTGTAATGGGAATAGAAGAAGTGTTCGTTGCAAAAATGGAGTCTTTAGCATTGATTGTTTCGAGGTGTTGAAACAATTCTCTTTTGATGTTTAAGTTTTCGAGAATGGCCTCAATGATAAAATCAGCTGTGAGTTTGTTTTTATCTTCGGTGGTTGAAAGTAGCTCAAGTGCAGATTTCTTTTGAATATCTGTCACTTTACCCTTTTCAACAGAAATTTCTAATTGTTTATGAATGTAAGCAATGGCTTTATTGAGAGCTTCCGACTTAACATCGTAAATCATGGTAGGGTAACCAGCAAGAATACTGCTCATTGCAATTCCAGATCCCATTACACCAGATCCAATAACAATTACATTTTTCATGGATGCAAAGTTAGCGAGACTTTATCCAAAATTGAGGATTTTGTTTTTCTTGTCCCTCCCAAATTTGAAATTGGAGGATGCATTTATCTTCATCGTCGGTCATAACCTTACCAATTTTCTCTCCATTGTTAATGATTTGTCCTTTTTGAACATAAACATCGCTTAACCGAGAGTAAACGGTAAAGTAGGCACCATGGTTCACCAGTATGGCTTCTCCTTGGCCTGGTATGGAAAGAATTGCACTTACGGTACCCTTGAAAATTGATTTTACAGTTGAATTTTTCGGCGTGGTAATGTCGATACCGTTATTCACCTCTTCGATATCTTGAAATTCTGGATGACGGTGACGGCCAAATCCTTGTGAAATAAAACCGCGTTCCACGGGCCACGGAAGTCCACCCTTATTATATTCAAATGAAAGACTTAGTGCTTTGGCTTCGGGGGTGAGTGCATTTTCAGAAGTTGCTGATGAATTTTTAGCATTCTTGCTTCCCGATTTACTAGGGGCAGCCTTTGCAATTTCACGTTTCTGACGGCGGCGTTCAGCGTCAATTTCACGCGCAATGGCTTTGCTAATTTCTCTATTTAATTTGGCAACCTGCTTTTCGTTTTCGCGAATTTTTTCGCGAAGTTCCTTTTCTCTCGATGAGAGTTCTACAACAAGTTTCTGTTTGGTGGTTTTATCAATTTCTAATTCTTGCTTTTCTATTTCTTTAACTGAAAGCAAAGATACTTTTTGCTTTTTGGTGTGATTTAATTCGGCAATTGCATCAGAAACTTTTTGGGATTGAATTTGAATTGAAGCAACTTGATTTCTTCTGAAGTCGGAAAGCTTTTTCAAATATTTCCAACGGTGAAGAGCTTGTTTGATGTTATTGGAAGAGAATAGAAAAACGAGTTCACGTCCCGATTTTCTAGTTTTATATGCTTTTCGGATGGTCTTATTGAGTTTTTCTTTTTCCCTTTCAAAGGCAAATTTCAAGGTTTCCAAACGCATTGTTTGGGTAAAAATATCACCATCGGTAATGATAATTTCAGTTTGAATGTCTACAATAAGCTCGGTTCTTTGCTCAATAATTCTATTTATTGTGGTTAATTGATGTAAAGTTGTGCGCTTCTCTTTCTGAGTAGACAGCAGAATTTTCTTGTTTTCGGCAATGTCTAACTCAACTTTCTTACGTTTGGCTTCGAGCTGTTGTCGGTTGGTTTGAGCCATCGACGAAGGCCAGCAAAAACTCACCACTAAAGCAGTAGCAACCGCAATTTGGCTAATTTTTTTGAATCGAAACGCGCTCATATTCTTCAGGTACAGTAAATGGATACGAAGGTATGGCATCGAAGCGTGCGGTTTTTAACGTTAATTCTAATTGTAGATTATTGAGGTCACTTTTTGTATCTGCAATTTTCCAGCTCATTCGGTATGGAATGGCCACTTCTGTTTGCTTCGATCTGTCTAAGTATGAAATGCTGAGTTTTCTCATTCTACCTTTGTCAACAAAGCGCGCTTCAGTAAATATTTTATTCTTGGAAGTGGCAGAAAACGAAGTAAAAGGATAATCAGTGCCGATCCAATTGTATAAATATTCGTTATTCATGAGCACACTGTCTTGAAATTTTAGGAGGGATGTAGGGGAACTGCCAACAATAAGCGCTTGAATCGCAGAAAGATTAGCGGGTAATTCTTGCATTCTATTTAAATCTTCAATAGATAAAGCAAAATATTTCTGATTGAACACATCCAAAATATGGGCACTATCGCGGTTAATGATGCCTTTTAAAATTTGTATTCCCATGATTGCAGAAACACTAAACCAAATGATGCTGTCTTTTTTCATGCGAAAACTCACAGAACCGCTCAATTCTTGATTGTCTACCTTGATATCAGCAGTGTATTTTGATGTGCAATATGTCCAATCTAAATTCGACAATTTTTGGTTAAAGAATGGGTTTTCTGAAAGTTTAGAAATATTGGTGTTAAAATTAGAATCAGGTACAACAGAATTTTGATTGTTTATATGATGGGGTTCATTGACTTGCGTTTGACCAACGGCCATCAATGGCAAGATCAGGGCAATGATGAATGAAGAGATATGATTTTTCATTTTGTTGGATTTATTTTTTTTGGAAGCTGGGTATTTTTGAGCTGCAGGTTTTTGCCTTCTTCATCTATGATACCCAAAAAGTATGCCATGTTGAGTGTTTTTTTCGCTTTTTCGGTTAAACTTTGGGTTTGAAACGATTGATAAGCGGGAATCAAATATGGCTCTAGAATATCTTCTGGTATTAAATTTGACCATATATCAGCGGCTTGTTTGTTTTCACCTGTCATCAATTTGGAGAATGCCAATAGATTGTATAACAGATTTTTGTTCGCATTTTTACCAATGTTTGGCATCAATTCAATGGTTTGAATCACCTGAGAGTATTGCTTATTTGATAGCGCATCGAGAGCTCCAAATAATTCAGTGTTAACCATGAATGGAAGTATTTCTTCAAGGTAGTTTTTGCATTTTTCCAATTCTAACTTATCTGAGTTTAAAGCAATACAATGCAGGGTAAGTTCAATGGTTTTTTGTGATATATTAGGATCTCCATAAAATTGCATGAGACAATATTTTTGTGACTCTTTAAAATTCTGTTTGGCGTAAAGATTATAAGCAATGGCGAATGCAGAAGCATTGTAATCATAATTATTTTTTTGATAAGTTTTATTCGGGAAATTTAAATTTAGGCAAGAGTCTATGAGTGAGGTATTCGTTTCAGCGCTAAAGAATATTAAGTTCGACAAGCTTTTCTGTTCAGGGTTCAGATTTTTGTTCAGAGATATTTTACGAATTAAATTTTGATTCTTTTGATAGTAAGTACGTTGAGAAAAGTATTTACATTCTTTTTGGGTTGTTATTTCTTTTTTGAATGAGTCACAGATAACTTGCATTTGAGGCAGTATTTCGTTCGAAATAAAATCTAATTGAAAATCAATATTGGAGGTATCGAGTAAATAGCGCGCTCTGAGTAATTCGCTCAGCTCAAGGTCTTTTCTGTTGTATTGATATAGTTGGACGCTTTTACTCAATATTTCTACGTTTTTCGGATATTTTAGCAACAATTTTCTTGAATATAGAAGGGCTGAATCGATTTGGTTTAAATCTGTAAACTCAGAAATATATTGTAAGCCAATTTCTGGTTTTAACTGAAATTGTTTTTCCCATAAACGGATCACTTCAATGGCTTTTTCGGGCCGATTGCCAAGTTTATATGCGTTTATGGCTTTGGGATATCTTGACCAAAAATTAGGATTCAGATTTATGGCTTCAACATAGACATCGGCAGCCTCGATATATTGAAAATTGGCTTGTAAAATTTGTGCTTTCTGTAGAAGATAATCGTCACAATTTTTGCAAAATTCGAGAGCTCGATTGATATGGTAAATGGCTTGCGAATAATTTTTAACAGATGAGTAAATTGTAGAGAGTCTAAAATGAGCAGCTTCGCTGGTATTTATAGATTTAGTGAGCGTTTTAAAAGAAGCGGTTGCATCATTCATTTGACCGCTTTGGAACAAGATTTCGGCTTGTCTAAACTTGGCCCTATCTTGTTGAAGGGAATCAATTTGAGCAGAAGCAAATGTCCCCCAAAATAAAATAAAGAAAAAAGAAAAAGCGTGAATTACCCTTGAGTGCTGAAATCGCCAATGCTGTATTCTAGGCTGTCGCCATCGATTGCCACGTGATTTCCAATCATTGAGTTTTCGCATTTGAAGTTTTTTAAATGACTATTATTTTGAACTATTGTATTACGAATAACGCAATTTTCTATGGAACTATTGTTTCCGATGCTCACAAACGGACCAATTTCACAATTTTTCAGTTTAACGCCATCGGCAACAAAGCAAGGTTCGTTAATGGTAACCGATTCATCGAAGCGATCCAGATCAATCGAAAATTGGTTTGCTTTATTCACCAGAACGCGTTGATTTGTGTAAACGGTAGCAGCATAATTACCGCAATCTAACCATTCGTCAACCTTACCAGGAATAAATTGCATGCCTTTGTTTTTCATGTTTTCCATGGCATTTGTTAACTGATATTCGCCCTTTTCTTTGATGTCGTTATCTATTAAATATTGCAATTCATTTTCTAGTGTTTCACCCGATTTGAAGTAGTAAATTCCAATGATTGCTAGATCTGAAACAAATTCTTTAGGTTTTTCAATGAAATCGGTGATAATATTTTGATCGTTGTATTTTACAACACCAAAAGAGCTAGGGTTGTCGACTTGATGCACCCAAATCACACCATCTTTTGTTTTATCGAGGTTGAAATCTGTTCTAAAAAGGGTATCGGCAAAGGCAACAATGACTTCACCTTTGAGGCATTCGCGGGCGCAAAGAATGGCGTGGCCAGTTCCTTCAGCTTTCTCTTGGTAAAAGATTTTACCTTGAGCGCCAACGCTTTCAGCAATTTTAATGAGTTCATTTTCAGTTTCTTCACCGAAATGACCAACAACGAAACCAATTTCATCGATAGCATCTCCGCAAACGCTCGCGATGTCTTCAATTAACCAATGAACAATAGATTTACCGGCTAAAGGAACGAGAGGTTTAGGAGTAGTAAGGGTGTGAGGGCGCATTCTTTTGCCCATACCCGCCATAGGAATAATTAGTTTCATTTGGGTGAAAATTCAAAAAATTGACTGCAAATATCGGTAAAATCAGTGAAATAATAATTAAGTAAATGTTATTTACCACTGCTACCATAGCCGCCTTCACCTCTTTCGGTGTTGTTTAGGGTGGAAGTTTCTTGCCATGAAACTATAGCATGTTGTGCCACTACCAATTGTGCAATTCTTTCACCATCATTGATTTCGAAGGTTTCAGAACCATGGTTAATGAGCAATACTTTTATCTCTCCACGGTAGTCGGCATCGATGGTTCCTGGTGAATTTAAAACGGTAATTCCGTGTTTTAATGCCAGACCACTTCTTGGACGCACTTGTGCCTCATAACCTTCTGGCAATTCAATAAATAAACCAGTTGGTATCAAAGCTCTTTCTCCATTTTTGAGGGATATTGACTCTTCCAGATTTGCATGTAAGTCCATGCCGGCGCTCAATGCTGTTTGGTATTTAGGAAGTGGGTGTTTAGAGAGGTTTTTAATTTGAACGTTGATCATGGGAAATTGGGGATTTGTAAATGTATTTTTCGTAAATGTAAATTCCTGCAATTAAAGATACAAATGAAGCAAGTTTGATTACAATGTGCGTTTGCATATTTTGTGTTTGCAAAACGAGATACCCTAACGTAAATGTAAGGAGCAAGCTTCCGAGAATTGGGAACATTTCGTATGGAATAGGGTAGAACTTTCGGCACAATAAATATCCGAAAATAACCATCGAAGCGTAAGCAATGAGGGTGGTGTATGCTGATCCCATGAATCCCAATTTGGGAATGAGTAAATAGTTGAGAGTAATTGTTACAATAGCACCCCCAAAAGCGGGTAAAGAACCTATTTTGGTTTGTGCAGAAACTTTGTACCAAACTGACAATGTGTAATATATTCCTAAGAATAAATTTGCAGCCAATAAAATTGGTACGGCATTCATGCCATTGGGGTGTTTGAAGTATTCAGGATTTTGAATGAGGTATGGTGCAATGAATGGAACAATGATCATTGTACCCAAATAGATAATAGATACAGCGTAAACAAACCATTTCATGACATATGCGTAGCTGTGTTTGGCATCGAGTGATTTGGCTTGTTGAAAGAAAAATGGTTCCACGGCAAATCGAAAGGCTTGAACAAATAAAGTGAGCACAAGACTCAATTTGTAGAATGCCGAATAGATACTGGCTTCATAATCGCCAAGTCCGTTTGGAGTTAATTTTTTGATCAGAATTCTATCGAAAGTTTCAT
>CAMBFD010000073.1 GCA_945865625.1 Chitinophaga pinensis
ATAAATCTAGCTCTCCCACTTTGGTTAGAGTTAAAGCAGTTGATGGTTTCTCTTTCTACTTTAACTATCCTTCCATCTATTACGATTTCCGATTTGTTGATAGCATATGCAATGCTGTCGTATGAGTGGCCTTCGATACTCTTTCTGTAGTAGTCTTCCACTTTTACTTGGATCTCACTTTCTTCAGAGTAAGTAGCTCCGGGAAATTCAGAAGGGAGATTATCAAAAATTCTAGAAAAAGATTCACCGCTGTCACTGAAGATATATTTTAAAGCCCCTATTGAAGAGCTATGATCCAAATAACCCATTCCGTCATAGGCTTTTGGTCTCGGAGCGCTCAAGATAGCTTGAGATAAAGGTCCCTCAAATGAATCTGAAGTGTCTAATTGAAACTGGGCTTGAGCTAAGTTTGATCCGAAGATAAATGCGATTGTCAAAATTGATTTTTTCATGATTTGTTTTATTGTGCTCAAGTGAAAGTTCATATGTAAAGTGGCAGAATTAGATGAGTTAGATAAAGTCCTACGGTCAGTGATAAAAATTTACTGCTGAGAGATAGTATTGTTCATTTCATAGTGTCCGCGATTTAAAGGATAACGGCAAAGCCTATGCCGATATTTTATACAATTTGAAATAAAAACTTTAAGGCTTTGTGAAATTCATAGTGACATATGCAATTCCTCCACTACACCTAGCGACTCCAATTGCAACCTTCACCAAATCTCCTTTTCTAATTGCAAAACAACAATGCAATAAAGCTTCTTGAAAGACTTTATTTTATTAAAATTGCAGATTTGGACGACAATGAAGTTGAATACGAATTAAGACAAAATTTAAATCCAACTGACACCATGACATAATACCTGTGTTCAAAGAATCCTCATTGTATATGCCCATATAATTGCAGTTATTGCAACCAATCAGATAATAAAACTACCAAAAAAAAGGCCAGAAATAAATTCCTGGCCTTTTTTGAAATGCAAATTATTAAGATTAATGTTGAATAATGAACTTACTTGAATTTACCTTGTTTTGAGATTTTACATTTACAATATAAAATCCTGAAGGATAATTCATAGTTGAAATTTCAATTTTATTCAATTGATCTTGATTGTTCTCGAAAATCTTCTTACCAGCCAAATCAATGATTTCTATTGATTGAATGTTCGAATTAGATTCAATAAATAATTGATTATTTACTGGATTAGGATAAACTTGAACTACATCTTTAGATATAGTATTCACATTGCTCGGAACAACGCCATTGGCAGAAATTGCAAACGTAAATAACGGGTTTTTAAAATCGTTAGAATACATTTTCACTGTTGCAGTTGCATTAGCCAAATTTGCAGTTCCAAACTGAATCATTAAGTTTTCAGATTTACCTGGTTTAATTGAGAATGATTGAGAATTAGGATACACGGTTTCAAAATCAGATTTGCTTGATCCTGAAATCACAATTGAATCGATATTCAAATAATCTTTTCCTGCATTTTCCAATTGGAAAACTCTTGTTTTTTGAGTACCAATACCCACATTACCAAAATCAGTATGATTAAATACATTGCTGACTAAATCACCGCTTACTATAGGATTTGTATTTCCTAGCATATTTAATTTAGGAGCAATTGCTTCAGCAGTAATGTTGAATGTATAAGCAGAATCTGCAGCATCTGAAACAATAGTTATCATATTTTTAAATGTTCCAGGCAATGTAGAAATAAATTCAACTGTAAATGTATTTTTACTTAAAGCATTAACAACCATTGGAAAATTCACATTTTTGATACTGAAATTACCAGTACTTCCAATTTTGATGTTTTTTACATTCAAATTAGAAAGTCCGTTGTTTTGAATTTCAAATGATTGTGTTACAGATTTCTTAATTGCAACTTCACCAAAGTGAGTTCCATTCATTGTTGAAGTTAATGTTTCACCATTAGAAATCTCATCATTGTTGCTAAGAACTTTAATGTCAGACCCTTCAACAGTTGCCTTGATTTTGAAATCAAAATCAGATTCGTCAACATCATTAGAATTGATTGTTACAAGTCCCTCAAAAACACCAAGTTTTGTTGGGTTGAATTTAACTGTTATCACCAATACCGAATCAACATTTACTTTCGCCGATTTAGCAGAAACGATTTCAAAACCAGAATATTGGCAATCAATATTTTTAACTACCAATTTACCTTTACCTGCGTTTTTAATTGTAAAGTTCGCAAACAAAGGATTTTGTAATCCAGTTGAACCCATATCCGTACCATTAGAAGTTTGAGTAGCAGCAGCGTGATTTAAGATATCAATTTTATTACCAGCACAATTAATTTCTGGAGAGGTATTGAAAGTTGTAGGATTAAACATTGCCAAAATTTGACCACCCTCAACTACTTCACCTGCGATTGGATAATGCGCTTGATCAACCAATAAGAACATTCCAGGACCTAAAATTGATTGTGCATCCATCATTCCACTTGATTCTTCATCTAGTGTCAAGAAATTACTACCGTTGCTTTCAAAACGAGAAGGATCATGTTGTGCTAATTGAGTCAATTTATCTGCTTCAACATTATATTGATGAATTTTACCATTGTGAACGTTATTTCCAACATCTTCTTGAACCAAAAGATTACCAGTATTGTCGAACCCAATATTATCCATCATTTTTTGTCCCTCAGTACCATCTAATACAGCGGTAATAGAGCCACCTTTTTCAGGATTTTTGATATCGTCAAAATGTAATTTCCACATTCTACTCGGGGCAGTAAATGAATTTGTAGTTACAAAATAGAAATCATTTAAATTATTTGGATCCCAAGCACCGTCTTCTGGTCTCAAGAAATTTGTTACTCCTTTCAGATTTGAAAATCTGTTTAATTGGAATCCTGTAGAATCTACAATGTTTCCTAAATCAACAAGCGTAACAGCAGTATTCGGGCTAGGAATAGAAACGCTAGTTTCAGTTGTTAAACTATTAACGGCAACACCGTATAACTTACCATTTGTTAAACCAGCTTTATCAACTTCAGTTCCAGTAGTTGTTTTATTACCAACATAAACATACACTTGACCTGGAGTAGCATCATCTGTTCCAATTACAATTGTTTTATCTTGCTCTATAGGATTAGCGACAGCATTCTCCCAGCTAAATTTACCCATCCATGGCAATTCGTAGGTATTTCCATTTTCAGAACCGGTTAATACGTGAGCGAACGCTCTTCCTTCAGCACCTGATTCTTCACCATTCAAATAAATGCGGCTAGTTGAACCTTTTCCAGTTTTAATATTGTAGAAGGCAGAAACTGGAGCTAAGTCACCGGAACAAAATCTATTGAATGCAGATCTTGAAATTGAGTTCGAGGAATTATACAATCCATAGTTTTTAGAATCCCACAAATACACATTTTTAATTTGATCAGCACCAGAAATTACAGATAGATTAGATTTGTTGATATTCCATCTAGAAACAAAAGAACCCCTATTTCCATGAGCATGCGTTGCACCTACAGTACTTCCAAATTCATGATTGATAACCATGGTAAATGTACCATCATTATTATCAAAAGCACCAGCACCGTCAGGTGTTCCTGCCATTGTATAATTACCTACAACATCGCCTGCTGTTAAAATAGATGTAAACGATACACCCGGAGCAGTACCAAGTAAATAAGGTGAACTTGAAGAACTTATTCCAGTTGAGCCTTGTACATATCCTAAACCAGATAATGCAAAGTCATATCTACCTTCATTATTGTCATTGTTAAAGAATGCAATATTAGCTTTCTTAAATCCAACAGACTTTGGTAAGAATTTAATTGTCACAGAATAAACACCATTAGGTGCAATTGTTAATGGGAAACTAGGTGCAGAAAGCAAACTAAAATTAGGGGCATCAATACCTGTAATTTGAATGTTTGAAACAATTAAATTACCAATACCCGTATTTTTAACGTTGAAAGTTTTCACTACAAAATTAGAAAGGCTAGAACCACCAAAATCAGAATTATCTGAAACAGATGGCGTAGAATCACCTAAAATAATTTCTACGTTATTGCCTACAACAGAAACTTCTGGGTTGCTTTTAAATGTTTCAGGGATAAAAACTTTCAACAATTGGCCACCTTCAACTACTTCTCCACCGATTGCGTAATGCGCTTGATCAACCAATAGGAAATTACCATTTCCTAAAATAGATTGTACATCAATGATTCCGCTTGACTCTTCATCAATTGTTAAGAAATTAGTTGCTCCAGTTTCAAATCTATTTGGATCGTGTTTGGCAATCAATTCAAGTTTATCTGTAGCAATGGTATACTGCCAAATTTTACCATTGTGATTTTGGCTTCCAACATCTTCTTGCAACATTATATGTCCAGAATTGTCAATAGTTAAATTATCAACCATTTTTTGACCTTCAGTACCATCTAAAACAGCAGTAATTGTACCCCCTTTTTCAGGAGAATTAATATCGCTGAATCTTAATCTCCACAATCTACTTGGAGCAGTAAAAGAATTCGTTGTAGCAAAATAAAAATCATTTAAATTATTTGGATCCCAAGCACAATCTTCAGGTCTTAAGAAATTGGTAACATTTTTTGCAATGCTCATTTTATTTAAACTTGCACCAGTTGAATCTATAATCGAACCCATATCTACCAAACTAAAGGCAGTATTTGCAGCAGGAAAAGATGTACTAACTTCAGTAGTTAAACCAGCAACTGCAACACCATATAATTTGCCATTTGTTAATCCAGCTTTTTCAATATCATTTCCTGTGCTATTTTTAGTTCCAACGTAAACATAAACTTGACCTGGAGTGGCATCATCAGTACCTACAACAACTGTTTTGTTTGAGATATTTGGATTGGCAACTACATTTTCAAAAGAATATTTACCCATTAGAGGCAATTCATAAGATGAACCAGCAGAAGCTCCAGTAACGATGTTCGCGAACGCACGTCCCTCAGAACCAGATTCTTCACCAGCCATGAAGATTTTCTCTTTTGTTCCTAAACCTGTTACAGGATTATAAAATGCATAAACTGAAGGCAAATCAGCTGAACAGAATCTATTAAATTGACCTTTAGAATTTAAGTTGGCACTGTTATACAAAACATAGCCAGTTGGTGTCCAAGCGTACACATTCTTAATCATATCTTCACCGCTTACAACAGATAAATCTGACTTGTTTATGATCCATTTACTTATAAATGCACCTGCCGTACCATGTGCCCTAGGAATACCAACGGAAGTATTCAATTCATGGGCCAAAACCACTGAAAATGTACCATTGTTGTTATCAAATGCACCCATTCCATCAGGAATACCTACCATTTTGTAGCCATTCACTGACTCTCCAGCTGTTAAAATAGATGTAAAACTTACACCATCAGCTGTTGGTATCAAATACGGTGTATTATTTGTACTTGGACCAGTTAAACCACCAATTAACAATTGTTTATTCGGCACTAAATTTTTCAATTTATCTGCACCTTTTAAGTTAAAAGTTACAACATGCGAAACTGTTGATGTAGCAATTGCAATACCATCTCCATTTGGACAAGTTTGCGCAAAATCATTGTCATTACAAATTGCAATTGTACTATCGTTAATAATGGCAATACCTTCCGCTTTATCATAAGCAGCAGGCCATCCCTTTGCTAACAAATCCATCGCCAATTTTTTTCTTACAGGAACAATTCCTTGACCTGCTAATCCAGCTGAGTCAACTAATGCTTCCAGTGATTTAGTATTTGTAGCATAAGAAATACCACTTTTAACCACTGTTGCACCATTGATGTTTATTGTGTACATACGTTTGATATCTGTAGTACCTCTTGCAGCAGCTTCCAATACTAGAAACGTACTATCATTGATAGCAGCCATATCACCCGTTTTCCAATCTTTCAAACGAATTTGATTTGCACCCGTTCCAATGATACCATCATTTAAATAAACGTACATTTTTTGTGTATTTGAAATAGGATCAATTTCAAGAATTCTATGAACTCTAGAATTATCACCTACTGCAGCAGTAGGATACAAAATTGGACTTTGAATCATTGCATAAATTTTACCGTTTGGTGTAATTGCAATATTTTCAAAACCTCTGTTATTTTTACGATATTTAAAACATGTATCAATTTGAACATCTTCGTTTTGAGCTCCAGCCAAGTTGGCGTATGGAGTGTATCTGCGAATTACAACACCATTTGGACTTACTTTCCAAATTGTTGGTCCGCCTTCTTCACAAATCCAGAAGTTACCATCAGCGTCAACAATAATTCCCTCACTGTCAATTCCCCAAATATCTTTCGCCGCTGTTTTATTCAAGAAATTTGCACAATTCAAAACGGTGTCAGTACTTACCATTTCAGCAGCAGTACTTCCAAATCCTGTTGGATTTAATACCCCTGATGCGCCAGTGCCATTAGGACGTTTGATTGTAATTGATTGCAGAATTTGAACAGAATCACCTTGAATTCTAATTCTGTGAATTTTAGGCACGTATGATGCAAAAGCATACATTTTGTCGTAAGTTGGTCTGCATAATGCTGTATTTGCATTACCGCAATCAACGTTTACACCACGATCGGTTAACGTCCAAAATTCTTTTCCCCCTGTGTTGGGAATTGGAAATAACCCTGAAAATCCTGCCTCTCGAAACTTAACTCCTTGAAAAGTTCCAATTGGTGCCGATGTTTTATTGGAATAATCTTTTTGAACGGTAATTTGAGAAATCCCTTTTCCGCAAAAAATCAAAAATCCAATTAAAACAAGGCTTTTGTTTAAATTTTTTAACTTCATATAGTTCTGTGTTTGTATCCTCAAAACAAGACTACCGTCATTAATATGAAATTGTTTTAGCATGATGTAAACGTGATTATTTAGATTCATTTATTATTAAAACATGATCACAATATTTATTTGTAATGATTTTAAATTACCATCATTGAAATACCGAAACGATCCGCGTCTACTTGCTTGGTTTCTTTTTTGGCTTCAAAAAAAAGAAACCCCCTAAGAAACCAAAAGTATAGACAAACCTAGACTTTATTAGAATTTGAAGAACATAAAAAAAGCGCGTAAAACCTTGATTTTACAAACTTTTAGACTGTTTTAGACAATCGTCTTGAGGAGAGTTCGGGATTACTCGCTTCGCTCGTGATCCCTGAATGGGTGAGCTGCTAACCCATTTCAAAGCCCAGCTGCTCTGCAGCTTAGGCTTTTTTTTATGCTCAATGCGCTTGAGCGAAGCTCAGACTTTTGGGCATAAAAAAAACCCCACTTCGTGGGGCTTTGAAATTGGTTGCGGAGAGTTAGGGATTCGAACCCCAGGACCTGTTACAGTCAACAGTTTTCAAGACTGCCGCATTCGACCGCTCTGCCAACTCTCCTTTTCCTTAAAAGGACTGCAAAAATACGCTTCTTTTTAATCTTTTGCAAGTACTTTGAAAATTAATTGGGAAAGTTTAACCGGTTTATCGAACTTATTTTAGACTTTCCGTTGATATTCAATCAATATATCAGGAAAGATAAGAAGGGTTAGAATGATTAGAAGGGTTAGAAATGTTTATATGGGCTTAGACGTTTAATTTATAGCTATCTTACACCACAACATTAATCCCTAAACTTTAAACTTTAAATTTCACAATCTCTTCCACCACAACATTAATCCCTAAACTTTAAACCCTAAATTTCACAATCTCTTACACCACAACATTAAACCCTAAACTTTAAACCCTAAATTTCACAATCTCTTCCACCACCCCTGGATCTAACAGCGTGCTGGTATCTCCCAATGACGACAAATCGCCCTCAGCAATCTTTCGTAAAATTCTTCGCATAATTTTACCACTTCGCGTTTTTGGCAATCCCCTCACAATTTGAATTTTGTCGGCTTTGGCAATCGGACCAATCAAACGGCTAATGGTTTCGTTGATATCGCGCTTCACCAGTTCTTTGTCGTGTGTGTGGTTTGAACAAATCACAAAAGCGTAAATGCCTTGTCCTTTAATGTCGTGAGGATACCCCACAACCGCACTTTCAATAACCCCAACGTGCATATTGATTGCATTTTCGACCTCGGCTGTGCCAATTCTATGGCCGCTCACATTTAGAACGTCATCTACCCTTCCCGTAATTCTATAATTTCCCTCCGAATCACGATAAGCGCCATCGCCAGTGAAATATAGATTTTCGTAAGTTGCAAAATAGTTTGTGTAGCAACGATGGTGATCGCCGTAGGTGGTTCTCAGCATACCAGGCCATGGAAATTTGATGCATAAATTACCGTGAATGAAGCCTGTTTCGGGATTGATTTCGGTGTTTTCATTCCCTTTTTCATCCACCAACAGCGGTTGAATTCCAGGCAATGGCAACGTTGCCCAAGCGGGTCGACTCGGCGTAATTCCTGCCAAATTAGAAATCATGACACCCCCAGTTTCGGTTTGCCACCAAGTATCAACGATCGGACAGTTTTTCTTGCCCACGTTTTCATCGTACCAATTCCAGGCCTCTTCGTTAATGGGCTCACCAACTGTTCCCAATACGCGTAATGACGAGAGATCGCGTCCCTCAAAAACACTGCTTCCAAAAGTCATCAAACTTCTGATGGCAGTTGGCGCGGTATATAAAATATTGACATTGTGCTTTTCCACGATGTCCCAAAATCTTCCGGCATCCGGATAAGTAGGAATGCCCTCAAACATCAACGTTTTCGCTCCTGCGAGCAATGGACCGTAAACTATATATGAATGTCCTGTAATCCAACCGATATCTGCGGTGCAAAAATGCAGCTCATTCTCTTGATATTGAAACACTTGCTCAAAGGTATAATTCGCCCAAACCATATATCCGCCACAGGTATGCACCACGCCTTTTGGCTT
>CAMBFD010000074.1 GCA_945865625.1 Chitinophaga pinensis
AATTGAGCTCTTTTAGGAGATCTCCCACAACAAATGTGCTGCCTCCAATAAAAACAATATCATTGTTTTGTAAAGCCACCTGAGATGCATTTAAATAAGCATTGTAGACACTTGTGCAGTCAGAAACACTCAAGTTGAACATTGTCATACTTTCCGCTAACACAGCGCTATCTAAGCCTCTTAATACATTTGGTTTACAAGTATAATACTTTGCATCTTTTGGAAGCATTGAAAGAATACCTGAGATATCTTTATCTTTTACCATTCCCCAAACAATGTGCAATTTTTGATGGTCATGTTTTATGCTTTGTAATTGCTTTACAATCATATCAACGCCATCTTTATTATGGCCAGTATCGCAGATTGTAAGGGGAGAGGATTGTATGATTTCCCAACGACCTCTGAGTCCACTCAATTTATTTACTTGTGATAATCCTTCAATACATTTATCTTCATCCAACTTAAAATCGAGTTGTCTTAAATTCAAAACAATATTATAAACGACATTTAAATTGCTCTTCTGATAAATACCTTTCAGTGATATTTTTTCCCACCACTTATCGGGGGTTGTTTCTTTAGCAATATATTTACCACCTATGTAAGTTCCATAATTTAAAATGGTATTTAAAGCAGCTTCTGGCATGTCCCCCAACAAAAAAGGTACATTTGGTTTTATAATGCCCGCCTTTTCACCTGCGATTGCTTCAATTGTATCGCCCAAAATATCCATATGGTCAAAACCAATACTCGTAATTGCCGACATTAAAGGCATGATAACATTGGTGCTATCTAATCTTCCGCCCAAACCAACTTCTATAATGCCCACCTCAATTTCTTCACTTCTAAAATAATCGAATGCCATAGCAACGGTCATTTCGAAAAATGAAGGATTAATTTCTTCGATTACGACCAATATTTTATTCGTAAAATCGATCACAAAGGATTCAGGTATAACGATTCCGTTAATGCGTATTCGTTCTCTAAAATCAACTAGGTGAGGAGATGTATACAAACCCGTTTTATATCCATTAGCAGTGAATATTGCTGCCAACATACTCGATGTCGATCCTTTGCCATTGGTACCTCCAATATGGATCCATTTTGTTGCTGTAGTTTGGTGTGGATTCCCAATAAACTCTAATAATTTACTTGTATTGGTTAAATCTTTTGTTAGAGCATTGGCGCCAATATTTTGAAACATTGGCAATCTAGAAAATAAGAAATCGAGTGTTTCTTGATAATCAGTAAACATAATTTCAAAACAAAACTAATCTACTAATCCCGCTTTAATATTTAGGGAAATTGTACCGCTTTCCGATATTTTATCACCAACTTTGATAAAATTGGATCTTGATAGGAAGTATTCCATCACTTTTCGGGCATTTCCAGCAGTTCCACTAAATGTACCTTCTGGCAAGATAGAAACAATAATAGCTTTACCATCCGCACCAACTCTCACACGAGCAACGATTTCACCAACACCCTCAACATCAACTCTCCTTACATTAGAATTTATTTCATATGATGAAAATCCTTTTGCACTATAAAATCCGTTGCCTCTGTTTTTAGTAACTTTTGCACCACCATTTCCTTGAATACCTGGAATTTTACCATCTCCAAACCCTGAATTGCCTTTTCCCCCTTCAATTCCGTTTTCTAGTCCTACTTGACCACTTCCTCTTTTTCCAACAATGGCTTTTAAATCTCTTACGGGCTTTGTTGGTTTTACTTGAGGGGTAGAGCTTTCTGGAGGTGTTATTGAAGGATATTCCGTTGTTTCCGTAGGATCAGTTGAATTTATAATTTCACCAGGGCCTCCGGTCGATTTCGCTTCTGGGGTGGCCGATGTTGCATTTACATTTTCGCCACCTTTTGCAGGAGGAGTTTCAGATGGTCCACCTTCATCAGGCTTTCCATAGCTCACTTCTTCCATACCAAAATCCAATTCCAATTCTCCTGATTTATTTTCGAATGGTGGATTGGGAACCGTAATCTTCATAAACCATAACAACAAAATTAACAATGCAGAAATTGTTAAACTAATAATTCCAGATTGGATTTTCTGAGATGTACTTGTCGTTAGGTTTTTCTCAATGACGTAGTGTGACATAAGAAATTATTTAGCAATATTAAGTTCCTGTACCGAGATTGTATTGTTAGGCAAACTTGTCATCGTTTCAGTAAATCTACTCGCATCTTTACCACTTTTAAATCGTTTGATAACCACCTTTAACAAGGTACTCCCTTTAACTTTAATAAAGGTTGCATTTTGTTTCAATTGATTCCATTGACGACATTCAATCTTAGCGGCATCTTCAGTAATATAAGATCCACCAACAACAAAATATTTGCCTTTGCCATTCGCAATATCCATTCTAAACTCATCAATGTTTGGATGTTTAGAAGCGTTCTTGGATTTTCCATCAATAGATTTGTTGTTTTGGTCTAATTGAATAATTTGACCGTTGACAATCATCACTGAGGATTCTGATAGTTCTTTCTCTTTTTCAACTTTTGACACAACTGGTATGTTGCTCGCTAATTCTTTTGAATTGTCTGTAAAAGCTGACTTTAGAAAAATTGAATTCATGTATAAAATACCTGTAGAAAAAGTAATCAGCGCAACGTTTGCTGCAACGCTCCAAAATTTATTATTTCTGTGTTTGGTTTCAGTTGTAATTTGTTCTAATTCGGAAATTTCTATGACAACTGCATCATTAAATAATTCAATTGGATTAAGTTTCTCAACAATTGGAGTTTGTTTTGGCACTTCATTGAAAAGAATACTCCATTTGATTGGCTTTAAACCAAATGTTTGTAAATTTAAATTTAGATGATTGTTTCCAATGAAAAAGATCTCGCCTTCCGCATTTCTAAAGAAATTACCTAACGGTGATAGGTTGCAGATTTTTTTCTCAGTTACAGATTCTTTTATTTCAACGATGCAATTTTGAACATATGATGCAGCTTCCTTGAACGAAAGTCCCATCAATTCCTTTAATTTATTGGTGAATAATCCATCATCTTGAGTGATATCTCTGTTGAAATACACTGTTGAATGCTGTGGCTTCAGTTCTTTTGTAAATGAATTAATTGTAGAGTTACTATCCCTCAAAACAAATGCACCGAAATTAGGAATTACGACGCAGTGCTCTTGAATGAGTAGCTGTTGAATTGATTCTATGAACTGTTTATTGATCATTTTGTACAAAGATAAGCGATAGCTTAGAAAATTGCAAGACTTATACCGCCAACTACTGTAAGTCCAAATGCTTTGTATCCATACCAAGTTTGATAATCTTGGTTCAATAGATTAGAACCTTGGATCCAAATTCTGCCTTTGCCACTGAATTTATAGTCGATACGAGCATATAGATCGTTAAATCCACTGTAACTTACGGTTTCAAGTGTTTTCCCCTTGAGTATTTGATTGTAACGTTTGCCAATTCCTTGCATACCTAACTTAATTAAAACGCTTGAAATAGGTAAATATTCTGCGGCAATATTGTAAGTTAAACTTGGGATGTTCCAATAATCTTTTCCGTTTTCAAATTGAGTAATTTTAATATTCGCACTCAATTTAAAACTTTCGCCCATGTTGTATTGTAAAAAAGCCCTAAAATAAAAGCTAGATACACTATTTTGAAAATAGGGTTTTAAAGGACGAATGCTGTCGTAAGGTGTTTTCAGTGTGTCATCGATGCCTTTTGCACTCACAAATGTGAGCATGTCGGCAATTGAATTTCCTCCAAAATCTAAACTGAATTGTGAATTTCCAGCAAGTTTCCCTTTAACACCAATGTAACCATTGATTTGTTCGTAAGGGTTTTTGAGGGAAACAGTATCTAAGAAAAATGGCATAACATCATTCATTCTGCGAATAGAATTCTTGTTTAATCCACCATCTATTGCTCCGTAGACTTTCATCTCTAAACCTGTCAATCCTTTTTCAAGTTGAATGAAAGGATTGATTAAAAAACGACTATCGTTTAAGCTGGTATTTTTATTGTATGTAACATTGGCGCCCACATTCACATCCAAACTTGTTTTTTTGTGGTAAAATTGAACTCTTGGTTTAACATCAATGAAAAATTGATTATTTAACTTGAGTGCATTCATCGATGCATTTCTTTGTTCTGAGCGAATATTTGTAAATTCTAAGTCGCCAAACACCGATAAGTTTTTAAAATTCTTTAGAACTTTAATCATTGATCCAATTTCTAATTCTTGATGATTTAAATTGGTTGTAAAGTTTGTAATTTTATTGAGCCATTTAATCTCTGGTTTTTTACCTGAGGCTAAACTTACATAATCAATGTTTGCTCCAATAACCTGTGAGATGCGATTGGTTGCACCTATTTTACCTGCAGGAGATTCTTGATTGACTTTCAAAATTGAATCTCTACCAAAAAGGGAAACATAATCACGTTTGTAAAACAATGATGTATTTAAACTGCTATTTCTGTAGAATCTGGATCCTCCTAAATTAAACTTAGTATTGCCAAAGGCTTGTTTGAAATCATTATTGTTTGCTTGAATATGACTTGCATTGAAATAATAAGCAGATTGAGCATTTGGTTTGTTTGCCAAATAAAGTTCTCCAAGTAAATGCGTATTGTTTCCACCACCTAATCGAATGTAATTCGACATGAAAATAGAATCGGTTGCTTTTTCTTTTATTTTATCGGGATCAATTGTTTGGATGAGCTTTTTGGTATTCCAAACATATTCGGGCATTTCGAATTTCAGGGTGATTTTGGGTGTTTCTGTTTTAGGCACCTCGGGGTCGATCGACAATTTAGAAGCGGGTAGAAGTTTAATATTTGTACCAGAAATAAGTTCATGGCTGCTGTTTTCAAATCCTTTTGGCTTCTCTGGCTGCGCACTAATGGCACACAAATTTAGAATAAGCGCGGCAGTAACAATTGTTTTTTTCATTACAATACAAAAATGCGCGATAAAAGTCAAGAGATAATCACTAAATTTACGACTGTCAAGAAAAAGAGACGCTAATGAATTATTCAAAAAAATCTCAAATTAGGTTTGTTTTATTCAAATATTTCACTAATTTTGCAACCCATTTTACGTCATGTACGCAATAGTAGAAATAGCAGGAAGACAATACAAGGTTTCAGAAAATACCTTTCTTATTGTAAATCGTTTGGACGCCGAAACAGGTTCAAAAGTTGAATTCGAAAATGTTTTATTCATCGGTGGAGACAAAATAAAGGTTGGGGCTCCAACAGTTTCTGGTGCTAAAGTAACTTGCACAGTTGCTGAACACGGAAAAGGCGATAAAATTATCGTTTTCAAAAAGAAGAGAAGAAAAGGATATACCGTGAAGAATGGTTTTAGACATTCTCATACTTGTTTGAAAATCGAAAGTATAACCGCTTAATCAATTAAATTAGAAAAGTATGGCACATAAAAAAGGTGCGGGTAGCACCAAAAACGGAAGAGAATCTCACAGTAAACGTCTTGGCGTTAAGATTTTTGGTGGACAAATTGTTCAAGCCGGAAATATTATTGTTCGTCAAAGAGGAACCAAGCATCATCCAGAAGTAAATGTAGGTATTGGCAAAGACCATACTTTATTCGCTTTGTCAAATGGTGTTGTGAAATTCAGAAAAGGTAAAGATGGCAGAAGTTTTGTTTCTGTTGTTACACCTCAAGCTCAAGCTTAAGATTTTTTAGAAAATTTTGAATATAGGGCGGTAATTTTATCGCCCTTTCTTATATTTACAACTTCTTATGGTAGAACTAACCTCGAAATTCCCCGCTGATTCATTAACCGAAATGAATGAAATTGTATTGCCCAACGATACAAATACACTCAATAACCTCATGGGAGGCAAAATGCTTCATTGGATGGATATATGTGCTGCCATTGCTGCTCAAAAACATAGCAATTCAATTGTAGTCACCGCTTCTGTAGATAGTGTTTCATTTAAAGAGAGTATTCGTCTGGGTGATGTAGTTACATTAACAGCTTATGTAACCCGAGCGTTCAATTCTAGTATGGAAGTTTTTATAGAGGTATATGCCAATAGCATCCCTCGTGGAGAGAAAATCAAAAGCAACGAAGCATATTATACTTTTGTGGCGCTAGATAGCCGACACCGCCCTGTGAAAGTTCCCGAAATAACAACTCAAACGCCTGAGCAAAAGGAAAAATTTGAAGGTGCTTTGCGCCGTAGACAAGTGCGACTTATACTTGCTGGAAAAATGAAACCAGAAGATGCACAAGAATTAAAAAATCTTTTCGTTTAATTAAATCAAACCAATTTCTGTGAGCCTTTGAATTAAGAATTCATTCGCACTGCAATCTTCATATTGTTTAGGATTGTGATCATCAATGCAATTTTCTAAACAATCTAAACGAACCTCAGGTCTAGGGTGCAAAAAGAAGGGAATGCTAAATCTAGGTTCATGCCATTTTTCTTTGGACGGATTTACCACCCGATGTGTGGTGCTTTTTAATTTGTTGTTTGTTAAACGTTGCAACATATCACCAACATTTATAACTATATGGTTTTCCACTTCTGTAACTGCAATGTATTTACCTTGTTTATTCAATACCTCAAGGCCATTGGCACTTGCACCAACCAACAATGTTATTAAGTTTATATCTTCATGCTCACCTGCCCGAATAGCATCTTTGGGATCTTCAGTAATGGGAGGGTAGTGAATTGCCCTGAGTATACTGTTGCCATTCCAAACTTTGCGATCGAAATAGTTTTCATCTAAATTAAGATAAATGGCAATGGCTTTTAAGATTTTCATTCCAGTGTTTTCTAGTGCTTTATATATTTTCTCACCGTATATATTGAAATCTGGAATTTCAGAAATAACTTTATTCTCGGGCAATAATGGGGGATTGGTATCTGATGGATCTAAGAATTGACCAAAATGCCAAAATTCTTTCAAATCGCCCGTGTTTCTATTCTTTGCATGTTCTTTGCCAAAACCAGTGTAACCTCTTTGACCACCACCTAATGTGTCATCATATTTTAACTTTGTATTTGTCTCAAGGTTGAAAAAATCTTTAACACTGGTGTAAAGCGTTTGAAGATCTGTTTGAGTGATGCCATGATTGCGAATCGCAACAAAGCCAATTTCTTCATATGCATGACCTAAATCGGAAATGAATTTAGATTTAAGTGTGGCGTTATCGGAAATGAAATCAGATAAATCAAGCTTAGGAATATTGTCCATAGTGCAAAAATAAGAATGCACAACAATATATTATTGTTTTTTAAAAAGAATGTTGCTCAGTTGTTGCGCTTTCCTCTAAAATAATGTTCAAACTTGTAGTGTTAGGGGCTGTCAGACTTTCGAATGCCTGGTTGATTAAATCTAGGTGATTTAAATAATCTCTCCAACTAGGATTGGTATCTAAGTTGTTTTCAATCATTAATTTAACACTCGGAGAGCATTCGTTGTAATGGTAATGAATGAGATCAGTTTTGGTAATATTTTTAATCATAAGCCTGACGTTACTTTTCATAATAACGTCAGACATGATAATTTATTTTACCTTGACAGAATTTTTTTGCATCATTTTTCTGATATTAATCAGAGCATAGTGCATTCTACCAATGCAAGTGTTAATATTTGTATTGGTTACAGCGGCAATTTCTTTGAAAGATAAATCGGCATAATTTCTCAAAACCAATACTTCTCTCTGTTCTTCAGGAAGTTCCCAGATCCATTTACGCAACATGGTCATTTCGTCTGTGTGAATATGCAATTCCTCTTGGCTTTTTTCGAAAATTCCAATATTGTTTAAAATATCGTTGCCTTCGCTGTCTACTACAATAGGTAAACGTTTGCGTTGACGAATTGAGTCGATACACATGTTACGAGAAATTCTCATTGCCCATGGCAAGAATTTATCTTCGTGGTTGTAACGACCAGTACGAATGGAATGAATGATTTTAATGAAAGTCTCTTGGAAGATATCCTCAGCTATATATCTATCTCCAACTAGAGCATAAATACTAGAGAAAATACGGTTCTTATGTCGTTTTAACAAAGTTTCAAATGAACCTTGGTTGCCTTCGATGTAGTGCTTAATCAATACACCATCTGTAATCATTGTCGTAGCCATAATAAATACTCCTTCCTTGCGGTTGAACTAATTTTTAAATAAGATAGTTTTTTTGAGTATTTTTATAGCTTATAGGCGTTTTGATTATTATTTAAAACGCAATAAATACTAAAATCTTGTAAAAAACAAATATTTTCTTAAAAATGTTTGCTTTTTTTTATTGTAAACGAAAGCCATTGATGAACGAATTTGCGTCCATCCTCGATTTTCCTTGGGGTTGCAGCATTTTTACACACAAAAATCCATCATTGCATTTTATATACAATTTTTTATTTACGACGAAAATCAAATCATTTCCGATGAATTGCGCATCTAATGTTGCAAATTCCGTTTGTAATATTTTCAATTCTCCCCAAGGTGATTCAATCCATGCGCTTGGGTATGGACAAAGGCCTCGAACTTTATTGTGAATTTGCAAGGTTGTTTCAGAAAGATTTAAATGGCAAAAATCGCGGTTTAATTTTGATGCAGTTTTTAAATTCTCATGATAAACTTGAGGAAAAGTTGGAACT
>CAMBFD010000075.1 GCA_945865625.1 Chitinophaga pinensis
TAATAGCTTCCACCCAATTTATAATTCTTAATTTCTAATTTACTGTAATCTTTCCATTTATCAGGGAAACCAATTTTCACCATCAATTTATCTAATTTTAAAAGGGCTTTCGCTTTTGTAGGAGCACTCATCCAATCTAAGTTCTTAATGCGAACCCTATACGCCTGAATGATATCTTCAACCATTTGTTTTGCAACCACTTTAGCTTCATTAGGGAAGTATTTTTCTACATATAACTTACCCAAAGCTTCTCCCGTAATTCCATTTACAACACCCAATGCTCTTTCTTTAAGAGCCTTTTGTGATGGCACCCCGCGTAAAGTTTGACCATAAAAGGAAAATGATAATTTCTCAAGGTCTTCACTCAACAACCCCAAGCTTCCACGCATTGTTGACCAAGCAAAAAATGCTACAACTGTATTAAAATCAGACTTCTTAACCAAATCATTCATTGCCGTTAAAAATTTAGGCTGCCCTACAATGATTGTATCTGGATTGATTTTCAAAGCTTTCAATTGTCCCTCCAAATCAAAACAGCTCAATGTATTCGACAACGCTTTGATTGAAGTAGGATTGTACTGCAAAACTGGATCACGACGCATTTCACGTGTCAACATCGGTTCTGATAAGGCTTTTTCAAATGCATAAATTTTTCCAGCATTTGCTTTTGCAATGGTGGCTTCAGTTCCAAACTTCACGAATACGTCTTCAATGAATTGTTTGTATTTTGTTTGAATGCCAACACTCTTTTCATCTGTTTTCAAATAAAAATCCCTATCAGGCAATCCAAGTCCAGTAATGCCGATGCTCACAACATTTTTATTGCTGTTTTTTGCATCTGCATCTATCCCCAAATCAAACATTGTATTTTCACCCATCGGTGCATACTTCACGATATATTTATTGAGTGCTTTTATATTTTTGAGAGCCAAAATTTCATCTAAATATGGCTTCACAGGTGCAATGCCTTGCTTGTTTCTACTTTCAACATCCATCACAGATTCATAGAGCATAACAGCTTTCCCTTGATCAGTACTTTCGGCATATTTGCCGCTTTTCATTGCCTCATCAAGAACTGCTAAACTCATGCTGTCTGCACGTTTTCCGAGTTCGTCAAATGATCCCCAACGACTTCTATCGTTTGGAATACTTGTTTGTTGCATCCATTTTCCGTTTACAAAATTGTAAAAATCATCGGCAGCAGAAACAGTTGTATCCATGTAACTTAACTCCAAAGCATGATAATCTGCAGTTGATACAAATGCTGTGAATAACGAAGCTCCTAAAAGCCCTATAAATGTTTTTCTCATAATTATAAAGTTGCAATATATTGTTTTTGAAATAATATTGTGATTTCGATACGACGAACGGCCCAAATATTTTGGTAAAGAAAACTTTTGTGATGTTTTATGATAACTAAAGATTCGCATTTTTGCGAAAAATAAATTCTCTAACATTCAATAATACAATTTACCTCCCTGATCCTATGAAGAATCTATCAGGGAAAAAAAAGCCATTTGAGATCTATCAAATGGCTTTTTATCGTATTAATTAATCTTTAGTTTGGAAACAATTTCTTTTTGAACCAAAATGCAACATTCACCAAACCAATAAGGGCAGGTACTTCAACCAATGGACCCACAACACCCGTAAACGCCTGAGCGCTCCCAATTCCCCAGACGCCAATTGCCACAGCAATGGCAAGTTCAAAGTTGTTACCAGCAGCGGTAAATGAAATGGCAGCAGTTTGACTATAATCAGCGCCTAACCATTTGCCTAAGAGGAAACTCACCCCAAACATCAAGATGAAATAAATCAACAACGGTATTGCGATGTACAAAGTATCTAACGGAATTTGAATGATGGTTTCACCCTTTAAGCTAAACATAAACACAATGGTTAACAACAATGCAACCAACGTAATTGGGGAAATCTTTGGAATCACTTTTTGGGTATACCACTCCTCACCTTTCCATTTTATAAAAGTGTATCTTGTAACAAAACCAAGTAAAAAAGGAACCCCTAAATATAAGCCCACAGTTTTGGCAACTTCAAGCATGCTAATTTCTATGGCACTTCCTACGACTCCAAAATAGTATGGCAATACCCCAATGAAAATATAGGCATAAGCGCTAAAAAACAAGACTTGAAAAACACTATTTAACGCCACCAATCCTGCGGCATATTCTCTATTCCCCTCTGCCAGTTCATTCCATACAATCACCATTGCAATACATCGGGCCAAACCAATTAAGATTAATCCAACCATATAATCTGGTTTATCATGTAAAAAGATTAAGGCAAGTGCAAACATTAAAATTGGTCCGATCACCCAATTCAAAAGCAACGATGTTGCTAAAACCTTTTTGTTGCTAAAAACTTCTCCCATTTTCTCATATTTCACCTTCGCCAAAGGCGGGAACATCATCAATATCAACCCAATAGCAAGTGGGAGATTTGTGGTTCCGCTCTGACTCAAATTGTAAGCAGCAATTTCAGAAGGAAATAAATATCCAATCGCAACACCCAAACCCATCGCCATAAAAATCCACATCGTTAAATATCGATCCAAAAATCCCAACGATTTACGTTTATCCCCTGTTGGAACACAGGCAGGCTGCAAAGTATTCATCACAAAATTCTGGCAGTATTCTTGAATCAAATCCCTCACCCGATCAAACTCAATTTCCGTTTCTTCTATTGTTCCTTGAAACTTAGCAGGATCAGGAAAATTAAAGTGAAATCTTTCCGCTTTACTCGGAAAATAAGGACAGTTTTCTTTTGCATTGTCGCAAACCGTGATAATGTAATCAAAGTCAATTCCAGAATACTCATCTACATGATTCGACGTGTGCCCAGAGATATCCAATCCATCTCTTTCCATGGTTGCGATGGCATTCGGATTCACTCCGTGGGTTTCGATGCCCGCGCTATAAACCACTGCCAAATCTTTGGCAAAATGACGCAAATAGCCTTCGGCTAATTGACTTCTACAACTGTTTCCAGTGCATAAAACCAAAATGTTTTTCATCCTTAACAACAGCCTCCGCCTGGCGTGCAACTAGATCCATTCGATGGAGTTAAATCTGCCAAATTCTTCTTGATTTTATATTCTGGAATCCCACATTTGTCTTTTGCCAAACAATCTGTAAACTTATTTACAAACAAAAATTGACCCAACGAATTTTGAATGCCATACGTACAAATAGTCTCACCCTGATATTCAAATTCAACCTCCAAATCTTGGTAACCGTGAATGGCTTCCGCCATTTCAATCACTCCCAATAATTTCTCTGCTTTTAGTCGGTGATCCGTATCATCTGCAACCCAAATTTGGAATACAACCTTCGATTCCGCCCTTTTTGTTCCACCACAATCGATGTAGTTTTTTGTAACAACTCCCGCTTCAGTGATGTGAAAATGTGCAGGAATGGTTTCACCTGTTGGCATTCTGAAAGTTAAACTTTGCATGCCTTTTAACGCTGTTATAAATTCTATAAATTTCATATTCTTCTTTTATTTATTGAGGGACATTGAATCAACAACAATCTGTTTCGCATTCCATTGATTTTGGAACTTGGTTGAAAAAAGCTCCTAATTTTTGTTGGATAAAGTTCCATTGATTTACGTCGATGCAATAACAAACGCTTGGTCCTGAAATTTCACCTTTGATTAACCCAATCGATTTTAATTCCTTCAAATGCTGTGATACAGTGCTTTGCGACAATGGTAAACTTGCAACGATGTCGCCGCAAACGCAACTTTCCGACTTAAGCAAATACTCAATAATTGCAATTCTTGCCGGATGCGAAATACATTTCCCAATGGCCGACAATTCGTTTGTAGCTTCTGAAAAATGCTCAGTTTTACTTTTTCCCATAAATACTTATCGCAATATTACGATAAGTATTCAAGACAAACAAAAAAGGAGACACATAAAGTGTCCCCCCCAATTAAATATTTAAAACAAGCAATTTTAAAATTGACGTAAAATAGCAATCCCCAAACCGGTGAAGAATTTGCCATTAACATTGGTATTGTTATCAGATAAATACGATTGATAAATAAGCGATGGCTCAATGACAAACGTCCATTTCTTTGAAATCGGAATCATTGGCCCTAATGAAATACGGCCATCAATAGTCATGTGACTTATTTGTTCTATCATATGATAATCTGTGGTGTTAAAATATTGACCAGAATTTACAGTTGTATACCCTGGAGCTAAATGCACTGCCAATCTAATTGGAGTTTTTGCAATTTGAGTATAAAAACGGTAGGCCAATGGGAAGGATATTTTATCGATTCTATATTCAATATTTCCTACCTGAACATTATTCACAGCTTTGTATGAAGTATCAGCAATGGTGATATATTTTTTAGGTTCCCAAGGGGCAGAAATTAAAACTTTCACATTTTTGATTTCCCTAACCATTTCATTTTTATTCAACTGCCATTGTCCATTTCCAACCCATTCTGAATATTGAACCCCAGCACCTAACATAGACCCATTTTCCAAATCTTTTAAGATTAATAATTGGTATTGCGCCATGTATTGTGTACCCAAAATACTTAGAGGTACATTGTCTTCAAAATTAATTGTGTTGTTACTTCCAGTAATTACTGATAGTTCAGCAAACCATTTCGAAGGTCTCAATTTCAATTTTACCGGTCTTTCTCTTCCATCTAAATCAATGTTAAAAGAAGCTAAATTAAATTCAGGGAAATTAAATCTAAACGCGTTGGGTCTTTTCGAACGAATGACATCAAAAACATTGTTCCATGTATATGTTTTTTCCGCAGTTAATTTAGACTCAAATTGTTGACCTAATTTATATTGTCTAGATTTTGAACGATCTAAATTCAGATATTCTTTACCCGTTTCAAAGATTTGAGCTTCTGTAATATCTTCTGGTTGATCTTGATACGAAAAACCTCTTCTATTTGATTTATTATGACGTAAAGAATGTCCAACCGCTGCATTGTTACCCAGCTTTAAAGTTTTACGACTTCTATTTTGAAGATTGAGGGAAGCGTCATCTGATTTCAATCCAAATTGTTTTTCCGACAATTGGTTCGACAAAACATCTTGATCTTTTAACGTCGAAATTGTTTGATCGCTAACCACTTTGGATTTCTTTTCGGCAGCAACAACAGTTGCTTTTGTTGTAAGTTCTTTTGTTGATACAGGTTTATTTGTTTTTTCAAATGGATTAGACAAAAACAGGCCCAAACCTCCAACAACAAATAAACCGGCTACAACGTACACTTTAGGATTCCACCAAAAAAACACCCTGCGTTTTTT
Organism: Chitinophaga pinensis; assembly: GCA_945865625.1. GTDB lineage: Bacteria > Bacteroidota > Bacteroidia > NS11-12g > UBA955 > VMCP01. The sequence continues at coordinate 5,306 of CAMBFD010000075.1, forward strand.
CTTACGCTTTTCCATCACAGCCTCAAACGATACTTTTTCGTTTAGCGGCGATTCTAAATCGAACAATTTATCTCTAAAAAAAGAATCCTGATTTTCGTCTATCATGCTTTTCCTATATTTAAGTTGTTCAACATAGCTTGTAACGCTTTTCTCGATTTCGCCAATTGCGATCTACTTGTACCTTCGTCGATATTCAGAATTCCAGCAATTTCTTTGTGCGAAAATCCTTCAACGGCATATAAATTAAATACCATTCGGTATCCAACTGGCAATTTTTCAATTAATTTCAATAACTGATTCACATTCAATTGCTCAAATGAATTATCGTAATACCCTATTTCATATTCAGACTCACTAATATCGGTCCAAATATTTTTTCTTGCTCTAATTTTATTGATGGAAATATTCACCGCAACACGACGCATCCAGGTTTCCAAAGAACTTTGGAACCTGAAATCAACAACTTTGTCATATATTTTTACAAATGCTTCCATCAATGCATCTTCAGCTTCTTCTTGATTTTGACAGTATCGCAAACACAATGCCATTAATTTCTTGGAATATTTGTCCCACAGAAAGCGCTGGCATTTCCGGTCTTCCCGTATACATCCTTCTACCAGTTCCTTGTCTGTCATTCCAAAAATTCATTTCAATTTTTCGGCTTATATCAGGTTTAGACAAATAAATTCCGAAAAACGTGGCTTGTAATTATCAATTTTTCACAAAAAAACGCCATTTTTTTTTGTTTCAGTTTAATTCACTCGAATTTTACACTTTTTTTTGTCTTTTCCACATGAAATGAATAAATAATTCTGTTCTATTTAATACTGATTGCTTTTTTTTGTAGCTGAATGAAATTTAAAAGTTGTTTTTTGCCCCTATTCTATCTTGTTTTCTCATTGTCAACCAATTATTTGGAGGGACAAGGGAGGCCGAGGGATTCAAAACAATACAATCAACAGACCAATCAACCAAAATCTATCAAACCGGCTCTCACAATGAGCGAAAATTGGGCTGATAGCATTCTTAAAACCTTAAATTTTAAACAACTTGTTGGGCAAACTTTAATGGTACCAGCTTGGTCGAAAACCAACACCATCGATCCAATTGTACTCTCTGCAATTGAAAAACAAGAAGTTGGCGGAATTATTTTTTTCCAAGGAAGTCCATACACACAAGCATACCAACAAAACTTCTATCAACAATCGTCGAAATTGCCATTGCTCATTGGAATTGATGGAGAATGGGGACTTGCCATGCGCCTTACCAACTTGAAAAAATTTCCTTTTCAAATGACGTTGGCTGCATCAAAAGATCCAAACTTTTGCTACAATGTTGGTTATGCCATTGGTTTGCAATGCAAACTCATGGGCGTGATGATCAATTTTGCCCCTGATGTGGATGTCAATACAAATCCAGACAATCCCATAATTGGTTTTAGGAGCCTTGGCGATAACCCAGAAACCATTTCTTTATTGGCAAAACAAATTAGCCAAGGCATGGAAGATGCAGGCATTTACAGTTGCGCCAAACATTTTCCAGGACATGGAAATACCAAAGCCGATAGCCATAAAGAATTACCCGTAGTGAACCATACCCAAAAATCATTAAATAATGAACTTGTGCCATTTAAAGACATGATTCAACAAGATGTAAAAAGCATCATGATTGGTCATTTGTGCGTGCCAATTTTAGATTCAACGAAAAATATTCCAGCGTCACTTTCTAAACCAATTGTGACCGATTTCCTAAAGAAAAAATTGGGGTACAAAGGTTTAATCATTACAGATGCCCTAAACATGAAAGGCATTACAAGCAACTATAAGCAAGAAGAGGCTGGTGTAATGGCGCTTATGGCAGGCAACGACATTCTTTGTTTTCCTGAAAACATTGAGGGAATAGTGAATTTGGCTATTAAATATAAAGATTCTGGTTTGCTCGATAGCCAAGCTCTTTCATTTTCTGTAAGGAAAATATTGATTGCCAAACATCAATTGGGACTTTCAACTGAGCGCTTCGTGAATACTGAAAATTTGCAAATAAAATTGGATAAAATATTTGCTGATTTTGAAAATAAATCTACTTCGTTCAAAGTAAATTCAACCGCTCCAACTTCATCAGATGATTATGCCAGAAAAAGTGTTTTAGTGCTCAATAACAAATCACTTCCATTGACCCAACACACAAAACAAACCATTAATGTTTTGAGTTTCGGTGCTGATGTTCCTGTTGAATTCATCAACCGGGTTTCTGATTACCACCAAATTAACTGGATGAAATTCGATGGTAGCATTAGTCAACTCGATTCAACTTTAAAACATCAAAACATCGACCTCAAAGCAAATCCATTGATTGTTGTCAATTCAAGTCAAGTTTTATGGGGAGACCGTTCTCGTCGCATGTCGAAAAATCTGGATGAATTTTTCCAACGCGATAGCTTACCTGAAAATACCATTCTAGTGCAACTTGGAAATTTATATGCCATAAAAAATTTATCAAAAAAATATACAGTTGTCATAGGGCATGAAAGTGGTGACGCGTTTCAACGTGCTTCTGCCGATTTAATCTTTGGGGAGTTTGCTCCTACCGCCATTTTACCTGCTAAAATCAGTGAAACCTGGGGACATCAAGATTTAAGTAAAATAGAAGTCCCAAATAAATATTTCAATTCTGTACGACCAGCGGAAGCCGGATTTTACCACCACGATCAACTCTCAACCACTAAATATTTAGAGTCGTTAATCGACCGTAAAGTGGCAACTGCCATTCAATTATTGGTTCTAAAAGAAGGTAAAGTTGTTGATGAATTCAATGTTGGTTACAATCCCATTGATTCAGCGGGAAAAACAATTAAAAAGCCAATTACGAGCGAAAACGTATTCGATTTGGCAAGCATTACAAAGGTGGCTTCAACTACATTAGCGGTGATGAAAATTTACGATAAAATGAAGTTTAAGCTTCATGTCCCTCTAAAAAATTATTGGCCAGAGGCACAAAATTATCCTTGGGGTATTTTAAGCATTGAAGACTTTTTAACACACCGAACAGGTTTACCCGCGTTCTTACCTCTGACCGATAGAATACGCAAAGATTCATCCCTCAAAATTTCAAAAACAAGGGGGATTTTTATCGATACTGCAAGCAACGATACATTTAACTATTCATTGCAACTTGGCGACACCTGCTTTATTGAGCAACGTTTTTCTGATAGCGTTTGGAAATGGACTACACTAACCCAGCCTGCAAATGTTTTCACTTATAAATATAGTGATTTGAACATGATTATCAT
>CAMBFD010000076.1 GCA_945865625.1 Chitinophaga pinensis
ATCCTATAAATAAGGCTTTCATATAATCTTTTTGATAAACGAACAAATATTCGCTGTAAAAAATACAAGTCACTACAGAAAGTAAGATTAAAATTTCGATGGGTGTGAATTTTTTCATGGTTTTTTTTTGGTTTTAATTCCAACAAGTGTATCTTTAATCATAGTAATTTCGAAAGACTTGAAGTTTTAAACTGAGTTGCAAAGTTACAACCTTGGTTTGAAATTACCCTGTCTAACAAATGATTTTAGACAATTTTTGTGGAAGTATTGCTACTTAAATAAAGCTATTTTGTGGAGGACTGCAACGTCTGATTTACTGAAGAAACAAGAACAAACCGGGCGAAGAGCTCTTCGCTGTACCATTTGAATTTTTGGGTTAGTTTGATCACGTTTTTGTGCGTTTCATCCACGTATGCATAGCGTTTCATGGCTTCATAATTCTTCCAAACACTTATTGTAGCTTGCTGAATGAAAGGCAATTCGCCGATGCCAATGGCAAATTCTAATTCGTCGAATTTATAAAGTTCGTTGGCCGTCCTTCCTACTTTGTTCCAAAATTGCCATAACCGATACCATTTGATTTTAGCCCTCGTTAACACAACAATTTTACTTGTATCATCCATGATTGCACCCTGTTGAAATGGACTTACGCCCGACCATTTGCCGTGAGAGACAATGTTCTTTAAAAATAAGGTTTTTACTGAAATGCACTTTTTCTCGTATTTTTGAAAATATAAATTTGTTGCATAAAAGTCATCAGCAAACTGTTGGTTCTCCCAAACGAGCAACCAAGCGTAGGTGCTAAAACTTGGTGTGAAATCAAAGCCCTTCCCTCCCCCAGAACCCATTGATTTAAAAAAAGTTAACCCCGGCACTTTTTGCAATCTATATGTAGCAATAGGAACCTGTTGAAAAGCCCAAAAATTAGAGGCGAGCGACTTCAATTTAAAAATGGTAACGGTTGTGATTTGTTCTACCATATCAACTATTTTTTTCTGATTACAATTGTTTGAATACCCATCGGGATAATACGCTCTAAAGAAAACAAAGGCATGAGCAAGACCTTCCAAAACACCAAATTCCAAAAATGACTCTCCATTGATCCACTCCAATCAATATTTTTCTTTTCTCGATGCCCCAACCACCAAAGAGTAAAGGCCGACATCGTGCCGTATTTGCAATGGTTCACAATTTCCCAGTCATTTTTTGAAAAAATCATCTCCCAACTTTTGAAACTAAACAAGCTAATATGTCGTGGCGAATGCCAACCCTGCCAATGATTTTTTTGTAATTTTTGGAGTATACCTTCATACATTGGAACCTCAATCATCAAAATTCCATTTGGTTTCAATAGTTGACGACACTTTTCTATCGTTTGATTTAAATCATAATCATGCTCAAAATAGTGCCAAGCGGTGATGAGATCAAACTGTTTGTGTAATTCTATATTTCGCCAATCACCTTCTATGAGATTGAGATTTTTATATTTCTGATCTTCCCATTGTGCCGAGGTAAAATCAACACCCGTTGTGTGAATATTTTGATTTTCTGCCAATTGCGCCAAAAAATCGGGCTTCCCACAGCCAATATCGAGCACATTCATTTCCGTTTTCGCGTGCAAATATTGCAAGGCCATTTTAACCCTGCGTTCGTTTAACTTTCGATCATCCCAAACTACAAATTTGGCAAATTTACCCCAAGCTTTTTCGCCTCTGTAAGGCAAATAGGCATCGGTATAATATTGGTCTAGTTGATTTTCAGAGACTGGGTTTGTTAGAAATACCGATTCACAATTTTGGCAACGATTAAAAGTATACAATTCCGATTTTTGGTTGTGCATCATCGCACTCGTTTGAATATAGAAACGATGATCTTCGCTGTTGCAAATGCTACAATTTGGCATGGGAATTGATGAGTTTAGCAATGGTTTTATTATACATTAAAATGGTTGTCGTTTCCAATCAACATTAATGTCTGAACCCTCGGCGATAATTACAGAATCTGGATTTCTGTGACTTAAATCGCCAAATGAAAGTCCGTACATTTGCGAGAAGTCGCATATGATAGATTTTTCAAATACATCGTTTACCAACCACCTTGGATGATTGATTTTATACTCTTGAGATAAGTTATCTGAGATTTTGGTATAACCGTAATAATGTTCAAAAATGAACTCTTCCAAGCTGCCGCGTTCCATTTCCCTACATTCTGTTGTTGCTTTCACATTGATATGATTCCAACTTGATCCTACTTTCCAGTCGTATTGGATAGACTTCACCAATTGGTCGTAAGCAATGTAATGTTTTGTAGGGACGGTGATATAATGTTCTTTGTATAGTTTATTCGCCAGCCAGGCTACTGGTTTGTATGGTACGGTTTCGTTAATAAAAACTACGCCCCTTCGATACGTATCGCCAACCTTTCGCTTGACATAGAATCGCAAATTTATTTCTTCAAAGGTTCCCATTAGGGGAATGGGAATATTAAATATTCGACTGCGCTTAAAAATGAATCCAACGAGACTCACGTAGGCTTTCCCATTGTATAGGTCTAACTCCACTCCTTTTGGCAAAAAAGGCATCAATATTTCGGGATTGATAGTGTAATTTGCCATGATGAGGTTTTCCCACCGCGCCTTTAAGAAAGTCTTTACCACGTTTTATGAATGAGTTATATTGAACGCTTTGGGTGAAAAACCAGCTTAAACAAAATCTCTTTTGTCGCTTTTATTTCACCCTACTTCGTAGGATTTAAATGATTCCTCAAAAATACTGAATTTAATTGATTTTAACGCCTGGGATTATTCGGAAGTTTGGGGAGTTTAGTTTGGCTTTGAGGGACGTTGGCTTTGACGGGCTATTTACGAAATAATTGTAAATGCTTTTGAGAATTGGATTAAACGCAACCTAGTTGGACTGAAATTGGACTCAGTTCAGAGTAAAGTAATTTTAACTTTGACATTCAAAGTTTTAATAAAAAATTCATCTATGGTTCATAAACATATCAATGCATTGAAAAAGAAAAGCATCATAGATCGTGATGGAGCAACAACGGGTCAATGGATAATTAAACTAAAAAGCAAAAGCAATGAATAAATGTCCCTCAAAAAAAGAACTAATAACAAATTCAATTTAGAGGGGGCGAATGCTATTTGCCCCGACATTTGAAATTTTATACTTAGAGGGAGGTTTTTTTGCGGAAACTGCAAAAGTTTCCAGACCTAATTTCCCTCAAAATTGAGAGCCGGCCATATTTTATTGCACGGCAAAAAAGATGTCTTTTTGGAGAATTTGGAATACTCAGACAAAAACAATCAAAAGGAAATCGAAGCAGATTCATTTGCAAAAAAGTGGTTAGAACTGAATTAAATCAACATTAAACTCCCCACCCCTGAAACAATTTTATCTCTATGATTGTTAGTCAAATATGAAACTTTGGGCAATCATCACAATTGTGTTATCCGTAATTTTGATCGGATTTATATTTTATTCTTTTAAAGTGAAGGACATTGAAATGCCGAAATATAGGGTGGTTAAAAAACTTGGCGAAGTTGAAATTCGCGAGTATCCTAGTTTGATCCTTGCGCAAACATCCCTCAAAAAATCTGACTACGACCAAGAAGGCAGCAACGGATTTAGAACGGTTGCGGGCTATATTTTCGGGGGAAATCAATCGCAACAGAAAATTGCCATGACGGCCCCGGTGATCATGAAAATGGGCGATTCCGCATCGATGTCGTTCGTAATGCCCAGCGAATACAACATGCAAGACCTTCCCACACCATCGAACAATCAGGTAAAATTGATTCAAGAAAGTCCGAAAATTTTGGCTGTGATTCGTTTTGGGGGATATTCGAGTACAGATAAAATTAAGAAGTACGCTGAACAACTTTACATCGAACTGAAATCAAACAACTTAGAAACCCGTGGCGAACTTCTTTTCCTGGGTTACAACGCCCCTTGGGACGTGACCAATCGACGCAACGAGGTTGCGATTGAACTTGTGCGGGCTGAGTAATAAAAGTTTAAAATAAATTATTAAATAGGCCGAAAAACTGTTGCGGAAACTGTGGAAAAGTCATTTAAGGTTGTGGAAAGGTCTATTAAAAATATGGATGCCCATAATTATTTTTGAGACCTATAAATTAGAAAATAGAATTGCTCCTTTTTTAGGCATTTGCAATCAAATTCCAAAATATGCGAATGTTGGTAGCAAGCTTAATTGACAACATTGATATGACAAACAAAATAAAGAGATCATGAAAACATTGACAAAAGAATTACAGGATTCCATAACGCCATCTTTGGCTTTGAACATACTGAAAGAAGGTAATAAAAGATTTGTCAATAATTTAAAAGCAAATCGCAACCTTTTACAACAGGCAAACGAAACCTCTGATGGACAGCATCCATTTGCCGTGGTTTTAAGTTGTATTGATAGCAGAACTTCAGCTGAGCTTATTTTTGACCAAGGACTTGGTGATATTTTTAGTGTGAGAATTGCAGGCAATATTCTAAATGAAGACATATTAGGGAGCATGGAATTTGCTTGTAAATTAGCTGGCTCAAAAATAATTGTTGTCTTGGGACATAGCAAATGTGGCGCTGTAAAAGGAGCTTGTGACCATGCCGAAATGGGTAACTTAACAGCCTTACTTGCCAAAATACGACCTGCTGTAGATGACGAAGTGGAAACTAAAGATAATCGTACCTCTAAAAATTCTGTTTTTGTAGAAAATGTGGCTGCCATTAATGTAAAACGAACCGTAAAAGCTATTATGGAAAGAAGTACTATCCTTGAACACATGATTGAAAATGGTGAAATTGGAATTATTGGTGGAATGCATGATTTGTTAACAGGAGAAGTTACTTACTATCCAGATACAATTTTCATTACAAAACAATAAACATGATAGCCTAATATCATGAATCATAAAATAGTTTTTTACCTTATAGTTTTATTCAGTTTGATCTCAAGCTCCATAAATGCTCAAAATACTAGGTTAAATAACTATAATACTATCGGATGGTATAATTATTTTGGGACATTCAAAGTTTCTCAAAAGTTTGGTATCCACACAGAATATCAGTTTCGTAGAAACGAAATAATTACAAAATGGCAACAGAGTTTATTACGTGTTGGAGTTAATTACCAACTTAACTCCAAAATACAATTTAGACTTGGTTATGCTTTGGTAGAAACATTTCCTTATGGAGAGATTCCTATCAACGGAATGGGGAAAGATTTTACCGAACATCGTTTTTTTCAAATGGCAACTATAACAGATAAGGTCTCCATTTTAGATTTATCGCACCGTTTTATGCTTGAACAACGTTGGGTAGGACGATATTCAAATGCTAATCTGACAAATGAAGATGAGTTCCCATTATTGAATAGATTTAGATATATGTTTCGTATGCAAATACCATTGAAAGTCAAAGAAATTATCGATAAAACAGCATACTTAGCAATTTACGATGAAGTTTTTATAGGCTTTGGCAAAAATGTTAATGAAAATATTTTTGACCAAAATAGAGTTGGCATATTGCTTGGATACAGATTTAGTCCATCAATAAGAATTGAAGGAGGTTATTTAAACCAGACACTTCAACTTGGACGTGAAGTAAACAACAGAAATGTATTTCAACATAACAATGGATTTATTATAAACGCTAATTTTAATTTTAGCATATCCCCCAAAAAATAGGGGTTCCACAAGAATTAGTTTTTACATGGTTTTTAATATACTTTCGTATATAATCATGTTATGGGTAAGGTTAAAAACCCAGACGGTTTGCGAAAGCCAATGGACAAAACATCCATAGTGATTAAACGAAAAATTAAAAAGTGGAGACAGACCCCACTAAAAAAAACGGACTAAAAAAAGTGGCGACTTACGCAAAACAAAATGAAAAAAACAATGACAATTTTAGGAGTAGTATTATTTGCTTCATTCATTCTTACAAGTTGTGGAGGTAACTCTATTGAAAGCGATGCTAAGAAATGTGCAGAGCTAATGTGCAAAGCACAGAAATTGGCTACCGAAGGTGTTGCAAAAGCAGCGACTGGAGATATGTCAGTTGTTACAGAAAGTACAAAAATAGCTGCAGAAGCAGCGGCTCTTGGTGAAGAAATGCAAGGCAAATACAAAGATGCAGATGATTATCAAAAGTTTAACGCTGCATATTTGAAAGCATTAGCTGAATGTAAATAATTTAACAAATAAGTGGCGTCAAACCCATAACAACAAATTTGCGGATATGGCGGATATAGCGGTAAAATGAAAGATACTGCTTCTAAGTCCGCCACATCGCAAATCTGCAAACCTTTGCAGGTAACTTTAGCCAAGTGATCAGGTTTGAAATATTTTGAACAAATCACTATAAAATATTCAATATGAAAACAGGTAAAATATTATTGCCAACTATATTCTTTACATTTTTTATATTCATAGTTTATTACTTTTATCCTGAAAGCAAAATAAAAGCTGATCAAAAAGCTGACAAAATCATAATTAACAAAGCCAATCACGAACTTTTACTTTATTACAAGGAAGCGTTAATTTCGACCTATAAGGTTTCGCTTGGCAGAAATGGATTAAATAAAAAAACAAAGCAAGGCGATTGGTTAACACCTGAAGGCCATTTTAAAGGCACAAAAAAAACGAAAACGCAATATCATAAAGCAATTGCAGTTGGAGAATGGGGAGATTGTTGCGGTGTGCTAATCCATGGTCTTGGAAATGAATATGGCTATTTCAAAAGGTTTCATAGATGGTATGATTGGACAAAAGGGTGCATCGCCCTTACAAATGACGAAATAGATGAAATATATAAGTCGGTGAACAACAATGTGATCATTGAAATTAACCCGTAACCAAATGCATATAACTGCACCTACAAGAAATTGGAGGTTCAGTGGTGGCAAATAGTTTTCGTCTCCGGAATCACCAACTTCTTTATCTACAAACTTTTATTGGCAAGGCTAAATGATGAAATAGCGAATTTACAAGAGAACCTCCTTAGGCAAAATATTTGTACATTTGTGACAATACAAAACTGTAGACCAGCTAACAGTATAAAAAACGGAAAATAATTAAACAACAGTGGAGACTACTCAAAACAACATGAAATATTCAATTATTATCTTTTTATTCGCAAATTCTATTTTCACACCCTCTTATTCCCAAAATAATTCATCAAGAATTGCGGAAATAAAGAAAATGTATGGAGAAATCATAAAACTCAGCAATTCAAATATTTCGAAAAAATGCAAACAGGGTAAGATGACTAATTATGAAGGCTATTCTCCAAGTTCTAAGAAAATGCCTTTTGAACAAACTGCTGAACTTTGTCATATTTCAAAAGATTATACTACATACAATGGAAATTTTAGTGGATATGAATGGATCAGTAATAAAACTTACTATTTAAAAAACAATAAACTTTTCTTTGTATTTATATCTTCGGGGGCAGAGGCTTGTTCCCATGAGTATAGAGTATATTATGATATGAATGAAAATATAATTCAAATTTTGAAAAAATCAAACGATTGCGATGGTAACTTACCTTTAAATTCTTCTGAAATAAAAGATAAAGCTGAAATCAAAATCATTTATAATGATATTCGTTCAGACTTTAATAAAGTATTGAAAATGATTCATAAAACAATAAAATGAAAATTAAATCAATACTTCTAACAGCAATAGCAACGTTTGGATTGACTGCTGTAACAATGGCACAAGTAGCAAACAAGGCTACTTGCACTGAAAAAGAATCCAAAAACGAAGATGGTGGTGACCCTATTTTAACTAAAACTTGTTTGTACAAAAAATACAAAACAATCTCAAAGGGATATCCTGATAATAGAGGCAGATATTCTTATGAGTATTCTGTATTTAAGAAGCAAGAAAACGGAAGCTACGTTCAAATTAAAAACGCTACGGTTTTTAATGAAAATAGAAATACATTGCTTTCAATTATTAATTCTAAAATTGAAAAAGAATACAGGTCATACTCAAATGATCCTGAAACAAAAGATTGTTTTGAAGGTGCTTCATTTATACCATTCAACTTTGACCAATTAGCAATTGATTTCGATGTCAACAAAATTAATTTTAACGTTACTTTTGGGTTAAGTGGTGCTTGTATGAGTGTTGACGGAACAGTTGTTTCGTTTAATTTAGACGAAATTCAAAAATACTTAAATAAGTAAATACTCTAATAGTCATTGGGGCAGAACCCCTAAGAAACAGGGGTTATACTAATCTTACAGTCGGTGCGTATTGCATTCGCCCCATCGATGTAAGATTTTCATTCTATTCCAAAGCGCTGGAATTCAAATTCGCTATCGCCTTGATCGAACCTTAATCCCCCCCTAATTCTGGTGCGTTATCTAAGACATGTACGATTTCTCCGTCGTATCTAGAGATCTGGATAAATCTAGCTCTCCCACTTTGGTTAGAGTTAAAGCAGTTGATGGTTTCTCTTTCTACTTTAACTATCCTTCCATCTATTACGATTTCCGATTTGTTGATAGCATATGCAATGCTGTCGTATGAGTGGCCTTCGATACTCTTTCTGTA
>CAMBFD010000077.1 GCA_945865625.1 Chitinophaga pinensis
ACGTCTTTGAACTTCAAACGGCAATTGGGCAAAGAAACTTCAATAAATCAGTTCAAATTGCGCATCAAATGGGTATTAAAGCTGAAAAAGGCGACTTAATGCGAATGGTTCCAGTTTTATTTGGCTTTTTTACTAAAATTGTTGCTTTGCACTGTTCAAAAGCGAATAGTAAAAATGACCTGGCACAAGAAATTGGGGTAAGTCCTTTTTTTATGGATGACTATCTCAGCGCAAAAAATAATTACTCACTTACTGATCTAGAATGGGCCATCAGTCAAATTAAATATCTCGATCTGCGATTAAAAGGAGTTCACAGAGGTGCTGCAACCGATGGGGAACTGCTCGTTGAGGCAGTAGTGAATATTTTAAAAAGAACCAAGTAATGGTCTTTTTTTTGCAATTTTTCGCAATAGCGTTGCGTATCTTAGATTAAAATTTTGTTAATTCGCAAATACAATAATAATTATGAAGAAATTTTACATATTTTTAAGCACAGTGGCAATGATTTCTAGCGCTTTTTCACAAGCACAGATGTCTTTGCCAGCTGGTGCAACATTTGGCCCTTCGGTTAAAACTTCGAGATCAAATGTATTTATCGATAATGATACAAAAACTGGAACTTTGGCCAAACCAAAATCTAAGGTTGTTTCAGGTCGTGGTGCCAATTTAAGTTCCTTTGTAAGGATTGGTTCTACCTACTACGATTTACAATCGAATTATTCAACGTCTCACCGTGTAGTGATGCATAAAAATCAATCAATATCAGCGGCATGGACAACTTCCTACTCGGGTGCTCAAGGTTTCCCTGGTCGTGGTACTGGTTACAACTTCAGAACAACTGCTGGTGTTTGGGGTAAAAGTGATTCTTCTCGTGTTGAGAATGTGAGAACGGGTTGGCCTTGTATTGGTGTTTTGTCAAATGGCAATGTTTTTACAATTGGTCACGATGCAACTAACGGAGGTTTTTATATGACCGTGTCTACATCGAATGATGCACGTCCAAGCGTAACAACAAGTATTTTGCAAGATGCACCCTATAAACCAATTTGGGCAAGAGCTGCAAGTAACGGAGATACAATTCATTTGATTTGTTCTTACACAGATTCAGCTGCCCCTGGCGAAAAACGCGCACCAACACGTAAAGGCATTTTCGCACCAATGGTTTACAGTCGTTCATTAGATGGTGGTAAAAATTGGGATATTAAACACAGTATGTTGCCTGATTATGATAGTACGTTAACCGATAACGGTGGAGCAGACCAATACAATATTGATGTAAAAGGCAACAATGTAGCTATCGTAAATTCTGATTTATTTATGGGTACAGTTGTATGGAAAAGTGCTGACTTTGGAAACAATTGGAAGCGTTTTGATGCCATGAAATTTAAATATGCTCCCTACAAATCTAAAACTTTGATGAACGATACTCCATTTACAGCTGATGGTACTTGTGATGTTTTAATCGATAATTCTGGTAAAGTTCATGCTTTCTGGGGTTTATCTAGAGTGTTAGACGATGATACCACAGATACTCAATTTAGCTTTTTTCCTGGTTATCAAGGTTTAATGTATTGGAATGAAGATATGGACACTATTGTAAACACCCAAGGTGCTCCGAGTCTCATTAAAGATGGATTTGATCAACTTTCTTCTAAGGGCCTCGATTCTGGCAAGGTGCAAACAGGAGAAATTGGTATTCCAAGGTACATCACCCAAGGAAATATGCTGATGAATTTTGGGTGGGATACCACCTCTAAATACTGGTCGGGAAATTGGGCTTTGTCGTATGTGCACAATAACAAAATTGAGGAAAGCAACAAGGACAAACAATTGTTTTCAGCAATTACTGGGACTGGCGCAAAAAATAGTGAAAAAATCTTTGCAATTGGACAAAACAATGCAAAATTAACCTCTTTAAATCCTAGAATGTTGGGTGTAACCTCTATGGAAATCACCAATTCTACGTATGCTTACAACTCCATGAAATTGGGTGATTCTATTGCGAAGAAATTCAACGCTGCCGATAAAGATAGTTCGATTTTAGTGATTTCAACCTTCATGAAAGGGCAGAAAATGGAATCTAAAAGGGTGGTTTTGGCTGATTTTAGATTTTTAGATACCACCAAGAATTTCCTTCTAGGGACATGGCAAAAAGTGAATTTTACGCAAACCAATGACAGTGTAACTTTTGAAATGGTGAGTTCAGATAATGACTCTTTGGGCATGAACACACCTGCTTTTTTTGCGATGGATAATTTGGAAGTATTGTATGCCGCAGAGGTTAAACAAACACTAGTTAACCGAAACAAAGTAATTGCAGATGGTGCGTCATTTGACAATACTGGTGATGGTGTTAACTCACTAAGGCCAAGTACTACCGCAGCTTTGGCTAGCGGTAAAATACCAACAACTTCACCTACAGCTGCACGTTTAGGAAATACATCAGCATTAAGATCTCCCAATGCGGGTATCGACTCTTCAGGAAATATTTTCTGTGCATTCAGTTTGCCAATAGAAGAAGATCTATCAGATTTGGATGCTAACTTCCGTGATTTAGGTATCGTTTACTCAAAAGATGGTGGCAAAAATTGGGGAACTCCTCAAAATATCACACAATCACTGTTATTAGAAGATGATTATGGATCAATTGCAAGAGATGTAAATGATTTTGTTCATATAGTATGGCAACAAGATGATATTCCGGGTACTAACTTGCAAAATAACGATCCGATACAAGCCAATCATGATGTTGTATTGAACAAAATATTATATCAGGCAATTCCAGTTAAAGATATTTTTGATGAAGTTATTGGTTTGGCTAATGTTGATGAACCAAATACAGGTGAGGTGTTGATTGTAAATCAAAACTATCCAAATCCATTTGACAATACTACAAGCGTTATGGTTTGGTTGACTCGTCCAGGCGATGTAAAAATCGAAGTACGCAATATGATGGGTGCCATTGTGAAAAATCAAACATATTCTAATTTGTTCAAAGGAAACCATGAATTAACCATTGATGGTTCTGATTTGACTTCAGGTGTTTATACGTATACGCTTATTGCTGGTGGCAATAGCGTGAGTAAAACAATGATGGTTAAATAATTTTTTCAATAATTTTATTTAAACGAGGCCGATATTCTATCGGCCTCGTTTATTTTTGTGCCGTGAAAGTCGGTTATCCTTATTTTGCCATTTCTGGAGTCCTCTTCATTTTGGCGTCCATTTATCTTTTTATAAGCAATCATTCTATTCCTGCTTTAGAAGAAAACAATATCCCTACTCATTTCATTTCAATCATTATTGCGCTTTGGGGATTTTTTAGATTGTATAAAGCGTATTCAATTTTCAAACAAAATAAAAATGAAAAAATTTAGTCTTTGCTTCATTATTTGTATTTCATTTTTTGCATGTCAGAATTATGCTTATGATGGGCCTGGACAAGATGTTCCTACCGCTGGTTCAATTGAAATTTATGTTGATAGAAGTGATTCTCTGCTGTTGGTTGAATGGATCGAACTTTTCCAAATGAATTATCCGAAAGCAAAAGTGAAACCTATCTTCGCTTCTCATCAACAAATCATGAAATGGTTAGAAGTTGATTCATTGAAAAAAGCATTCATCATCAATAAAAAATTATCGAATGAACAAAAAGAACATTTAGCAGTGCATCGAAATTGCACAGTTCATGAAACGCCACTTGCTAAATCCTCATTGGTTTTTATATCCGATAAACAATCCAATATACAAGAAATAAAAAACAACGATATTGTATCACATTTTTCAGATTTAGCAAAACCATTATCTTATTTCAATGAAATTGTTTGCGATACTCTCGGAATTCAAATAGATCAATTGAAATATTACATAATTTCAAAAACAAAAAGAAAGTTTCAATTAAACGGAATCAAATTGGTTCAATTTAAATCAGATCAAGAAATAATTGACTATGTTCAAAAGCATAAGAATTCTTTAGGCCTGATTTCTTTGAATAGCATTGGAAATAATTACAATAAAAGAGCAGTTGAAAATCAGAGTAAAGTGAGAATTTTAAAAGTTCAAAGTAATGAGGATTCCCCCCATTTCCCTTTCCAGTCTCAAATTAAAGCAAATCAATATCTTTTCATACAAGATATAGTTGCTTATGATTTACAAGGTTATTCAGGTTTGGCTAACGGTTTTATAACATACGTAAATAGCCAACCAGGTCAAATTATTTGCAAAAAGAATGGACTAATTCCGTCGAATGACGTTGGACGCACGATAGAAATAGACACGAAATGAAAACATTTATTAAAAATATTCGTTTATCATAACATATTAATAACAATTATTTAGTTTTTTTGCAGTTCCAAAATGAAAATTATAAAATTATCCCTATTCAGCTTAATTGGATTTGTGTCATTTCAGTTAAATGCGCAATCTCTTGATGAAGCTAATCGTTTATCTCGTAACGAACAATTTGAAGATGCTGAAAAAGTATTTCAAGAATTAATTACAGCAAAGCCAAAAGAAGCGAACTTCTACTATTATGCAGGGTTGAATCAAATTCTTAAAGGCGATACCATTGCGGCCATTAAAATGTTCAATACAGGAATTGCCATTTCCCCTAAATGCATGATCAACTATGTTGGTAAAGCACATTTGGCTTTGCGTCAAAATCAAAAAGACTCTTTTCAGATTTTTGTTTCTAAAGCCTTAACTGAAAAAAAGAAATTACTTCCTTTTATCAATAAAGAGCTAGCAAGAAATTATTTGATGATTGAATTTGCACAACCTGCTGTATTAATGGAATATGCAAAAGAAGCTGAAAAATTCCTTGCATCTGCAACAGACGATTATGAAACCAAATTGTTAATGGGAGATGCCATGTTAATTACCAAAGGTACAGATCAATCTCAAACCATTCAACAATATATCACTGCAGGTTATGAATCACCAGAAGATCCTCGTCCACTTTTGAGAGAAGCAAGAGTTTATCGCAGAGTTCAAAATTATGAATTATCGAAAATTCGTATTTATGAAGCTTTAGGCAAAGACAAAGATTATGCACCCGCTTACCGTCAGTTGGCTGAAGTTTTTGGTTTGAATAAACAAAATGATAGTGCTATCTTCTACTTTAAAGAATACCTTAAAAGAAATAATAATTTATCTGCACGTCGCCGTTTCGTTGAAGCACTTTACTTGAATAGTCAGTTCGACGAAGCCATTTCAGAAGGCAACGATTTGTTAGCCGTATATGAATTTTCAAATATTTATGGTGTAATTGCTTATGCATATGTAGGTAAGAAAAACACAACTCCTGTCGAAAATAGAGAAGCCTTGAGAAACTTCAAATTATATGAAGAGAAATATGTTGCTTCAATGAAAAGAAATCTCTCTCAGAAAGAATCTTTTAATAAAGCGAATTTGTTAATTAGAGATTCTTCAATGACCGAAGGTATGCGTGTTTACAAATCTGTTTTATCAGATACTGCACATACCAATGATGGTTGGTACGATGTGGCTATTGAACAATTGTATAACGCAGGTCGTTTCAATGAAGCCTATGAGATTTCTAAGTTAAAATCGATTAAAAAATCTGGCAAAATCAACAAGCGCGACTTATTTTACATGGATCGTGCCTTGAGTAAATCAAAAAGATATGAAGAACAAATTCAAGTAAATAAAAATTTCTTGGCCACTGACTCTTCATATATTCAAGTTTATACAGCAATGGCTAAAGCTTCTATGTTGTTAGATAGATCAGATTCAACAAATTTTGCAAAGCAACAGTACATTACTTGGTTAAGTAAAATTGACTCTGTCACCAAAGTAAAACAAGCTTTGGAAGTTGAAACTGCAATTGGAAACATTGCATTTTTATACCAAAAAGCTAAAAATTATGAAATGGCAAGTGTTTATTATGGCAAAGTACTTGATTTGAAATCAAAAAGTTATGCTACCATGAACAAAATTTTAATTCCGACTGGTAAGGCAGATTCAGCAACCATTTTTACATCTGAATTTGTTAATTTATTAAGTCAGCCCGAATCATTAGAAACTTTAATCCGCATTGGTTATGTTGCTATGAAGTTAAAGAACTTTGAAGCTGCAGCTGAATATTACAATAAAGCAGAAGCTTTGGCACCTGAGAATAAAGATATTTCTAAAATGAGAGCTCTTTGCGATGATTATGCTACATATCTTCGTATTGAAGATACAAAAAGCAAGCTCGATTCTTATCTGACGAAAATGAAGGAAAGAGAAGCAAAAAAGAAAGCTGCTGGTAAAAAATAACAATCATTTTAAATAAACATTTTTGAAAGCCTCGATTTATTTCGGGGCTTTCTTATTTTTGCAATATGCTTCCTCCAAAATATAAACTGATGTTAATTGGCTTGTTGACTTTTTGTTCAATAGTGAAAGCTCAAACATGGAGTGATTTTCCACGAAAGCAAAAGAACCTGAATTATTCAATTCCCTACAATCACACGTTTATTCTTCAGTTTAAGAAAAGTGCCTCTTATTTGCAACTTAATGATTTATTTCAATCTCTCAATGTGCCTTTTGAGATTGAAATAATAGATTCAAATTGGAATTTATTAGGCTTATTTACTCAAAACGACACCCATTTCGGTACTTTTGGTACCCGTATTTTTCCCAATCGAGAAAATGTCCTTCAAAAATTAAAAGAATCTAATTTATTCAACCACTTTCAATCAACGCACCCAATTCAAAAGAGAAAAGTACCCAACGATACTTATTTAAATAAGCAATATCAATTCTCCTTGACTAAGAATTATAACGTTTGGGAGAATTCAATTGGTGGAACAGATAGAAACGGCGACACCATTGTTGTGGCAATTATTGATGATGGTTTGGATACTTCGCATGTAGATTTGAAAGATAATATTTGGCATAACTGGAATGAAATTCCATATAATGGTGTTGATGATGATGGAAATGGTTTCATCGATGACTATTTAGGTTGGAATGGGGGAGATCAAACACCCTTTATTTTCAACAGCGAATCAATTATTGACGGACATGGAACCTGCGTTGCTGGTGTTTTTGGTGCAAGAGGAAATAATAATACTGGAATTGCGGGTACTAACTGGACAACTAAAATCATGCCTATACTTTGTTATCCTTCAGATCCTTTGGGGGATGGAGAATTAGGAGTGATTCGTTCAATGATCTATGCCTACAAAATGAAAAAACTCTATTTGGAGTCAAATAAAATGAAAGGTGCCAATATTGTAGCAATCAATATGTCGGTTGGAATGGATAATGCATTTGCCAGCGATGCGCCAATTTGGTGTTCTATGTATGATTCACTAGGTAAAGTTGGAATTGTTTCTGTATCTGCGGCAACAAATAGAAATGTTGATGTGAGCGTTACTGGCGACATCCCTACACTTTGCGGTAGTCAATATCTAATTACAGTTTCAAGTTCTGATGATATGGATCAGCATGCGACAAGTGGATACTCTAAATTTTTTGTAGATTTAGCCGCTCCAGGTGAAAACATGTATACCACATCTCCCAATGCCATGGGTTTTCCATATAAAGACGAGAGTGGTACGTCTTTCGCTTCGCCTCAAGTTTCAGGTGCTGTTTCTTTAATTCACGCCGCAGCTTGTAAGGCCTACCTATCCTTGTTAAATCAAAATCCAGATTCTGCAATTGCTTTAGTTAAACTGTGGATGTTGTCAATGGTTGATACCAATAATAGTTTAATGTCGAAAACACTTTCTGGAGGACGTTTAAATACCCTCGGTATGTGGCAGGCAATGGATAGTTGGTGTTGGAAACATGATTCCGTGTATTCACAGGTGAATAATTTCGATAACTTTAAAATTAAATTATTTCCAAATCCTAATAATGGAAAGTTCACTGTGTTTTCCAATTTAAAAGGACAAGCATCATTGGCAATTTATGATATTGTTGGTCACTTAATCTATAACGCAGTTGTTTTTGAGGGAAATACGGAGATGAATGTTCCGCTTGCATCTGGAAATTATGTTGTTGTTTTTGAGGGACAAAAAAGGCAGCGCAGGGAATTGTTAATGGTTTTGGACTAAGTTTAGTTCGGTGTAAAAAAATAATTAAAGCCTAACTGATTGTGTCATAATACCAAGTGGAATTACTCTAGAATATTCTGAGTTAATGCTTGACAATGAAAATAAATAGAGTTACATTTGCGATCCCGTTCTGATAGGTATTTTAAGAGGGATTAAAATTTGGATTGAGATTGCGAAAGTGGTTGTAGAAACAGAGGAAGCCTTAAAAAATATTCTAAAAATAAAGTTGCGAATAAGAAATAAAGTATTATATTTGCAGCCCCTTTAGGAAGAATAGAGGGGAAAAAAATGAAATAACAACTTTGCTACGGCAAGGGGAATTATAAAGTTCTTTGAAAGAATAAGAGTAAGGAATAGCTAAGCCACCCAGAATTGAAAAATACTTTGGGAAGCCGGATCAAATAACTTTTACTATGGAGAGTTTGATCCTG
>CAMBFD010000078.1 GCA_945865625.1 Chitinophaga pinensis
GTATAAAATCCTTCAATTCTGCGTTGAGAATAAGAATTCGAAACGTCAGGTCTTCCATCTGAATTGTCCAAATTATAGTAGCCCGGAATTACCAATCCAGCTGTAGAAGCCGAAAGTGTATTTACCGTTCTTTGACGGAAATTATGACCAAGCAATGCCGTTAATTTAATGTCTTTTGTGATGTCGCGCTTTACAGTTGCCATCAAATCAGATGTCAATTCATTTACCTTGAAATCGTTCTCATCATACAAACCAATTTTGCTTGTTTGAGATGCATTTTGACCTGTAACACCTGAAATTTTTGGCTCATATGCTCTTCTTTCATCTGTATAGAAGTTTGTTCCAACTCTATAGGTAAGATTAATCCATGAAGTAGGATCATAAGACAAAGTAGAAACTCCCAAAACGTTATCTACTGTATTCTTATTTGCCGAAGTATTCAAAATATAATATGGATTTAATGTATAAGCACCATAATAGCCTCCTACTGTATTAAATTTATTGTTCAAATCTTTCAACTCATGCAAAGGAATATCCCTCGGTGTTTGTAAAATTTGATCATAAAAAGAATAACTCTGGCCCTGTGTTGAAATTAATGAGTTTGTGCGTGTGTAAGTGACACTAAAATTGGCCGTAAAATTATTTGCCAATTGCGCAAATCCATTCCCTTTAAACGAGGTACGATTGTAATCTGTACCAGGGATAATAGAAGTATTGTTCAAATTGTTTACTGAAAAATAGTATCCAACTTTTTCTCCTCCACCATTAACACTCAATGAGTTTTGACTTGTATGTCCGGTATTGAAGAAATTTTGAACATTATTTGGCAAAGCTGAATATTTTTTCACCCTTTGATCGCCATCGATCATTTGACCCCAAGGCTGCAATTGATCTGTAAATTGAGGACCCCAACTCCAGTTTTCACGAGTGTCAGAATATCCTCCACCACCTTGTCCAAATTTATTTTGGAATTCAGGAAAGCGCAAAGGATTTTCCCATGAGTAACTGCTGTTGTATGTCATGCTCATTTTCTTGTTCTGACCAATGTTGCCTTTTCCACTCTTTGTAGTGATAATAATTGCACCATTTGATGCACGCGAACCATATAGTACAGCTGCAGCTGGACCTTTCAATACATCAATTGTTTCAATATCGTCTGGGTTAATATCATTTGCACGGTTACCAGCATCAACTTGACGGTTTAAATTGTCGCCATTTTGAATACTTGAATTATCAATTGGAATACCGTCAACAACAATTAATGGTTGATTGTCGCCATTTAAAGTTGTAGCACCGCGCAATTGGATACGGGTAGATGAACCAGGAGTACCACCACCGGAAGAAATACTCAAACCGGCAACTTTACCTTGTAATCCGTTAAAAACGGAACGATCTTTACCTTGAGCTGCATCATCACCCTTTACTTGAGTGGTTGCATAACCCAAACTTTGCTTTTCCTTTTTAATACCCACCGCTGTAATTGTAACAGCATCAATACCCAGCATATCTTCATCAAGCGAAAAATTCATTTCTTCACCCGATACAGTTGCCTTTGCATTTCTAAAGCCAGATGCTTGACAAGTAATCTCGCCACTCATGCTGTTAACCGCTAGTGCATAACTACCATCGTCTTGTGATGTAGTTAATTTGTTCTCTCCTGAGAGCTTTAAAGTAGCTCCCGAAACAGGTTCGCCATCCGAAGATGTAACCTTGCCCCGAATGACTCGGGTTTGAGCCGAGACCATCGAAATGAATGCCGTAAACAGCAACAAAGCAATGGTAGGTTTTGGTAATTTAAATTTCATAAGTTATTAATTTTGGTTTAATTTACAATCTTATAAAAGATTCATTATAAAACAAACTTTTTAATGGAAATTGGAATATTAATTTATCAACATAATAATTTTAATACCTGTTTTCTTCAATTCGTCAAATATTTCGCAGATAAATTTATAATTCAAATTGTTCCATCAATAATTATATTTTTTTTGATTCCTATAAATCACTCATAAAGTATTTGAAAAATAGACTATGAATACTTAAAAAAAAATTATTGCATATTTGTTATTCTGAATTATGAAACAATTTAATCTCTACGAATTATTGTTTAATAACCCTAAAGCATCTAAATACGCCCCACTCTTACAAAAAAATATCCATTCACAAAAAAAATAACATCGATTGACCTGTTTCATACTTATTATTGTTTATAATTGAAATTATTGGTCAATCAAAACGAAACATTCTCAATCAAATTAATGAAAAAAATGATAGATTTTCATAATCATATTATTCCGGGTATAGATGATGGATCGCCAGATTCTGAGACATCTTTGAACCTTATAAAAGGACTTCAAGATCTTGGTTTTACAGAATTCATTTTTACGCCACACATTATTGCCGATACGCACCCAAATTCACCAGAATCGATAAAGCAAGGATTTGACGTTCTCAATGAGGCGATCATTCAAAATAATTTAAATTTTAACCACTCTTTTGCGGCTGAATATATGATGGATGACATCTTTAGCCAAAAATTGCGCAATAAAGAGCCATTCCTCAAACTTGTTGATGATAAAATTTTAGTCGAATTCTCTTACATCCAGCGCCCTGATCACGTTGAAAAAATTAGTTTCGACCTACAAATCCAAGGTTATGAACCAATTCTAGCGCATCCTGAACGTTATATCTATTACCATAACAACTGGGAATACAATTATAACCACCTCAAAGATCTTGGGTTTGAATTGCAATTAAATTTACTTTCTTTAACCCCTTATTATGGTAAAGAGGTACAGAAAATTGCTCAGAAAATGCTACAGACCGAAATGTTCGATTTTGCTTGTACCGATATTCACCATTATCGCCATTTACAAGCTTTACAAGATTCCTTTACCAAAGATTCTCTAAAAGAATTATTTGCAAAATACAACTTCAGAAATCATGAACTCATGAAGTCTTAACAGAATCAATGATTAAACTTCAATTCTATACAATAAAAAAGGGGCATAAAGCCCCTTTTTTATTGTATAATTTTCAACTTAAAACCCGAAAAGTTCTTCTAAACTTACTTCCGTTACCTTGCCGTATTTCGCTAAATCATCATTCTTAATTTTACTTCTGCTCGCAACCACACCCAAATGATAGACTTGTTTAGCCACTTTTTCTTCGTGAAATTTACGAATCTTTTCCATCGTGATATTTGGAATTTCCGCGTATATATCTTTCCCCAAGTCTTCCTTAGAGCCAAATTCTTCCATGCCCCACAAGCTAAAAATATACCCTTCAGGCATAATTCTCTCAGTTTCTATTCTATTGATAATGCTCTGCTTTGCCAATTCAAACACTTCTTCATTTAACGGTAATGTTTGCAATAATTCATTCATAGATCCAATAGCATCATGAAATTTATCTGCCTGTGTTCCCACAAAAGCCATCATGGTATTTGGTTTCGTGGGTTTTTTTGGCATATTAAACAATGCATATGTGCTGTAAGCTAACGCTTTTGCCTCACGAATATTCTGGAACACCACGCTACTCATGTCCCCACCAAAATACTGATTGAACGCAATGATCATTGGACGCATTTGATCGTTATAGTCACCTGCATTTGTGTACCAATTAATGTTCGCTTGAACCTGCTCGTAATGAGCAAAATAAACCTCCTTTGCTGTCATTGATCTCTCTTTGAAAACAACCGCAGAATTGATTTTACCAGGGAATGATTTTGGTTCCAATTTATTTTGTTCCAAAATCGTCTCTATTGTGAGTTGATCTTTTGAATTTCCCGCAATACCCATCGGTCCAAAATACGCAATATCGTAACTCGATTGTAACACAGATTTCAATAATTTCGACAATTCAGAAGTTGTAATTTTCTTTAAATCGTCATTTTTAATGATCCACTTAGCCGGATTGTTTGTGCCAAATAAAATGTATTGCGACAACTGACGTTGAATTGCTCTGGCATTCGACATGCTATTCTCTCTGCCTTTTAAAACATCGGAAACTACATTTTTTAATGCCGTTTCATTCGGAACGGCGTTGTTCAACAAATCGGTAACCATTTCCAAAGCTTGGGCAAAATTTTCATTAGGGCCTTTCACTGTTACATAAGAATTTTCTTCACTCGCAAAAGCATTGAAAGTACATCCAATGGCATACATTTCTTTGCTAAATTCCTCACCACTGAACTTTTTTGTTCCCAAATATTTCAAGTATGAAAATAATAAACCCAAACGTTTGTCGTTATACCCGCCTTGATTAAAGCGAATGGTAAAATCAAACAATTTATTATCCGTATTTTTCACATAATACACATTGGCAGCGCCGCTTTTTACTTTAGTTACATTAGATGTTTCAAAAAACACTGGCTTCATTGGTTCACTTTCTTTAGCCAACCAATTTTTAACAAACTCACTTTGTTTGTCTCTATTTAATTCTACAGAATGTATTTCAGGCTTTTCAATTTTTGACGCTTTTTCGGCTTCTCCTTTTCTTTTAAAAATAACAACCCTATCATTTTTCAAATACTCATTGGCTACAGCCATAATTTCTTCTTTTTTAACCTCTGACATTAAAGCCAATTCACTGGCCGCAATCCTATAGTCAATGCCATTCACAAAAGTGCTCATCAAGAAACCAGTTCTTGAACCATTGTCTTTGTAAGCCTCTAACTGTCTAATTTCTTCATTCAACAAAATGGCTTTGAGCATTTTTTCATCAAATTCACCTTTGCCAATTCGACTCAATTCAGCAAGCAACAAATCTCTCACCTCCTCTAATTTCTGACCCGCTTTTGGCTTACCCATCAACAAAAACGTAGTATAATCTTTCAATATATCTACACCGCTATTTGCCGACAATACTTTTTGCTGTTTTACCAAGTTAAGGTCAATGAAACCAGCCGATGAATTGTTCAATAACAAATCAACCAATTTGGCAATTCTCGCTTCTTTGCTTTTCGCACCCGGAAGTCTAAACCCAATGGTTATATTTTCAGCATCAGGACCTACAATCTCAATAGCCCTTTCTACATTCCTTGGCAATTCATCTTCATAAGTGTAAACTGGAACTTCGGTTTTTTGCATATATGCAAATTTCTCAGCCACCATTTTTGCGGCAGCATCGGGATCAAAATCACCAGCCATAATGATGGCCATGTTATTTGGCACATAATACTTTTGATAATATTCACGAATTGCCTTCAACGAAGGATTCTTTAAGTGCTCAATGGTACCAATGGTGGTCTGTAAACCATAATTGTGCTTCTGAAACAATTCTGCGTTTAAAGCATCCCAAACTTTATCACCATCTCTGTCTAAACTAATGTTCTTCTCTTCATAAACCGCTTCTAATTCTGTGTGAAACAACCTCAAAATCGGATTTCTATACCTTTCAGCCTCCAAACTCAACCATTTGTCCATCATATTTGAAGGGACATCATTCACGTAAACAGTCATATCATTCGATGTAAACGCATTTGTGCCATCTGCTCCCATTGACTGACACATTTTGTCAAATTCATTGGCAATTGCAAATTTTGCGGCCAACTGACTTGTACTGTCTATTTTTCTGTAGATAGACTTTCTTAAACCTTCATCTTTCGTTGAATTATATTGCTCATACAAGGCATCTATTTGGTCTAACAAGGGCTTTTCCTTGCTCCAATCATAGCTGCCATATTTGTCTGTACCTTTAAATAACATGTGCTCTAGGTAATGAGCCAATCCTGTATTTGTAGCAGGATCATTCTTAGAACCTGTTTTTACCGCCACCATTGTATTGATTCTTGGCGACTTCTTATTTGTTGAGGTAATTAATGTTAAACCATTTTTAAATGTGTAATACCTCACATTTAATGGGTCGTTCTGAAATTTGCGCATCACCCAATTTTCTGTTGGGTAATCGGCATATCCGTTAATCTTTGTTTGTGCCCCTAAATAACTTACGAATAAGCTAAGGATGATAAAAAAGAATTTTCTCATAAATACAAAAATACTATTTCATTTTATAGTTTGTTGCAGATTATATTCGTGCCCGTGTCCAGATTGTTTCATAATGTCTTTCTTTCTACTGGCAGCAACCAAGGAAATTCCATTCAAAATTTATTAAAAACGAATGTCCTCATTGCCCAACAAATTGGTTTTGTTATTAAAACATCATCATTTTATAAGACTGCCGCGTGGGGACTAGCAGAACAGCCTGATTTCATCAATCAATGCATTCAGATTTACACCCCATTTCCTCCAAAATTATTGCTAAAAAAACTCCTAAACATAGAAAAACAAATGGGTAGGGTAAGGCAAGAAAAATGGGGACCTAGAGCAATCGATATAGATATCTTATTATTCGATGATTGTAAAATGGATGAAAACAGTATCCAAATTCCACATCCGCACATTCAAAATCGCATGTTTGTTCTCGCACCATTGGCTGAAATTGCCCCTGGCCTCATCCATCCCTCATTTAAAAAATCGATCAAAACTTTACTTCAAGAAACCCCCGATAAACTTTCAATTCAGCGCTTACCCCTATGAATTTAATGTTCCCAGAATTCCTTCCAAATGTTGAATGGTTTATCTATGCCACTCAAAATCAACTGCTGAATATTTGTTTGGATTGCGGTTTTAATCAGTCAAAATTCCTCAATAAATACAATATTCTTGGGCCTAATCAATTACAAACATTGGTGGTACCAATTCTTGCGCATACCAAAAATGGCGCGTATTCCGAGATTCTCATAGACTATTCTCAAAAATGGATTCGCGAACATAAAAACGCATTGCAAACGGCTTACGGGAAATCGCCGTTTTTCGAATACTACGATTATCGAATTTTTAACATCATAGATCAGGAAATTCCCGATTTGAATACTCTGAATATAACACTTTTGAAGGACATTTGCAAATGGATTGGCCTAGAGCACTTGCCAATTCAAATCACCCAACCTACCGAAAGTACCAAGTTTTATTCACCAAGTAACGAAATCAATGTTCCAGAATACAACCAGGTTTTCCATGAAAAATTTGGTTTTAGACCAAATGTTTCAATTGTTGATTTATTGTTCAATCAAGGTCCGCTTGCAAAGTCTTACTTTGAAAACTCCTTTTAAGTATCTTTGCCTCAATGTCGATCATTAAAAAACTGGCATCTCAAACTGCTATTTACGGATTAAGCACCATCTTTGGTAGGTTTATCAACTACCTTTTGGTTCCGTTATACACTTACTATTTAAGCGGTGTTTCAGATTATGGCGTGGTGAATGTGATGTTCTCATACGCAAGTTTGTTTTCCGTTCTCTTTGCCTTTGGATTAGAAACAGCATTTTTCCATTTTGCCCAACGAACCGATAAACCAGAAAGAATCCTTTCAACAGCTGGAAATTTTTTAATCGTTACCGGATTTATTTGGATCGTTTTAGCCAAATGTTTTGAACAACCTATCATGAATTACATTGAATACCCTGAGCATCCTGAATATGCGCTGTGGTTTACAATGATTCTCTCAGTAGATGCCATTTCAGCCCTCGGATTTGCTTGGCTCAGAAATCAACAACAACCTTGGAAGTTTGCTTTCATCAAACTTTCAAACATCTTTGTCAATATTGGAGCCAACGTTTTCTTCATCGTTTTATGTCCAATTCTATATAAAAACGGTTATGAATGGGCCTTTTATTGGGCACAGCCTGAAAATATGGTCTCCAGTATTTTCTTGTCAAACCTGATTGCATCGTTGGTTACTTTCCCACTGCTTTTTAGTACTTGGAAACACTTAAAATGGGGAATGGATATTGATCTATTAAAGCAAATGTTAAAATACGCTTATCCTTTAATATTCATAGGATTGGCGGGCATGATCAATGAAACTTTCGATAGAATTCTGATCAAAAAATTAACTCCAAACGGACTTGGCGATTATGAAGCCAGTATCTATTCGGCATTCTACAAATTGAGTCTTGTGCTCACTTTATTTGTTCAAGCCTTTCGATTTGCAGTAGAACCATTTTTCTTTCAACAAGCCAAATCACTCGATGCCAAACACAGCTACGCATATGTCATGAAATGGTTTGTTTACGCTGTATCTATTATCTATTTAGGTACAATGATCATTGTTCCATTCATTGCGCCATACTTAATTCAAAACCCAGAATATTTCAAGCATCCCAATGGCATGAATGCCGTACCAATTTTATTGGCAGCCAATTTATTTCTTGGCATATATTACACACTTTCAGTTTGGTACAAAGTTTCTGCACAAACTAAAATCGGATCATTGCCAGCTTTTGGGGGTGCAATTGTAACAATCATTCTCAACTATTTGCTCATTCCCAAATTGGGATTCATGGGATCAGCATACACCACCCTCATTGCGTACGCTTCGATGGTTATTTTCGGATATTTATTGTGCCGAAAGTTCTACCCTATTCCATACGAAATGTTCCCAATTCTCGGAAGCTTGCT
>CAMBFD010000079.1 GCA_945865625.1 Chitinophaga pinensis
TGGAAAACAGTTTTATCCAATTCCATTGAATTTAAACAACTAAGTGATCCATATGTTACAGGAAAAGGATTTAAAATTCAGTATATTGGATATCGACCTGAATTAAAAATTGATTTAGGCAACGATACCTTCATTTGCCAGGGCGATTCAGTGAATATCATGCCTAAATTATTGGGTGGTAATTCAAGTGATTTATTTATATCTCCGCCAATTACAGCTAAAACTTTAATCAATAAATCACTTTATAAAGTGGGACCAACATCTACCACAAAGTATTATTTCAAAGTAACAGACGCATGCACAGGCCTTAGCGCTATCGACTCTATCACGGTGGGAGTATATGATCCCATTTCAGTACAATTGCTACCCAAAGACTCAACCGTTTGCTATGGGAGAAATGTAATCCTAAAGGCTTATGCATTAGGGGGTAGGTCTACTTCATATACCTACTATTGGTCTCAAGCCGCTGGTTATGGTCCTTCATCTGAAATGGTATTGCCTCAAGACACAACTGATTATTTTGTTATTGTTGATGATGGATGTTCAGATAAAACCGATACAGCATTTGCGAGGGTGAATATGCGAAGTCAACTTCAAGTTGTGCCTGTGAGATTAAGTGCTGATGTTTGTCCTGGAACCAATGTAAATTTGACGGTTTCTGGCATTGGAGGAGATCCCGCAAATTATGTATTTACTTGGGATAAAGGCTTAGGAACTGGTGCCAATAAAGTTGTTTCTGTAACCGATACTTCGGTTTACTATGTGGTGCTCACAGATGGCTGTACGGTGGTGCCCGATGACGACAGCATTCAAGTCAATATTCCAGCACCTTTGGAATTATCTAAAGTGAATGATACAATGCTCTGTTCTGGTCAAAATTTACCATTAAACCTTGTCAGCGCTGGTGGGAGGGTTTCAACCCATTATGTATCATGGTCAGATCCAGCAGTTGTGGGTTATACTCCAACTTTGAATCCGTTAGAGGGATTAACAAATTATCAGGCAGTGCTTTCTGATGGTTGTATGTTGGAAAATGATACGGTGAATTTTTCAATTCAAAAACTCCCACCTATTGTTGCTTCTTGGTCAATTTCAGACAATAAAATGTGTTCTGGTGATAGCTTTGATGTGAGTTTTACTGTCAAAGGTGGCGATAGTACAAAATATACTTGGCTTTTAAATGGAGGGACAATTACATCTAAGAATCTTAAAATGAGTTTTCTAAATAGCAACAATGTTCAATTAAATATATCTGATGGTTGTTCGCCGGCGGTAAATTTAAATGATTACGTTGTGGTAAGTCCCTCAAAATTAAATTTGGCTTTGTTGATATTCGATACAACCAACTGTTTTGGAAAGGCCGATGCATATTTGGAAGTTACATCATCGATATTGAACAGTCCAGTTTCATACTTGTGGAATGACCCATTAAATCAAACGACGGCAAAAATCACAAATCTAAATTCAGCAATTTACAAAGTTGTAGCGAAAGATACATTTGGCTGTGAAGATTCGTTGAAATGGAAAGTGATCACATTCAATAAAATCTATGATGCATTGTTAGATACCATGATTTATAGGGGGACAGCCATTCAATTAAGATTGAAAAATGCATTGGCTTCTAAGTGGATAGGACCTTTAATTTTAGGCAAAGATTCGGCTTTGAATATTTTAATTAGACCGCTAAAGGATACAATTTATACGGTTTCTGGTTTCGATATCAACGGTTGTTTTGGACGCGATACTGTAAGAATCATTGTTGAAGATCCTTTGACCCTAAGAATTCCAAATATCATCACACCAAATGGAGATAGAAAGAATGAAGTTTGGGATTTGATAGAACTTGGAGAGTTGGAAATGTATGATTTAACGATTTCAGACCGTTATGGCAAGCGAGTTTATTACACTGACAATTATCAAAATGATTGGAATGCGGTTGACAGTGATGGAAATGAATTGCCAAATGGTCAATATCTATACAAATTGAAGCATCGTAAAAACTATAAAGTTTTACAGGGATATATTCAAGTCATTAGATAAATTATAATTGAATTTCTTGATCTAGTTTTTTAAGGAAATCTTCGGCGATGCTGAGGTGCAGATCTTGCTTTTCAGTGGTCATTTTATCGAAGGTAATGATGAGCATGCCAAGCCTTGGGTTTTGTTGTAAATAGGTTCTATGTCGGTTGATAAACCTCCAAAAAAGGGCATCCCAAATGACTTGCCAATCTCCATCTCCTTTTTTGTAATCGCTCATCTTCACAATATAATTACTACCTGAGAAATAGGGTTTAGTGGTCATGATACCACCATCGGCAAATTGCGACATTCCATAAATGTTGGGAACCATCACCCAATCATAGGCATCGATATACATTTCCATAAACCACTGGTAAACCGCATTTGGGTTAAATTCACACAATAAGAAGAAATTCCCTACGATCATTAATCGTTCAATATGGTGAGAGTAACTCGTATTGAGTGCTTTTCGAATGACGGTGTCTACAGGTTCAATTCCAGTATTTCCTGAATAAAAAGAAGGTGGAATTTGTCTGGAAAAGTTCCAAAAGTTTGAGTTCCTTTGCGCTGAACCTTCGCGTTTGTATACGACCCTAATAAATTCTCGCCAACCAATGATTTGACGAATAAATCCTTCCAAAGAATTTAATGGAACTTCATTCTTGGAAGCATAATCAAGTGTTTGATCAATGATTTTCTTCGGTGAAAGCAATCCAATATTGAGCAATGGGGACAATAGCGAATGGAATAAGAAATGTTGGTTAGGGTCTTTAGAAAAGGCATCTTCATATTCTCCAAAGTGCACCAATCGCTGTTCAATGAATTGGGTTAACCACAGATCCGCTTCGGCGTGATTTGTTGGATAAAATTGTTTTTCGTAAGTAAAATTGATATTTCCAATGTTTTTTTGGAAGTGAGTTTCAATGTATTTTTTGGCTTCAATTGTTGACTTATTTAAGATAGGAAAGGGAAGTTCGGGCATTGTTGCATTTTTTGGAAATGCCTTTCTATTTTCGGAATCAAAAGTTAATTTACCACCTTTGGGTTTCCCATTTTCATCAATTAAAATATTGAGGGATTTTCGCTGTAGGGCATAAAAATCGGTTTGGAAATATCTTTTTCTACCATCAAAGAACTCATGACTTTCATTTAATGATTTTAGAAAGTTAGGGGAGGGGTAAACAACCAAATCAACGCTCGTGGTTTGAATGGCCTTTCGGATATTTTTAAGTAACCAATCGTCGGAAGGGTTGCAAATGTATATTGAATTGAACTTAGCTGTTAGTTCTTTAAACAGTAAACTCGCATCGGAAATTTCTTGATTCGATTCAATATACTGAACCTGATATCCCTCAGAAATTAATCTTTCTGCATATTGCATCATACTTGAGCGATGCAATACTAATTTTTGTTTATGGAAATTATATTGTTTAAAATATAAATATTCTTCAACAAGAACAACTTGGTTTACATTCGCCAACACTGGGTTGGGCCAATACAATTGGTGAGGAAAAATAACTGCAACTGTATTCATGGACTTTTAGAGTAACAACCCATGAATACAATTGGTTTTAAATTATTTTTTGGTTTTAGAATTTTCTTCGTTATGAAGGGCGTTCATTGCCATCATTTCTTTGAGGGTTTTATTCATTCCATCTGTAGAACCATCTAAGAAAATGACATTCCCTTTTCCGTCTGTTGCGAAATTTTTGATGGCTTCTGTCCACATACTGAACAATAAAAATGAAGAATCGAGGTCGGCGGTTTTCATTTCATTTGCAGCTTCCGACATACCTTTTGCAACTTCTTTGCGGAACAATGCAATACCTTGTCCACGCATTTGCGCGGCAATTTTTTCAGCTTCAGCAGAAATTTTAATTGCATTACCTTCAGCTTCAGCCGCTTTGGTTTTAGTGATTAATAAAGCTTGTCCTTCGTTTTCTGCGGCAGCTTTTAAATTGCTAGATGCCACAACTTGCGCCATAGATTTTGTAATTGCTTCGTCGAAAGTAATGTCGTTCAAAGCTAAATCTTGCAAATGGTAACCCCACTGTTCAAGCACATCATCAATGTTGTGTTTTACAGATTCAACGATTTCATTTCGGAGGGACAAAATCTCGGCTTGCTTTTTAGTGGCTACGAATCCGCGGATACTGCCTTCAATTGTTCGAATAAGGGCGGTCATAAAATCGCGATCATTCACAAATTTGAAAGCAACATTTTTTAAGGTTTCTTCTGAATTGTTAATCACAGAATAGAGCAACATTGCTTTAAAATAAACATTTGCTTGGTCTTGTGTAATTGCTTGGAAATCAAGTTCTATTGATTTGTTTTGGGTTGAAATTCTTTTGTATATAGATTCTAAAACTGGAATTTTAAAGTTTAAACCAGGGTTTAGAATTCTCTGATATTTTCCAAACATTGTAACCACTGCAACTGTTCCTTGTTGCACTGTAACTAAGCCAGATAGTACAATTAAAATTGCAAATCCAGCTAGAATATAGGGTAGTAAATTCATAGTATACAAAAATAGCGATTTTTTTAGTATTTAGAATTAAATTATTTGTATGGAAAGCGTGAATAATCGATTAAAAGACAAAATGCATCGCTATTCAATGCATTTTACTGATTCAAATACCCGAAATTTGTAGAATACAATGAAAAAATTATTGATAGTATTTGTGTTGGGCTTACTTTTTAGAGGGCTATCAGCACAAATTGGTAATGAAGGTGGCCGCAAACCAAAAATGCCGTTGAAAGTGACTGGAAGCGTTCAAGGTGCTGAAGGAAATGTAATCGCCAATGCCATCGTTCGCCTCTATTCGATGTCCGATACCTTTTTTAAAGAACCATCAATGGAGCAATTGGCTAATCTGCCAAATGAAGTTATCGCAGCAATGTTGGCACAGGTCAAAACAAATGATCGAGGTGTATTCAATTTAGAATTATCTTTTCCTTTGTTCAAGTTGAATTCAATTGACAATACTGATCGAAGAGCTTTCAGAAAATTCGCAACGTCTGCTTACTTAATTGTGATTGCTGACGGATATGAAACAATGAAAGCATATGTGAATTGGAGGCCTGAACGCGGTGAAAATGGGTTTGATTTGTTATTGGAGCCCATTGTTTTATTGAAATTGAAGGACAAAATAGGCGGCGTTGAAATTAAAACAAAGTTAATTGTTCAAAAAGGCGATACCACAGAAATGAATGCAGGTAATTTTCAAGTGAATCCAGATGCTTCAGCTGAAGATTTGGTGAGAAAAATGCCGGGAGTTACTTCCACGAATGGTCAAATTCAAGCGCAAGGTGAACAAGTGAAAAAGGTTTTGGTAGATGGTAAGCCATTTTTTGGTGATGATCCCAATTCTGCGCTTAAGAATTTACCAGCCGATGTGATTTCCAAAATTCAAATTTATGACGGTAAATCAGATCAAAATGCATTTACGGGCTTCGATGATGGGAATACCTCCAAAACAATGAATATTATCACTAAAATGGGATTCAAGAACGGAATGTTTGGTAAAGCTTTTGGTGGTTACGGTAGGTCGTTTGATGGCACCGGAGAAGTAAACAAGTATAAGGCAGGCTTGAACGTGAATTATTTCGCTGGAGATAGACGGTTTACATTGCTTTCTCAGTTTAATAATATTAATGAACAAAACTTTTCAATTGATGATATCATGGGATCAATGGGAAGTGGAGGGCGTGGTGGTAGAGGTCAAGGTGGTATGGGCGGCGGAATGTTTGGTGGCGCCGGAGGTGGCATGGGGGCAAGCAATTTCTTTGTTGGAAATCAAAATGGCATCAATACTACAAATGCTGTTGGACTTAATTTTTCCGACAAATTGGGCAAATTAAAGCAAGTTGATTTTTCAGCGAGTTACTTTTTTAACCGAACCGTTACTGACAATAGCAGTGAAACTAATCGAATTTATGTTACCGGATCAAGTGCGCAACCAAGTTTATATTACAATGAGCTTGATTCAAGCTTAACAACCAATATCAATCATAGAATTAATTTTAGAGTTGATTGGAAAATAGATTCGGTAAATAAATTGATCATTCAACCGCGATTAACCATTCAATCAAATGATAAAAATAATCCATTGTATGGTATCACTTATAATCCTGAATTATCTTTAACCTTTCAAAATGCACTGAACAACATCAACCTAAATCAATCAAATGGCCTTAATGGGGGCTTGAATTTAAATTGGATGCATTCATACTTGAAAAAAGGTAGAACATTGTCGGTGAATGTTAATCCAGGATTTACGAATCAAATTGGGTTGAATAACATAACAAATGAATCAGAAATTTTATTGGGTTCGGTTCAAACTGATACAGTAAAATTGCAAAGGGTGAATACTGGAAAATTTGGAAAAACCTTGTCGGCGAATACAACATTCACTGAAGGTTTAGATAGCAATCATTTATTGGCTTTTTCTTATAATTTAAACTACAATTTGAATGGAAGCGATCGTTTAAATAACACGCCAATTATACTGAATTCAGATGTTTACAATGTAGATACATTTTTATCGAGTCGATTTAAGAATGGTTATGTAAGTCATTCAATTGGAACGCAGTATCAATATCAGAATTACAAGTGGAACACAAGTGTTGGTGTAAATGGACAAGTTGCTACATTAAATGGAGATCAGGAATTTCCATATTTAACATCAGTAAACAAGGTGTTTTATTCCGTTTTGCCGAATGTTAGTGTTCGATATAAAATAGGGATGAAGAAGAATTTGCGTTTGAATTATCGGGCGAGTAACAATGCTCCATCGGTAGATCAATTGCAAGAAGTAATCAATAATTCGAATCTCCAACAAATAACCATTGGGAATCAAAAATTAGATCAAGATTTTCAACATAATTTAACATTAAGGTATTTCAGTGTAGATATGGAGAAATCATCCAATAAGTTTTTCTTAATCAATGCCACTTACACGCGTAATTATATTACCTCACTCACTCAAATAGCAAACAATGGCCCTTTAGACGTTTCAATAGGAGATACTGGCTCATATCAGTTAAATCGTGGTTCTCAGCTATCGCAGGCAATTAATATGGATGGTTATTACAGTATTCGGTTATTTGGGACATATGGGAGACCATTTTTTAAAGGGAAAATCAATATGAACATGAATGGTGGATTAAATTTTACGCAAACACCAAGTATGATTAAAGTTGGTTTAGATGAAGCAAAAGCAAACTATGCAAGAAATCCATCTGGAAGTTTTGGACTTGTTTTGGGTACAAATTTGAGTAAAGTTGATTTGACAATTATGAGTACAACATCAATCAATTTTGTATCAAATACATTGCAAAGGTCTATGGATCAAAATTATGTGAATCAGAATTCACAAATTAGAATGACCATCAACCCTACGAATAAATGGGTTGTAAGCACAGATATTAGTCATCAGTTATTTTCGGGCTTAACATCTACATTGAATCAATCTTATTATTTGTTGAATATTGGTTTGGGTAAAAAATTTGGCAAGAACAATCAGTCTGAATTAAGATTCACAGTTTATGATTTATTCAATCAAAATAGGGCAATTACCCGAAATATAAATCAATCTTATTTTGAAGATGTGAGAACAAAAGTTTTAACAAGGTATGCAATGATAACATACACTTATACATTGAAACAATTGGGTGCTAAATCTGATGATAAAGATAAAAAGATGATGATGTTTCCGGGAGGAATGCCACCTCCAGGAATGCCAATGCCGGGTGGTATGCCACATGGTGGTGGATTTTAATTTTGAATCTTAAATATATTGCAAAAGAAAACCCCTTTGAATTTCAAAGGGGTTTTCTTTTTGTACAGAATATTGTTATCTGTTAATGGCTTATTTGAACTTTATAAGTGTCTTTTTGGCCATTAGCAATGATTTCTACAAAGTAGAATCCACTGCGAATATTTTTGGTATTCAATAACACTTCTCTTGAAGTATTTACTTTATTCGAAGTGATTAATTGACCTTGTGTATTTCTGATTTGAATATTTGCATTTCCGAATTCCTGAGGGATGAAGATATTTAATTGATCATTTGCGGGATTTGGGAAAACAGATACACCTTGCAATAAATATTTATTTGCAGAAGATGCAGCAGGGGGCTGCGGATTGATGTATTGACGGAAAGTATCACCGCCGCATGGAGGTGAATTTACAATAAACAATACTTCTACCGGCCCTGCTTTGCTGTATGTGTGGGTTGGGTTTTCTTGGAAATTTTCATCTAGATCTCCAAAAAACCAATGAAAATCTTTACCACCGGTTGAAAGATTCTTAAAATCAAAAGTATATCCGTTTTGAGTGTAAGAAAAACTTGCTTTTACTTTAATGACTTCATAGAAATTTTGGTATTTAGTTGAAA
>CAMBFD010000080.1 GCA_945865625.1 Chitinophaga pinensis
AACAAGTTGACCGGCATTATTCCAAACGGCCATGTAAAGAGCATTTTCACTGATTGAAATCTGATTTTTTACAGGATTCCCAAGTAATTTAATTGTTGATTTTTGAATGTTTTCTTGATCGCTTGCCACTGCTTCTTTAATTGTTTTAGAACCTGTAACAACTTGGTCGCCATTGTAATTTCCATTTCCATTTGCTAAAACGGAAGCCCCGTAAACAAAAACATCGCCAGCTCCAGCAGCAGGTGCGGTCCACTGCATTCTCCAATTACCCGTTGCACTTGGTGTTGTATGCCCCCAAATCTTTTTTGTACCACTCATATAAGTAGAAGTACCTGAGGGAGCAGAAGCCAAAGTGCCTACTTCGCTTAAATCTGATTTCATGATGGTTGTTTGGAAACCCTTTTTTGTTGAAGTTCCTTCCACATTCACCCAAATTTCATAAACTTTGGCTGGGGTGTAAGTTGAAACAAATGTGGTATCACCAATCTCAACAATACCTGCATTTATATTGCCATTAAAATTACCTCCACTATGACAGCTTCCACAATTTCCAGAGCTTCCTGGAGACCCAGTTCTATTGTCGCCTGGGCCATTTGTATTGCTCGATAGGGTGAGTGTTAATGTAATAACACCTGCCATAAATAGTGTTGAAAGAATTGTCCTTTTCATAAATAATGATTAAACTACAAATATAGTAACTTCGTTCGTTGATTTTTTTTTTTTATTTTTAAAATTTTTGTCACTAGTACACTTGTGTTTTATTATTTTTGTTGCAAAGTATGAACTCACCAGAAAGTTATATTCCAATTTTAATCCAAATAGGGGTTGCAGTTGGATTCGTGGCGTTAACATTGGGTGTTTCCCATTTGTTGGGACCCAACAGAAAAACAAAGCAACGTGAAGAGAATTTCGAATGTGGTATTGAGAGTCAAGGAAATGCAAGATTCCCTGTTTCTGTCAAGTATTTTTTATCGGCCATTTTATTTGTGTTGTTCGATGTAGAAGTCATTTTTTTCTACCCATATGCTGTAAATTTTAAAGAAATGGGTTGGGTTGGATTTGCCGCTGTGGTTTCATTTATTGGATTTTTCTTAATTGGATTTATATACGTTTGGAAAAAAGGTGCCCTTGAGTGGGAAAAATAATTTATGGTAAACATTGTTGAACAACCAGAAGGGCATGAGGGACAAGGGTTCTTTGCCACTTCATTAGATAAAGCAATTGGATTGGCTCGTGCGAATTCATTGTGGCCTTTGCCATTTGCAACATCTTGCTGTGGAATTGAATTTATGGCTACGATGGGTGCGAATTACGATTTGGCTCGTTTTGGATCTGAAAGATTGAGTTTCACTCCGCGTCAGTGCGATCTTTTGATGGTTATGGGTACAATTTCTAAGAAATTAGCACCAGTTTTAAAGCAAGTTTATGACCAAATGGCTGAACCTAAGTGGGTATTGTCGGTTGGCGCTTGTGCATCAAGTGGTGGTATTTTTGATACATATTCTGTTTTACAAGGAATTGACAAAGTGATTCCTGTTGACGTTTACGTGCCAGGTTGCCCTCCACGTCCTGAACAAATTATTGAAGGATTGATAAAAATTCAAGAATTGGCTTCAAATGAAAGTTTGCGCCGTAGAAATAGCGATGAATATCGTAAGATGTTGGAAAGTTATAATATTGAAACTGTTAAATAATGGAAAATACTCAATTACAAGAGATTGTTTCGAAAATTGAAACGAAGTTTCCAAATGCTTCTATTTCAGAAGATAATTACCAAATGATGAATATAGTTGTTGGTAAGTCGGAAATTTACGATATGGTTTCGTATTTGAAATCAGATTTAGAATTCGGTTTTTTAACAGATCTATGTGGCGTGCATTATCCTCAAAACGTAGGGAATGAATTTCAAGTGGTTTACCATTTGCATCATTTACCAAAAAATATTCGTTTGAGACTAAAAGTAAACTTAAGCGTTGATGATTTGAGTATTCCTTCAATGGTTTCTTTATTTTCAGCTGCCAATTGGATGGAAAGAGAAACTTTTGATTTTTACGGAATTAAATTTGAGGGACATCCTGATTTGAGAAGAATTTTAAATATGGATGATATGGATTATCATCCTATGCGAAAAGAATATGCCTTAGAAGATGAAACTAGGGATGATAAACAAGATAGTTTTTTTGGAAGATGAGTGAGTTGAAAATTAATCGACAAGGACAATTTTCTAGCCTTGAAACAGTTGACGGAGAAATTGCAACTTTAAACCTAGGACCTACACATCCTGCAACCCATGGTATTTTTCAAAATATCTTAAAGGTTGATGGCGAAAGAATTATTAGCGCAGAGCCAACAGTAGGATATATTCATCGTGCGTTTGAAAAATTAGCTGAACATCGTTCATTCCAACAAGTTACCCCAATTACCGACCGTTTAAATTATTGTTCTTCACCGATCAATAACATGGGTTGGCACATGACAGTTGAAAAGTTAATTGGTGCTGAAATGCCAAAACGTGTCGATTACATGCGTGTCATTGTGATGGAGCTTTCAAGAATTGCTGACCATTTGGTGTGTAATTCTGTAATTGGTGTTGATACGGGTGCATTAACCGGATTTACCTACGTATTCCAAGAAAGAGAAAAAATCTATGATATTTTTGAAGAAATTTGTGGAGCTCGTTTAACAACAAATGTCGGACGTATAGGTGGATTCGATAGAGATTTCAGCCCCGCGGTTTTTGCAAAAATTAAGAAATTCTTAAAAGATTTTCCAAAAGTTTTTGGAGAATTCACGGATTTACTTGAAAGAAATAGAATTTTCATGGATCGAGTGATTGGCGCAGGCCCTATATCAGCTGAAAGAGCTTTGAATTATGGATTTACGGGTCCTAATTTAAGAGCAGCTGGTGTCGATTATGATGTAAGAGTCATGAATCCATACAGTTCATATCAAGATTTTGATTTTCAAATACCAATTGGTAAAGATGGAGATACATACGATCGCTTTAGGGTTCGTCAGGAAGAAATTCATGAAAGTTTGAAAATCATTCATCAAGCATTGAACAATTTACCTGAAGGCAATTACCATGGCGATGTTCCATCATTTTATATCCCTCCAAAAGAAGAAGTATATAGAAGTATGGAAGCATTGATTTATCATTTCAAAATTACAATGGGCGAGACTCCAGTTCCTGCTGGTGAGATTTATCATGCCGTTGAAGGTGGAAATGGTGAATTAGGATATTACTTGGTATCTGATGGTGGTAGAACACCATATAGATTGCATTTCAGAAGACCTTGTTTTATTTACTATCAAGCTTATCCAGAAATGATTCAAGGTTCGGTTTTAAGTGATGCTATTTTAACACTGAGTAGCATGAACGTAATTGCTGGTGAGTTAGACGCTTAATTTTAAAATTCGTGGAAAATCAAAATATAGAAAACATTCAATTTCCAAAAGAATTGCTCGATGAAGTTCAAAGAGCCGTTTCTTCATTTCCAGAAGGGAAACAGAAAAGTGCATTAATTAGGACGTTGCATATTGCTCAAGCACATTTTGGGTATTTGTCTACACCTGTGATGGATTATGTAGCGCGTTTGTTGCACATTCAACCAATTGAGGTCTATGAAGTTGCTACGTTTTATTCAATGTATGATACCCAACCCGTGGGTAAAGTAAAGTTGGAAGTTTGTAGAACTGGACCTTGCATGATTGAAGGTGCAGAGAAAATCGTTTCTTATATTGAAAACAAATTGGGCATTAAAGATGGTGAAACAACATCCGATGGTATTTTTACTTTAAAGACCGTTGAATGTTTAGGGGCTTGTGGTTATGCTCCAATGTTACAAGCAGGTGAGAAGTTTCACGAACATCTTACAGAAGAAAAAGTAGATGCTTTAATCGAACAATACCGATTAAAGCCTGTTGCAAATTATATGGGACAAGAATAACATGTCGAGAAAATTATTATTAAATAACATTCATGTTGAAGGCATACATACTTATGATGTTTATCGTAAGACTGGTGGCTATGCAGCTGTTGAAAAGGCATTAAAGTCAATGTCACCAGATGACGTTGTTGAAGAAGTTAAAAAATCTGGACTCCGCGGTCGTGGAGGAGCAGGTTTTCCAACTGGAATGAAATGGAGTTTTATTGCAAAGCCAGAAGGAGTTCCTCGTCATTTATTGTGTAATGCTGATGAAAGTGAGCCAGGTACTTTTAAAGATAGGTATTTGATGGAAAAAATTCCTCATTTATTAATTGAGGGAATGATTCTTTCGTCTTTTGCATTAGGCTGTGAGCAATCTTACATTTATATCCGTGGAGAATACATGTATGTTTTGAGAATTCTTGAAAAAGCGATTGCTGAAGCTTATCAAAACGGATGGTTGGGGAAAAACATTAAGGGATCTGGATATAATTTAGATTTATCGGTATCTCCAGGTGCTGGTGCCTATATCTGTGGTGAAGAAACCGCCTTAATTGAGAGTTTGGAAGGTAAGCGTGGAAATCCACGAATGAAGCCACCATTTCCCGCAATTCAAGGTTTATGGCAACGTCCAACTGTTGTAAACAACGTTGAAACCATTTGCGCAGTTGTTCCAATTGTGAATGAAGGTGGTGATGCATACGCCCAAATTGGTATCGGTAGAAGTACTGGAACAAAATTAATATCTGCAGGTGGAAACATCAATAAACCAGGTGTTTACGAGTTAGAGCTTGGAGTATCTGTTGAAGAGTTTATCTATGGCGATCAATACTGTGGTGGAATTAAAAACGGCAAGAAGTTAAAAGCCTGCGTTCCTGGTGGATCATCAGTTCCAATTTTGCCGCATTACTTGGTTTGTAAAACAGCTGAAGGGAACGATCGCTTAATGTCTTACGAAAGTTTGGCAGACGGCGGATTTGCAAATGGAAGCATGTTGGGATCAGGTGGATTTATTATTTATGATGAAGATCAATGTATTGTAAGAAATACTTGGAACTTTTCTCGTTTTTACCATCATGAAAGCTGCGGACAATGTTCTCCTTGTAGAGAAGGTACAGGTTGGATGGAAAAAGTATTGCATCGTTTGGAATATGGACATGGAAAAATGGAAGACATTGATTTATTGTGGGATATCCAACGTAAAATTGAAGGAAATACCATTTGTCCTTTAGGTGATGCTGCCGCTTGGCCAGTAGCAGCCGCAATTCGTCATTTCCGTGAAGAGTTTGAATGGCATGTAAAAGAACCAAATGCATGCACAACAAGAAATTACGGATTAGTTAAAGAAAAAGTTTTTGAAAAAGTAAACGCATAAAGATGTCTGAACAAATTCAGAAAATAACAGTAACGATCGACGGAAAAACAGTTGAAGTCGATCCAGGTACAACCATATTGAACGCAGCACGCCAAATTGGTGGTGAAGTTGTTCCTCCAGCTATGTGTTACTACAAACCTTTAAAAGGGAGCGGTGGTAAATGCAGAACTTGCCTGGTTGAAGTGTCAAAAGGTAGTGAGAAAGATCCTCGTCCAATGCCTAAGTTGGTTGCAAGTTGCAGCACAACTGTTATGGACGGTATGGAAGTTAAAAATAAATCTAGCGAACGTGTAGTTGATGCGCGTAAAGGTGTTGTTGAGTTTTTATTGATCAACCATCCTTTAGATTGTCCAGTTTGCGACCAAGCAGGAGAGTGCAGTTTACAAGATTTGGCATTTGAACACGGTGCAGATACTTCTCGTTATGAATTTAAACGAAGAGAATTCGATAAAATTGATATCGGAGAATATATCAAACTCCACATGACGCGTTGTATTCTTTGCTACCGTTGTGTTTATGTCGCAAATCAACTCACTCCCAATCGCGAACATGGTATTCTTAAGCGCGGTGATGCTGCTGAAATTAGTACATATATTCAAAATAGCCTCGATAATGAATTTATTGGGAATGTGATTGATGTTTGTCCTGTAGGTGCATTAACCGATAAAACATTCCGTTTTAGAAGTCGTGTTTGGTATACAAAACCCATGGACGCTTCTTGCGACTGCGGAAAATGTGGTGGAAAAGCTGTTCTGTGGATGATTGGCAATGAAATTGCGCGTGTTACAGCCCGCAAAGACCAATATGGTGAAGTAGAAGAGTTTATTTGCAACGATTGCCGTTTCAACAAAAAAGATCTTAAAGATTGGAATGTTGAAGGGCCACGTAAAATTAGCAGACACTCGGTGATTTCTACAAATCATTACGAAAAAGTAGCCCCTGCTCACACACCTTTATTAAATAAAGCATAAACCATGGATAGTGCAATGATATTAGAAAAGTTGATACTCATTGTAGTCATTTTATTGGCTACTTTGGTAATCGCTTTGTATTTGACGTTTGGAGAAAGA
This sequence comes from Chitinophaga pinensis, assembly GCA_945865625.1. Taxonomy (GTDB): domain Bacteria; phylum Bacteroidota; class Bacteroidia; order NS11-12g; family UBA955; genus VMCP01. Next base: position 6,375 of record CAMBFD010000080.1, read on the forward strand.
AAAATTGCAGCGTTTTTCCAAGATCGACTTGGCCCGAATAGGGTTGGTCCTTTTGGATTGTTTCAGCCATTTGCCGATGGAGGAAAATTATTGTTCAAGGAAGAAATTATCCCAAAAAATGCTGAAAAATGGTTGTTTATTTTAGGTCCTGGCATTGCAATGATTGTGGCAACAATTACAAGTGCTGTAATTCCTTGGGGCACCAGTATTCGTATTTTCGATAGAGATGTAGCGCTTCAAGTTGCAGATATTAACATTGGTATTTTATATATTGTTGGAATTGTGAGCGTAGGTGTTTATGGAATTATGATTGGGGGATGGGCTTCTAACAATAAATATTCTCTTTATGGCGCCATTCGTGCGAGTGCACAAATGATTAGTTACGAGCTCAGTATGGGTTTATCGCTTATTGCCGTTATAATGATCAGCGGTACATTAAGCTTAAATGAAATAGTAGCACAACAAAGCGGAATGAATTGGAATGTGTTTTATCAACCATTGGGATTCTTGTTGTTTTTTGTTTCTGCGCTAGCAGAATGTAACAGAGCACCTTTTGATATGGCAGAATGCGAAACTGAATTAATAGGTGGTTATCACACGGAATATTCAAGTATGAAATTAGGGTTTTACCTTTTCTCAGAATACATCAACATGTTCGTTTCTTGTGCTGTGATTTCTTGTGTTTATTTTGGGGGATATAATTTCCCAGGAATGCACCTGATTACGGATCCAACTTGGCTAGGATTGGCTCAAGTGGGTGTGATGTTTGCAAAAATATTATTCTTTGTCTTTGTATTTATGTGGATTCGTTGGACACTTCCACGTTTCAGATACGATCAATTGATGCATCTTGGTTGGAAATCAATGATTCCATTAGCCATTGTAAATTTATTAATCACAGGATTGGTTACGGGATTGAAATATTTCTAAACCAATATTGAAAATGATATAAAAAAAACAGCGCAAATTGCGCTGTTTTTTTTATATCATTAAACTCTAAACGCTAAACGCTAAACCCTAAAATGCTCCAAGCTTTTTTCCATCTTAATACCTCGGCTACCTTTGATATATACATAATCGGCTTCAATTGGATGTGTATCGAGCCAAGCCAACAATGTATCTACACTTTCAAATTTCATTGGGAAATCTCCTACAGCCTCGTAAAAATACTTACCACATACTAAAAGTTGGTCAAATGCTAATTTTTTACACAATTCAAAAATATATTTGTGCTCGTTCAAAGAAGATTCGCCAAGTTCTAGCATATCGCCAAGGAAAATGGCTTTACGTCCCTCTAAAGTAGAAAAACTCAATAGTCCAGCTTCAACGCTACTGGGGTTTGCATTATATGCATCCAAGAGCACTTTGCAATTTTGATATTGAATCCATTCACTTCGATTATTGGTAGGTACATATTCGCAAGCGCTTGCCGCAGCTACTTCAACAGGAACGTTAAATGATATTCCCAATGATATACCTACCAACAGGTTGTATAAATTATGTTTCCCTCCAATTTTAGCTTCGAAAATTCCAATTTCTGTTTGATTGTGATGTATTTTAAATTTCAAATAAGGCATTTCGCAAACGATTTCAGCAAAAAGATTTGCAGATTTATCGATGAGCGAATATGTAAATTTGTTCGATAATCGTTTAGACATATTTCCAAGCCACTGATCATCAAGGTTAATGAATGCCAAGCCTTCAGATTTTTGTAATTGAAGATATACTTCACTTTCTTCCTTTGCAACAGCCTCAATGTTTCCAAATCCCTCCAAATGTTCTTTACCAATATTGGTAATGACACCAGCAAACGGTTGAAATAAGTTGCACAAATAATT
>CAMBFD010000081.1 GCA_945865625.1 Chitinophaga pinensis
TGGATCAATTATCCACTGCCTGAGCCCTTTTCTACTTTAAAAAGTAGTCGTTTCTATTCGCTTTGTAAAGAAGTTTACGATGTTGTGAATCGCAAAGATTCGAACGAATTGCGCATTGCAAAATATTGGGATGACAATCCGAACACCACTGTTCATTACGGGCATGCTACAATTAGCGTTTTGAAGGTTTCTCCTGCAGGACATTGGTTGGGAATGTTTTCAATTGTTGCGAAGCAGAAAAAGTATTCACTCATTCAATCGGCAGAAGGAATGGCGTTATTATCATCGGCAATTCACGATGCTTTTGTGAGTTGTTGGAAAGTGAAGTATGAATCTGAATATGTACGTCCAGTTTCATCTGTTAGGGAACTCATTGATTCATCGTGGTTACCTCCTATTGAAACCCCAGGATTCCCGGAATATCCTAGCGGACACAGCGTTGTTTCGAGTTCTGCGGCAACTGTTTTGACGCATATTTTTGGCGAATATGAATTCACCGACAGCACAGAAAAAGAATTTGGACTTGGCATCAGAACCTTCAAAAATTTCAGAGCAGCCAGCAACGAAGCATGCATGAGCCGTTTATATGGTGGCATTCACTTCATCGACGCCATCGAAAATGGCAAAATCCTAGGCAACAAAGTTGGCGAAACCATCATTGAAAAGTTAGTTACGAGAGGAAAATAAGTATTGATTTATCGTTAAATTAAGACAATGATAATATTTGTACCTTGAGGTTGTCAATTTTCGTTAAGGCATCACTCTTCTTTTGCTGCTCTTTGGCAACAACTTCGGGATGGGCGTTTGCCACAAATTTTTCATTTAACAACTTCTTGTCAACCGAAACAATGAATCCCTCCAAATAAGAAATTTCTTTTTGAAGCTTTTCAATTTCTTCTTCCTTGTTGATCTCAATGTTTAAAATAACCTTCACCTCTGAAGTGCCAGAAATGAATACCACCACATTGCTAGAATCTGTGTTTTCGAAATTTAAATCAATGTTAGAAAGCTTAACAATCAATTCTTTATACTCTATAACTTCACTAGAAGGTTTAAGCATGTAAACATCTAACTTTTCTTTCGGTGATAACCCTTTCTGACTTCTAATGTTTCTAATTTCAGACACAAATGCAATTGGAAGATCCAAATTAGATGAAGATAAATTTGAAGCAACAGGATACTCGCTAATGGTGCAAGCCGTAGCATTTTCTCCAGATAAAGCTTGGAAAATTTCCTCAGTGATGAAAGGCATGTAAGGATGGATGGCCTTCATTAACGTTTTGAAAATTTCTTGGGTTTGCAATTTTGCAGCAGTTGAAATTTTCTCACCGAATGCCGGTTTCACAACTTCCAAGTACACGCTGCAGAAATCGTCCCAAATTAATTTGTACAAATTCATCAAAGCATCACTCAATTTGAAGGCTGCAAAATGTCCCTCATTTTCATGAAGAACTGCCGCAATTCTGTTTTGCATTAGTTCGATACCTTGTTTTTCGTAAGGACGCATGTCTGTTTCTACAGATTCAAAACCGTGAACCAATCTAAATGCGTTCCAAATTTTATTACAGAAATTACGACCCTGTTCAATCTGAGATTCATCGAACAAAATATCATTTCCCGCTGGCGAACACAATAACATGCCCAAACGCACAGCATCGGCACCATGATTTGCAATTAAATCTAAAGGATCTGGACTATTGCCCAAGCTTTTGCTCATTTTACGGCGTTGCTTATCTCTCACAATACCAGTGTAATACACATTTTTAAATGGCAATTCTTTTTTATACTCATACCCTGCCATGATCATTCTGGCAACCCAGAAAAACATGATTTCGGGAGCAGTTACTAAGTCATTTGTAGGATAGTAATAGTCCAATTCAGCTTGATTTTCTTTGTCGAAACCATCGAAAACCGAAATTGGCCACAACCAACTGCTGAACCAAGTATCCAACACATCTTCATCTTGCGAAATTTGAGACAGTTCAACAGAAATTCCTTTTTCCTGGAATTTTGCAAAAGCTGCATCTTGAGTATGAGCCACAACAAATTCACCTGAAGGCGCATACCATGCAGGAATTCTATGTCCCCACCAAAGCTGACGAGAAATGTTCCAATCGCGAATATTTTCAATCCAATGACGGTAAGTATTTTTTAATTTTTCTGGATAGAATTTGATTTCATCGTTCATTACAGATGAAAGAACTTCTGGATTTTTCTCCATAAATTTCTTCATATCTAAGAACCATTGAGTGCTAATTTTAGGCTCAACCACGGCGTCGGTTCTTTCAGAGAAACCAACATTGTGGGTGTAATCGTCGGTTTTAATCAACAATCCTTGAGCTTCCAATTCTTTCACCCAAAGTTTTCGGGCTTCAAAACGATCTTTACCTACAAACAATTCGCCTTGTTCAGAAATTGTACCGTCGTCATTTAAAGTGTCTATCACAGGCAAATTAAATTTCAAACCAATTTCATAATCGTGTATATCGTGGGCAGGTGTAACTTTTAAAACACCGGTACCAAATTCAATTTCAATGTAATCGTCGGAAATAATATTCACTTCACGGTTAATCAAAGGCACCCTTACCTTTTTACCAATGAGGTGGGCATAACGTTCGTCGTTTGGATTTACACAAACGGCAACGTCACCGGCAATGGTTTCAGGTCTTGCAGTGGCCACTTCTAAATGTCCCTCAAAATCAACACCTTTATATTTCACGTAATACAATTGGTCTTTCACTTGGCGAAAAAGAACTTCTTCATCGCTCAAAGTGGTTTTCCCTTGCGGATCCCAATTGACCATTTTTGTCCCTCTATAAATAAGACCTTTGTTGTACAAATCAACAAAGACATCAATCACCGCTTCCGACAATTTAGGTTCCATTGTAAAACGGGTACGGTTCCAATCGCAAGACGCGCCCAATTTTTTAAGCTGTTCGAGAATGATCCCTCCATATTTTTCTTTCCAAATCCAAGCATGCTTTAGGAAATCTTCACGAGAAAGATCCGATTTTTTAATGCCTTGAGATTCGAGAAGCTTCACAACTTTTGCTTCGGTTGCAATGCTTGCATGATCGGTACCAGGAACCCAGCAAGCGTTGAATCCTTGCATTCTCGCTCTACGAATTAAAACATCTTGAATTGTATTGTTCAGCATGTGCCCCATGTGGAGTACGCCTGTAACATTTGGAGGAGGAATGACAATTGTATAAGGGGTACGGTGATCGGGAGTGCTTTCAAAATATTTCTGAGAAAGCCAATATTGATACCATTTATCTTCTATTTCTGAGGGATTGTATTTAGAGGAAATTTCCATTGTTACAAATTTACATTTTTTAATTTAGTGTTTAAAATGAAATCGAATTTAAACCACAGATTTTCAGGAATTGAATGACTGTGTTGAATCTATGAATCCATGTATAATTATGATTTTTCCGTAAAAATTTTGAGGGACATATGACAAATCCATAAAAAAAGGCCACTTCATGTGAAGCGGCCTTTTCAATTGAATGAATATTTTGAGATTATACTCCCACGTCGTGGTGAGCAGATTCTTCGATGTAAGGGTGATTCACAGGAATCAATCCACGTTTAGTTAAGGCAGTCAATGTCCAAATCAAGAATAAACCTGCAAAGAACATAAACACACCCACTTCTAACACGCCAATTTGCATACCTGGACCAAACACACCTGGCATAACCATGAACCAAACGTCGTGGTAATGACCTAATATCATGATTGTACCAATGATACCCAATACCCAACGGTTTCTTTTAGCGCTACGCATTAATAATAATGCGAAAGGCAAACAGAAGTTCATTACAAGGTTACCCAAGAAATTTGCTTTGTACTCTTCAAAACGAATTTGGTAGTAGTACATTTCTTCAGGAATTTGTGCATACCAGATCAACAAATACTGAGACAACCAAATGTAAGCCCAGAAAATGGTGAAGGCGAACATAAATTTACCTAAGTCATGAATGTGTTCATCAGAAACGATGTTCAAATATCCTAATTTCTTCAAGTAAGCAGTTAACAATGCGATGATTGTGATTGCAGTTACCCAATGCGTGATAAAGTTGTAAACTCCGAAGATGGTAGAATACCAATGAGCGTCGATACTCATGATAAAGAACCAAGCCATGAAGCTAATGGTGAAACCAAAGATAACAGCTAAGATTGCAGAAGTGCGGATACTTTTCTTAAAGAAAGTAGTATCGCCTTTAGCAGCGCTATCTTCTTGTAAAGACAAGCTTCTCAATCTTCGGCCTAAAATGTACCAAATTGTTACAAGAACAATTGGCAAAACAAAAAATAATGTTGAGTTCAAGAAACCAGATTTACCGTCTAATATTTTATCGTAACCTGCATCACCAACTTTTAGGTGAAGGTGTTCGTAATGAGCCCAGTGGTATAAATCGTTTTTAGCAATAATTACAGAAATCAACAATACGCCGAATGCAACAGGCACGAAAGTAAACATCGCTTCAGGAATTCTTTTCACTGCAGCAGACCAACCTGCGTTAGCGGCATATTGAATTGCAATCCAAAACAAAGCACACAATGAAACCATTAAGAAGAAGTAACCAGCGATAAGCAAGTTAGCCCAAATTTTAGTTTGCCAAGGGTGTTCAATCGGATGGTATTCCATACGAGGTCCAAACTTCTCATTGGGAACATTTGCATGTTCAGCATGAGCATCGGCTTCGTGAGATTCAGCAGCAACGGCATGCTCAACGTGTTCGTTATGAGCTGTAGCAGCTTCATGAGAATCGTGAGATTTAGCTTCTACTTTAGTGTGTTCATCATGAGCACCGGCATTTCTGTCGATGTTGGCAATACCAATTCCAGCTAAAATCAATCCCAAGATCATTAAGATCATTGCAAATTGTTTTCCTTTTGCAGGCACAACAAAAGTTTCCTGCTTTATTTCAATATGATGTCCGTGTCCCATATTCTATTTTTCTCTTGGAATTATTTCTTTTTAGTAGAATCCTGAGGAGCAGCAGCGTCAGCGGTAGCTGGAGCAGCGGCACTCAATTGTTTAACATATTTAATCACTCTCCATCTATCAACTGGTTTTAAAACAGAGGCATGGCTACCCATGTTGTTTTTACCATAAGTAAGTGTATGATAGATTTTACCTTCTGGTAAAGTTTTGATATACTCGTCGGTATATGCTTTCCAAGCCGGTTTCAATGTAGCAACTTTTTTAAATATTTCACCATCATTTGCACCATTTGCTCCATGGCAAGGCGTGCAATAGATATTGTAATGATATTTCCCGCGTCCATCAGCATCTGTTAAATCGGCAGGTGCAACAATTTGAGTTGCAGAAGCTTCATAACCTTCACCAGAATTTGGAAGTGGGTATTGGAAATCGGCTTTACCATATGCAATGCTACCAGCAACTGGCTCACGCATGCTCATACCATGAGGGTTGATTACATTTGAATCGCCTTGGTTGTAAGGTTCGTATCCTTTAGAATAATACATATCAGGAGCATATTCCCAACCGGTATTATTTCCTCTACTCACGCAGCTTGTTACCAAGGTAGCGGCAGCGATGGTACCAATGATTATTTGAATTTTTTTACTCATTCTTTTAGACATTAGATAGTTGTTTGAACACCGTGTGACATTTCTCTACATTCAACGGCGCCATTAGATTTCATTATGTTTAAAACATCAGCTTCGTTAACACCTTCGTTACATTCGATAGCCATAATCATGCGGTCATCGGTTTGACGTTCGTCTAACAAATCGTTTTTAACACCTAATAACAGACGGCTTCTCCAAAAGAAGAAGAATCCCATACCATAAGCTGTACATAATACAGTACCTTCAAACATCACTGGAATCCAGCTTGGAGTGAAACGCACTGGTTTATTACCAACGTTAACTGGCCAATCAAGCACATACATATACCAAATCATGGTTGTCATTAAAATAAAACCAGTTAAACCGCATAAAAATGCAACTCTAGCCAATCTACTTCTACGAGCACCAATGATTCTATCTAATCCGTGAACCGGATAAGGCGTGTAAATGTCGTGAATATGAACACCACTATGCACCATTGCATCAGTAGCTTCAATCAATTTATCTTCATCTTCCCAAACACCGATCAACATTTTGTTGCGGTTTCTAAGACTTAAATTTTTATCTAAAATTCCCATTTGGTTATTCTCCTATTGATTATTCGCGGTTACGCAAGATTGATTTAATTTCAGCCATGTTTATCACTGGCATATATTTAGCAAACAAGAAGAAACAAGTAAAGAAGATACCAAAAGTACCTAAGAATAAACCTATTTCTGTGAGTGAACCTGAGTACATAACCCAGCTACTTGGCAAATAATCGCGATGCAATGAAGTTACAATGATTACGAAACGCTCGAACCACATACCTACGTTAACCACAATACTCATAGTAAAGATAAACCACGGTGTGGTTCTAGCCCATTTGAACCAGAATACTTGAGGAGCAAGAAGGTTACAGCTCATCATTGACCAATAAGCCCACCAATAAGGACCAAAAGCACGGTTACTAAACGCATATTGTTCATATTCGTTACCTGAATACCATGCGATAAAGAATTCTGTTAAGTAAGCAATACCTACGATAGAACCCGTTACCATGATAATTTTTGTCATGGCTTCTAAATGTCCAATTGTAATATAGTTTTCGTAGTTCATTACTTTTCTAGCCACAACCAACAATGTAGCAACCATACCAAAGCCAGAGAAAATTGCACCGGCAACGAAATAAGGGGGGAAAATTGTTGTATGCCAACCAGGAACCACAGAAGTTGCAAAGTCAGTTGATACAATTGTATGTACAGAAAGTACAAGTGGAGTACTTAAACCGGCAAGAATCAATGAAATCAATTCATAACGAGCCCAAGTTCTGGTGCTACCTGTCCAACCCATTGAGAAGAAACCATACCAAAATTTAGCAGTTTTGGTTTTCACTTTATCACGGATTGTAGCAATATCAGGAATTAAACCAATGTACCAGAATAATAAAGATACACTGAAATATGTTGAAATCGCAAATACGTCCCACAACAATGGAGAGTTGAAGTTTACCCATAAAGAACCAAACGCGTTTGGTAAAGGTAAAGCCCAATATCCTACCCATACACGTCCCATGTGAAATACAGGAAACATTGCAGCACAAACAACGGCAAAGATTGTCATTGCTTCAGCAGAACGGTTGATACTCATCCTCCACTTCTGTCTAAACAACAATAAAACCGCAGAAATCAAAGTACCAGCGTGACCAATACCAACCCAGAATACGAAGTTGGTAATATCCCAACCCCACATCACTGTTTTGTTAATGTTCCATACACCAATACCTGTCCAAAGAGTGTAAAATAAACTAATACCAAAAATACCTAAGAAAATTAAAGACAAGGTGAATCCAATTTTCCAAGCTTTGGTAGGTTGATTTAAAATGGGACGCGCTATATCGCGGGTAACGTCGGCGGCAGTTTTGTCGCCAGTTACCAATCTTTCCCTTATTAATGAATCGTGTATCATTCCTTTTGTTTTTGGGTTTAAATGTTGTCTGTATTACGAATCTTTGTCATGTACATTACTGAAGATTGAACGTTCAATTCTTCCAATACACCAAATCCTCTTTCGTTTTTATATAATTTGCTCACTTCGCTGTTTTCATTGTGTAAATCACCAAATACAATTGCGTTTGAAGGACAAGCTTTTTGACAAGCTGTTTTCACTTCTACTTCATTTGGAGACTTGCCATCACGTTTCGCTTTCAATTTACCTTCTTGGATACGTTGAACACAGAAAGAACATTTTTCCATAACACCACGGGTTCTAACTGTTACGTCAGGGTTGATTACCATTTTACCCAATGGATTGTTGAAGTGGAAATCAAATGCATCATTGTCATTGTATCTAAACCAGTTGAAACGACGTACTTTATAAGGACAGTTATTTCCACAATATTTAGTTCCAATACAACGGTTGTATGTCATTTGGTTTAATCCTTCAGAACTATGTGTTGTTGCCAATACAGGACAAACTGTTTCACAAGGAGCTGCTGAACAATGTTGACACATCATTGGTTGATGAATCACATTTACATTTTCCCAATGAGAATACTCACCTTTA
>CAMBFD010000082.1 GCA_945865625.1 Chitinophaga pinensis
GGGATTATAGGTAAACTTGAACCATTATAAACCTCATAAACATTCTTTATCTTCAAACAGCGAAGCGTCAACAGCGAAGCGATCGTTTAAACTAAAAAAGACCTTGCGTGCAAGGTCTTTTTTAAATCTGATTATAATTGGATTATCTACGACGTTCTTTGATACGTGCAGCTTTACCAATTTGCTCACGAAGATAGAAAATACGTGCACGACGTACTTTACCTCTACGATTTATTTCGATTTTATCGATGTAAGGACTGTTCAATGGGAAGATACGCTCAACACCAACACCATTAGAGATTTTACGAACGGTGAACGACTCATCGATTCCAGAGTTGCGACGTTGAATTACATCACCTTGATACTGCTGAATGCGCTCTTTGTTACCTTCTTTAATTTTATAGTGTACGGTAATACGATCGCCCGCCTTGAAATCAGGAAGGTCTTTTCTTAAAAATTCTTGCGAGATGCTATTTACAATCGAGTTCATGACTTATTTTGTCCAAAATTGGGTTGCAAAAATAACGATTTTTTTGACATTCTCAAACCTTTCGGAAAGAATATTTCAATAATCTTTTATTTTCTCTGCAAATATAGGGATTTAATAGGAAGATTAGACAGATTAGACAGATTCTGATAAACAATTACGAAACAATTAGCATTAAACTGAAAATGGTTCACAGTTCCCCAGATACCAATACAACCGAAAATAAAAAGCTCAATTATTAACTATTTGTTATATAATCATTTGTAAATCATCTCTAAAATCACACAAGGCTTCGAGTATTTTAAAATATACACTTTTTCAACTATCCACATACGAATGTCGGCAACTTCAAGATGCTTTATAACAATAATACAACGAAACAAATTCATCTTCGCAGAACCAACCACAAAATATATGAACGCTTCTAAGTTAAAATCAAAAGACGAGAAGATGCAAAAAGCGGAAGTAACGATCAACTTTTCGCGATTAGACGACTCTCAACTGGTAACTTATTTTTCAAAACCTGAGCATGTTGAAAATGCCTTCAGGGATTTATTAAGACGTTTCCAAGATAAAGTATATAACCACGTTCGATCAATGGTATTGTCTCACAGAGCTGCAGATGAAATTTCCTGCTCTGTTTTTTTGAAATTTTGGGACAATATTTCTGAATTTAGAACGACTAACCTAAACACGACCATTTTTAGAATGGCTTCAAACGAAACCATTGCTTTTTTGAAAAAACAATATCCTCATATTGATTTCGATGAAGCTCAGCCTGAATTTGCAGATTTTCTGGATGAAAAAGAAACTTTGAACTCAAATTCTGAAGCTATCAAAATTCAAAAAGCAATGTGTTACCTAACTTATAAACAGAAGTTAGTTTTCAATTTGAAATATTTTGATCAATTGTCATATGATGAAATCTCAGACTTAACTCAAACCAGTGAATCCGCTCTGAAAACAACCTATCAACATGCGATTAAAAAGCTTGAAATTTATTTAAACGTTTTAAATTAAGGAGGGACGAAAAATGAACTTTGAACAAAATAAACTTGGACATCCCTTCAATCCCGGGAATAGTTATTTTAACGATTTGTCGGTTAGAATTCAACAACGCATTGGCATTGAAGCGATTAAGCTTCATGAAAATGTTGAACCAAAAATTGAGTTTGCTAAAAATCAACGTCAGGCTCCTGTGCAATTGATGGTTGAATTTGGGTATCCGTTGACCGCTGAGAAAATTGAAAAACAAAATAACAATGCGGTGAATGAAATTTCTGCTGTAAAGGATGTGAATCTATCTTCAAATACAGATGAGACACCTTTGAATGATAACAATAAAATTACAGATATCGGCGAAATTCACATCGAACCTATTCACTTAAAACCCAATGCAACGCCATATTGGCATGAATTTAATGCAGACGATGAGTTGGAAGGTTTAGTTTTAGATTCGGAAGGACAAGAGATGTCTCAAATTACCATTAATGGAGACTTCGCATTTGATTTAGATCAACAAATTTTCCATGAAACGGCTCAAATTACATCAGATGAATCGTCAATTTTAGATGAAAATATAAAGCATTTAACTCCATCGCCAATTGTAGATGATATTTTTGATTTAAAAGAAACTGAAGAAAATCAATCGCTAATTATAGATGAAGTTAACATTGAAATTGGTTCATCTGAAAATACAATTGCTGAATTTTCCGCAGAAGTTATTGTTGAAAACAATCAATCACTTGAAAGTCCATCGCTAATTATAGATAGTACTAAAAATGAAATAATTTCAACGGAAATTAACAATGAAATAACTTCTGGAATTGAAAATATAAATCGCGAATCTGCGATTTCAGATGAAGCGAATATTGAATTGTCTTCATCTGTGAATGACGTTAATATTTTAGAAAGTGAAGATGAATTTGTTCCATCATTTGCATTTTCTTTTGTACCTGAGGTAGTGGTTGATATTGAAAATCATTCCAACATTGATCTCCATGATTCCCAAATTGAAGAGGTTGATGTAATTGCTGAAATTATTGCCGAAGAAATTGTATCAAATGAATCTGTAGGAGAAATCTACGACACGATTGTACCTGCGGAAATAAAAAATGATTTCATACTGAACGATCATCTCGAACGTGACGACCGGAAAGTGGTGACTGAAATGTCATTTAGCGATGCAGAATTAGATTCATTACACGAGAAATTGACGCATCAAATTCTTTCAAACAAAATGCGTTCGGAATTAGATGCTACTGTTGTTGATCAAAAAGGTAGTGCTGGCATAGTTGAATTAGAATTTTCTGATTCTGATTTGGATTTAATCCATGATTCAATGTCAAAAGAGCTCCCTAAAACTGAAATGCTGATTCATGAAATACAAACGAATCCGGTAGTCACAAAAACAGATAAGGTTTATGCATCTTCAAATTCAAACATAGAAGCTCAAACCGTTCCTTTTAAACCCTCTATGTTTGATATAATACCTTGGTCCAGTGTATTTGGAATTTTGGCATCATTGATGGCCATTGCATCGGCCTGGTTTATTTGGAACAGCATTCAAAAGCCAATTGCAATTGATGAGTTTATTGATAGAACAATTGCACCGACTGTTCAGGTTGTTGCTCCAGTAAAAAATGTAACTGCTGCAATTGAATTGAATTTAAGTCCCTCAGAATACATTGCGTCATCTATTTTAGAAGAGGCCAATTCTCCTGAGGAAACTAAAAATACATTTGTGTTTTCTAATTTATCTGAACGTTCAAAAGTGAGCGCAGTTGAACTGGAGAAATTGGGTTTGATCACTTTGGATATAGAGGATGGATTTTTTGAAGAGCCAATTTTTTAATTTGAGACTTTAAAATCAAACGATTCGAAAAAATGAAAACTACATTTAAAAGCATCATATTTATAATAGCACTTGTGTTAAACAGCAAGATTTATGCTCAGACTTCCGATTCAAGTTCTGTAAAAAAATCGAGTGAAGTTGCATCTTATAGGGTCAATTTATTTAAGAAAAAATTACACTTAACAGAGGCTGAAACGAATCAATTTTTCCCAATTTACGATGCATATATTTCAGATTTAACAAAATCAAAGAAGATATTTAGAAACAAATGGAAGAAAAAGCCAATAGAAAATTTAAGCGAAGTTGAGGCAACAGAATATTTCAATGATGCTTTGCTTTTACAGCAAAAGGAAGTTGATTTATTTAAAAATTGTAGCGACAAGTTAAAATCGGTAATTCCAATGACTAAAATTGTTAGGTTGGCATCGGCAGAACGAGAAGTTAGATTGAAACTCATAGAAAAAGCAAACGAAGTAAAATTGCCAAAGTCAAAGAAGAAGTCAACGACAGGTGCAAGCACCAATATTAATTAATTGTTAAATTTATTCAAAATGAAATGAATTGCTTATTGATCATAGGCAATGCATGACATAAAAATGACGCTGTGGTTGGCGTCATTTTTTTTTGATGTAAGTATTTGATGGTGAATTGTTTTAGAGAAATAGTTGGCGAAAACTTTAAATTAATTAAAAAATAAAGTGTAGGAATGATAGGCATTCACACGAAAAAAGCTAGAATATTAACAATAAAGTGCTGAGATAATAGTTTGACAATATAATACATTGAATTATTCATTCAACTTGCAATTGCAGGCAATCGGGCGTATAATTGCAATATTTTTAAAGAACATTCGAAACATTTATTTATGAGCAATAACACAAACAATTCAGGAAACAGCGTATTAAAAGCTTATTTCGCTGGGGCAGCTATTTTGGTTGCATTACTAACAGGAGTATTAATTTACACATTCATCATGGGAGATGCTGCAAACTTTGAAGGTGCAGGGTTGAAGCCAGAAGAAATCGTTGAAAAAGGACATCCAAAGAATTTATTGGGTATCATTCACAAGGGTGGATTCATTGTACCAATTTTGATTGCTGTAAACATCATTGTAATTTTAGTGAGTATTGAGCGTTTCATTACTTTGGCTGCTGCAAGCGGTAAAGGAAATGCTGAACAATTCGTTAGAAACATGCAAGTAACTATGAGCAAAGGCGACATTGATGGAGCAATTAGCTCATGTGATGTTCAAAAAGGTTCTTTAGCGAATGTAGTCAAAAGTGGATTGTTACGTTACCAAATGGTTGTTAAAAATGACCAATTATCACGTGATGAAAAGAAATCTGCAATTGAAAAAGAATTAGAAGAGGCAACAGGGTTAGAATTGCCTATGATGTCTAAAAATCTTGTCATTGTTTCTACCATGGTCTCTATTGGTACATTGGTAGGTTTGATTGGAACGGTATTGGGTATGATTAAAGCGTTTGCTGCCTTAGCGAATGCAGGAGCTCCAGATACAGCTGCTTTGGCAACGGGTATTTCAGAGGCACTTGTAAACACTGCATTTGGTATCATTGGTTCAACATTGGCAATCATTAGTTACAATTATTTCTCTAATAGAATTGATACAATGACTCACTCAATGGATGAGGCTAGCTATTCTATTATTTCAAATTTTCAATCAAATCACGCTTAATTCATTTACTTTTTAAACTGAATGCGTATAAATACAAATAAAACGTTATGCCAAAAGTAAAAATGCCTCGATCAACGCCTTCATTGGATATGACTCCAATGGTGGATTTGGCGTTTCTATTGGTTACGTTTTTCATGTTAACTTCAAGTTTTAGGGCACCCGAACCGTTGCTTGTAGATCCTCCGACATCAACAACAGACGTTTTAATACCAAAACAGGTATTTTTAGCTACAATTGATGAAAAGGGTAGAGTGTTTATTGATATTACCAATAACAATGTAAAAATTAAGGTTTTGAAAAAGTTGTTGAAATCACGTAAACTTTCTGCAATGTCAGAAGAGGATTTTAAAAAGTTCGCCGGTGTTGGTTCTATTGGAATAAGCGTAAAAGAATTAGCTACGTTTATGGAAATGGAATCAAACGAGAGAACTGCATATTCTGAATCAGCAAAAGGAATTCCTTATGATACAGCTGAAAGTAAAATTGGTCAATGCGAACTTTTCGAGTGGGCATTAGAAACAAGACTTGAAGCTCATAATGATTATAAAGAGCGTGAGGAAGAAGCGAAGTTGAAAAATATGGAATTCGATAAATCAAACTATATCCAATTTGCAATAAAAGCAGATGGTAAAGCTCCATACAAAGTTGTACAAAGCATTATCGCCGTTTTTAGAGAAGCAAAGGTGAAGAATTTTCAAATGATCACAGGACTTGAAAGTAGTCCTATTAAATAAGAAAGGGAAGAAAACATGGCAGAATTAAGCTCCGGTGGCGATGGTGGTAAAGGCGGTAAAAAACGGGCAAAGAAACAGAGTACGCGTGTTGACATGACACCTCTGGTAGATTTGGCGTTTTTATTGTTGACCTTCTTCGTTTTAACATCAACATTTTCAAAACCGAAAGTTTTGAGAATGATTTTTCCTGAGAAATTAAAAGATCCTATAAATCAAAAAGCCCCTGAAGTAAAAAATGGTTTAACCATTCTTCTAGTTGAAAATAATAGAATCTTCTATTACAATGGTGCCTTAGATAAAACTACAGTTCTTTTAGAAACAGATTATACTAAAGATGGCATACGCAAAGTGCTTATTGAACGAAATGCAGCGTTGATCAAACAATTGTTTGAATATCAAAAAGAACTTGAGAAAATTCCGACAGCAGATACTGCCGGTAAAAATAAAGTTCTTGCAAAAGTTAAAGAAGCTCAACGTAAATCAACTTTGAACGTAATTGTAAAAACAGACAATAAAGCCTCATACAGAAATATGATTGACATGATGGATGAATTATTAATCACCCAAGTGGCTAAATATTACCCAGTTGATGAAGGATTTATGGCATTAGAGAAAACACTTGTTCAATCAAAAATTAAATCTTAACAACTATGGAAAATAATTTATTTGCAAAATTTGCCAATAACTGGGAAAGTCCAGAATCTCCGTCGCGTTTAGATTTAGTTTTTAATGATCGATTGAAAGACTATGGCGCTTATCAAATTCGTAAGAGCTATAGAGACAGAGTGATTCTTGCTACAATTATTGCTGTTGGTTTGTCTTTGTTATTCTCGCTTACCCCTAAAATTTTAGATAGTATTGCGGGTGCAAAAAAAACAGGCAAAAAAGTAGTCTTTGTTGTTGAAAATATTGATGACATTAAAGACCCAGAAGAAGAAAAAGAAAAGCCAAAAGAACCACCTAAAATGGAAGAACCTAAGCTAGATCAACAAGCTTATGTGGTTCCTAGGGTGAATCCAAATACCGAAGAGGAAGCAGATCCTCCTCCGCCAGCGGACATTGATAATCCAAGTGATAAAACAGTGAAAGGTTTAAAAGACCCAACATTGCCTGATCTTGGAGATAATGATGGACCAACTGCAGGTGGTGGCGACAAAGAACCTGCAAGTACGGTTCAAGTTAAAGCGATCTTTGTAGGAGGTGAGACCAAGTTCCGTGAATACGTAGCCAATAACTTCCAATATCCTGTTCGTTGTCAAGATGAAGGGATTAATGGAAGGGTAGTGTTGCGTTTCGTTGTAGATGAAACTGGTAAAATCTCTCGTGTGAAAGCCATCGAAGAAACCAAAGCTTGCCCTGAATTTACTGCAGAAGCAATTCGAGTTCTCGAAAAATCTCCGCGCTGGATTCCTGGTCAAAATAATGGTAAATTCATTAAGTCTTGGCGAGAAATTCCAATACAACTCTCAGTAGAAAATTAAACGATTCTTATAAAAGGGTGGCTTGCCACCCTTTTTTTATGTAACATTGTACTTGAATGAGTCAAGAGGCCATTGTTTATATAGAAAATTTACGCATACAGTCAGAAAAGCAAACGCTGCTATTTCTTCCTCATTTTGAATGCAATGCCTCTCAAATTCACGCCTTAATTGGTGAAAGTGGTAGCGGTAAATCGCTGACTTTACTCGCAATTATTGGGTTGTTGCCTAAAAATATTAAAGCAACCGGTACCGTTTTACTCAAAACTCCGACTCAAGTGCTAGATCTCTTGTCCCTCAAAAATGAAGACTTTCAAAAATTAAGAGGGAAATACATTGGCATGGTTTTCCAAGAACCAATGTCGGCTCTCAATCCTCAAATGACCTGCGGAAAGCAATTGTTTGAAGCCTTTTTTGTCCATCAAAAAAATAAAGATTTGGCATTGAAAGTGATTTCTGAGAAATTAGGTAAAGTAGGGATGGGGAGCATGGTTGATCGGGTTTTAGAATCGTTTCCGCATCAACTTAGCGGTGGGCAGCGACAAAGGGTGATGATTGCAATGGCATCATTACACAATCCTTTGGTTTTATTGGCTGACGAGCCAACCACAGCATTGGATTCATTTTCAAGAAAAGATGTGATGAACGATTTTACCCAAATTGCTAAAGAAATGGGTAGTGCACTCATTTGGGTAAGTCATGAACTCGATTTAGTGTCAAACTATGCCAATCAAATTACCGTCCTTAAAAAAGGTGTCATGATAGAACAAGGTACTGTTGAACAAGTGATGCATGCACCTAAAGAAGAATATGTGAAACAACTCATTGATGCAGTTCCTAAATCCAAAATTCCTGTCAATATTCCCTTAAATCCTGTTTTAG
>CAMBFD010000083.1 GCA_945865625.1 Chitinophaga pinensis
CCTCTTCCCCTTATCTACATAATATTGATGAATGCCAGAATTCGTTATTTGCAATACTATGATTGAATCTGCCCAATCATTTTGAGGTAAATACTTTCCATCACGGTACAAAGATTTTGCCGAAACTGTGGGTTTCCCTAATTTTAAGAATGCAAATGTATCTATTGTAGAGGAAGTTGAAAGACTATTGTTGTTATTTGTGTCACTGGTTTGTTTGTAACAATATTTAATTAGTGAAAAAGAAACTACACCAACCCAAAACATACGTTTAAAAACCGACCAAAAATTACTCTTACTTTTTAACGGTGGAAGAGGAAGTTGTGGAGGCGAAGTGGGAGGAGGGGAAGGAGGGGAAGGAGGGTATATCTGTAAATTGGGCTTCTTTCGCCGATTAGAAAGATTACGTTTTATTACAGGATTTTTAATAACATTAGGATTGCCACCATCTAGAAGAAATTCAGTAAAATCTTCGCCTTCAACGGTGTTTGACATCGCATGACCTGCATCGAGTAACGAATCCGCTAAATCGTCATTAATCATTATGGAGATTTGAATAAATTATTCAATTTCCCGTTATTGGCAATCATAAATCTTTTAATTTCAACAAACCACTCTGTTGGAGACGGCCGATTACCGGGAAAGTCAGAATCAAATGCCCTCAAAAACAATGTTTGCAATTGCGCATCGATGAAATTAAAATTATTGTGTCTCCAGTCTTGTTTTGTTTCTGAGGATAGAAATTTCCTGTTTTTTCCCCAAGCAAAACAACGATTATTTATATAATATTCCGCAGTATCCCCATCTCTGAAACGCGTTTCACCTCTCACTGTAAATGGATGCGTATCAAAAATAATCTGGTAAAAAACAACAGCAATACTGAAATAGTCGTAATATTCATCCAGCTGACCTTCTGGCGCCCTGTAATGTGGAGTGAATTGAGGACTTACTGGAGAAAGTTTTTGGGATTGTGTTACCAAAGTAAAATTGTCGATATCAAGGATATATGGAACAATAGCAAATTTACCAGCTATTGGCAGTGTATATACGAGGATATTTTGAGGTTTAATATCGAAGTTTAATATTTTTACGCCAACTTTCGCTCCCTTCTTAGAAATCGGTGGATACATTTTTGAGAACGCAAACGCCAAATTTCTGCAGAGCACGAAACGATTGTAAATAGTACTACGAGGATCATACAAAAATTGACTGATAAATTGATTATATAACTTATCATCCTTTTTTTTAATTTTAATACTTTGAAATGCGGTATTTACATTTCTACCCTCAACTATCTCAGACAGTTCAATGCCATTTTGAATTCTTTCCATTTGATAACCCACGACCTGTTTTGAACTATTTAACACAAGGTCTCTAGGAAACGAACCCAGATATTTATTTTGCGATCCAATTTGAATCGAGAAATCTACAACTTGAGTTAAATCGAAAAGTTTTTTAAGACGAAATGACAAGTTCTTTTCTTTCTGAAGAACGTGATCGTGGAAAATTTTAATGGCAGTACTCGGATCTTTAGAATCACAATACACCCTAGCTGCACCTCCCTTGCCTATCTCCTTACCTAATACCACTCGCCCCCCCGCAGAATTAAAATAATCCATAGGACCAATTAATTATAAAAAACAACCAAACTTTTATCATCATCTAATTCGGGTTTTATAAGTGAATTTAAAATCTGTATTTCACCCCGTATTTGATATTTACCATACTGCAGTAATTCAGATAATCGTTCATTTCTCTCTTCTTGATTCGATAACTCCTTTAGGGAATCTAATAATCCTTCAAAAAATGGCTTATACAGCAAATTAGAATCATAATAAACCTCACCAGGCATTATATTATCATAAATTCTGTTTTCAGGGACTTTTAATTGCGCATCTTGATCAATTAGATAATTTTGAGGCCCATCTGATGAAAGAAAAAAATAATCACATTGCACCGCGTCCAAGACATAAGATTTAAAAAATCGTCCCCAATCTTCTTTTATTACAAAATACGTAGCCCCAACAGTGAAAGTCATGAATGGAACAATGATTGGGAATACACGCATACCTGATAAGGCACCCGCCCTCCCATCACCGACATTACAAGAAAAAAACTTATCTCTTGTCTTAATTACTAAAATCAATGTACAATTAAAATCTGCTATTTCAGCTTCTTGGGTAGCACAATGATTTAACAATTCATCTCTGACTTCAGAAAACCATGATTTTGACAGAATATCCCATTTTGATTTGGCATCTACTAAATCATTTAATCCTAACACCTCATCGAAATCGCGTTTGACAACTTTTGCAAGTTTTTCAACACAAAAATCAGACGCAATGTGCGATTTTTTTGATGAGCCCGCACCATCAGATACAATTCCTACACAATTTTCACCATTAATCACAAAACAAGTTGCGCAATCCTGTCTTGGAACCTCTGGCTGTGCTTTTTTATGCGCTGGTCCTTGTACCGACGAAATTGCAAATTTCATTTATATGGTATTAGGTAGACAAATCAAATGTCACTGGCTGCGCGACATCAATTGGTAAAGATGCACTTGCTGTCCCACCTTGATTCATTGCAGCGCCCACACTTGCACTTACAAATGCAAATATTTCACCAAACTTCGATACGTCTTTTATTAAATATACAGTGCCTCTGTTTTTTAGTCTCTCATCAGCAGATTGCGCAGTCAACTTAGCGAGAAGCTGCATACCTGTATTATCTACACCCGTTGTTGCAAATGGAAGAAATACAAACCGCTTTTCATCTGATTTTGATTGAATTTGCGCGTCAAGTGCATCAATTTCATCCGAAGTATTTGTGGGTGCTCCATCTGTAATCAAAACAATAAACGGTCTATAATATTGTTCTCCGTTCGCCTTGTAGAAGCTCTTTCTATCCTCAACCAATGTCATCGCAATATTCATTCCACCAACAAGATTTGTAGTGCCTCCAACAGATAAAGTTGGAAAGTTAGATTCTCCGGAAATCAAATCTATTGGTCTTTCAACGCGACCTTCGTCATCAAATGCCACTATCCCAATTTCAAGTCTATTTGCCAATAACGGATCACATAAAATATCTTCCTTCAATTTAGTAAGTCCCGCATTCAACTCAGCAATTGGTGCGCCAGCCATTGACCCTGAAGTATCCAACAACAAAACCACCGGGCATTTTTGATCTTTATTTCTCGTTTGTTCCATATTGTACAAGTATAATAAACTAAAATCAAAATCCAACAATCAATTTTGTTGATTACTTTGGGACTATCTTGGTTTTTTAACATCGACAGTCGAATGCAATTATGGTATTATCGTGAATTTATTGGTCACATACACATCCCCATTGTTCAAAACATGAATATTATAGCAATTTGATGATTTCAAAGTAGTTGGCAAAATCAAATTTCTAGTATTGTTTGAAAACACCAACCAGTTACCGAAACTATGTACTTGCATATCTCCGTCATATAATCGGATAGTTGATGCCTGTCCAAATTGATATGTAGGACTATCCATAGATACTTGAATCGACTCCCCTCCTTTGAAATAAGTTTTTGCAGGAATTTTTATGGAATAATACTTCCCAGTTGTTTGTTGAGATATTTGACAATTAGTTGTAATGCTTTCATCATCGCTTATTGTCGTACCAGCATCATTTATCGCATAACTTGAAAAGTAATATTTAGCTACAGGGTCTAAACCTGTTATTTGATAGAAGAAAAGACTATTTGTGTCGGGAAAAGTCACTTTATTATCGGAAAGAATGGGATTCCCCGTTTTATTATAAACAAACCCACGTTCCGAAATAAAAGCACCACCATTATCCATTAAATTCGATTTTAGAAAAACCGAAGATCCTGTCACATTTGAAACTTGAGGCTTGCTTAAAATAGGTTTAGTAGGCATTGCAGTCTGAAATCGATGTGTATTGCCGTAAATTACATCAGCTTGACTTTTTGCATATAATCGAATGTAATAACTAGAATTTGCGCTGAGACCTGTCAATTCAACCTCGTAAGAATTTTTATCAATATATGGCGGATTTAAAATTTCCGTATTCGCGTTGATAGTTGGATTTCCGATGCTATTGTAACAAACACCTATTTCCGAAATAGCCCCGCCCAATGCAATAATAGAAAAGCGAAACTTCATTGCACTTTTCTCAATTCTGATTGGTTCCAACAGTGAAAAAACGGGTGCAATGCTCGAATTATATAATAGTATTGGGCGCTCTAGTGAATCAATCCATTTCTTCCCATTGAAAGTCTGCAAAAAATAGATCTGACATAGATCCAAATGTTGAAAGCCCATACCAACTAAATCAATAGTTGTTTTGCCCTGAACTTCATTTTCATCTACCTCTGTAATTATTCTATATTCTTTGCCATTGCGATAAAACCAAATCGATGGATTTATCATTGTTAATTTGGGTGTTAATTTCTTCCATTCAATTATAACAGGACTATCTAGAGATAAATAATCGTCCCTACTCAACGTTATGATAGAGATATCCGCGGGGTTGAAATTATCATCGTTTGGATTCACCCTTTTTTTAACCGTAAAGGGATCATTTTGACAAGCAAACAAGTTGATACCTATGGTCAAGATTAAAAAAAATGTTCTCTTACAATTGTTCATCGGTCTATTTTTTTCAAATTGATTTCGGGAATCTACAATACACGAGTTCCAATCATTCAACCTCATATATAAATTTTTCATATTGATTATTGTCCCTGTGTCTTCTTGTGGAATTCCGAATTCCTTTACCGAACACATACACAACATTAACAGAGTAAATGCTAGCAGCAAACCCAAAAGAATATAAAGAAACTCTCCTATTGGCAAGATATTTATTATAAAAAACATCCAATTCCGGCTGAGATGTAGAAGACAAATATTTACCATAATTGGTTTGGGCCTTTAATGCAAAATATGTACCAGTAGAAGCCAAACCATAAGTGAGGAAAGAAACCCAAGCGCTCCCTCTGTAACCTCTTACCAACTTTGTCCCATAACCGGGAACAATGAGCGAAGGAATAACAGCCTCAATTCCAGCAAATGGTTTATAATCCGTAATAGTTAAAAAACTCACATGGTCCTCATTCAAACTGATATCATCTAATAGAAATGTATAATTGCCGTTATAGAAGTTGTTATTTTTAAATTCTTTAGAAGAAGCAAGTGTATGAGCTATTTTCGACTCTAAAACCTTATTTGTATCAAGAAGAAATATACCGTGGTGATATTTACACTGAAACTCACTCACATTGCTAACGTATTTTATGCTTTGATAATCACGAGTCATAATCGGCACACCGTTATAAAGGATAATTCCTCCTAATCTCGCTTCCAAGTGATAGTTGACATTTTTTAACAAAGGCAATTTATATGAACTATTATAGATTGGAAGAACCTTTACAACACCGAAAGTATCAGTAGTTAGCATCAAATTTAAATGAAAATTTAAATTTCTGTAATCCAACCTATTTTCAATAAATATGCTCTCTGTTAAACTCTTGCGTTCTAGATGAAGTTTAGGTGACATACTATCAAGTAAATATTGTTTGTATCTACTTTCTTCTACAAAGGCCAATTTCTTTTTGAATTCGTCCAATTTACTTACTAATTCAGGCGCCCTATTTTCATTTTTTTTCAATAAAAACTCCCCAGTCTCAATAATTTTACGATACTCATTGCTTCCTGAAATATTCTGATAAACCCTCCAAGCGGAATCCCATTCCTTTTCATTTTTAATTTCTTCAAGCCTTTTTTTAGCCATCATCACATGTGAAGACCCCGGAAAATTCAACACATAATTTGACATCTCAGTTTCAAGGTATCCATTTTTAACGACATTATCCCATGCTTTTTCCGATAGTATAAAACTATAGAACCCATTGTTATATAACACAACTGAATACTCGTATTCTGAATCCACCTCATCAAATGTTGAAAATGACTCCCAATATTTTCCTTTTGTCGTGGCTCTAACAACATCTCCGTTGAATAAACTTTTTTGAATCTGTATTTTTGAATCTGTATTATTTAAAAATTCATTTATGAGTGCCTCGTAATTCTGTTCAATATTTGTTCTATAAATAACCATTTGGTAACCAAAAGTCACTTGGTAAAATTCTATTTTTTCAAATCTTTCCTCACCATCTTCGTAGGTTCTCTTAATCCATCCCGCTTTCTTGCAATCAACGCTTCTGTTTTGTGAAATATTAATGGTCCCCGTAAAAGGTTTATAATTTACATTCCAGCCTGTTTGATTTCTAAAAAAAACGCCTGCAAAATCAATATTTTTACTTTGAATTTCAACTAATTGACTAAAGTTAATATGCGTTATATATTGAGTCGTTTGAGCCGATAAATATGACTGAATTAATAGAATAAAAACCAATACAATATATTTGGATTTATTTACAATTATAAATAAAATTGAAGATCCCAAAGAATTATCTTTTATCATGGACAACGCAATTTAATACAAAATGTTGTACGGGAAGATCAAACGGAACGAAAATCTTTGGAGCTAAATCCGGTTCTCCCCTGAAACGGGTTCGCTAATCTAAAGGACTCCACTGAGTGGTTAACCACCAACTTTTTATCCCTAAGTATAACCACATGCCCGCCGGAACAATGAAGAAAAAATTCAAATTAGGAAAAACATCTTCATCAAAGAAGAGGTTCAACAAACCAAATATTGTAAAAACTATCCACCAAATCTTGCGCGGCACACCCCGATAGGATTCTTGGTTTTTCGAAGTGAGCTTACGATCTATTTTGTGAGTAGTAACTATACATAACAGGGCCCACAAAAAACCAAAAAATCCGCCCAATCCCATTAAGAAAGCACATACAATTAAAAATATAATTAAATAGACCGCTTGCATTGTGACTGATTATTGATCAAACATAGCATTTTTTAGGTTATTCCCATCATCTTTTCATTGAATAATCGGACAAATTGAGTATTCCGAGCATCGATTTTTTCAATTGGCTTGTTGATTTTGCAACATTCATTCCCAACTATATTCTCCATACTTACTGAAAATACTTGTGAGTTCAGCCGTGTCATAAACGGACAACTTAATACAAATGGTGTTATCAACGCGTTGGATGATGGTTTGACTGGGATGCAAGGGCACCGCCTCCACCTGACTAGCAGCCCAATCTTTGAACCAACGGATGATTGTATTGGGTGATTTGTGTTTGTTGTAATCTCGATACAATCCAATGCAGTGTGTAAAGTAATCGTTCAATTCAACCGACTTACTTAATTCATGCCAGTCGAAATTGTTGGGCTCCCCGCTATCTTGATTTACCGATTCATCAATTCTATAACGATAAATGCCGTCTAAGGGAAAGATCCGAATTGATTCTGGCATGGAGGGAGCATCGGTGCGTATCGCAACCAAATAATAACGCGACTCAAAAACCCTAATCTGTAAGGGATATACTTCCACAAATGTGGGTGTTTTGGATTTGTCGCTTCGAGCGTTGACTTTGAAATAATTGAATTCGCAGGCCTGCTGCTTGGCGATGAAGCCCATCAATTTAGTGGTCATACTCAAAAATCCAGGTTGGAGTTCTGATGAACGACTCCAAACAGCCGCCGATAACAATTTGACATCTTTGTTGGCCAATCGATGTTCCTGTTTCAAATCTTCCAATACCTTTTTAATAGCCGGCATTTCACGATAGGGTTGTAAAATACTAAAAACCAAGGGCAAGGTGGCTCTTTCTGTTTCGGCAAGATCTGTGTAACTCCATTTTGATCCTATCGCCTTGATTTTATAATGTCCGTTCTCTACGACAATATTGATCGGATCGTTTTT
>CAMBFD010000084.1 GCA_945865625.1 Chitinophaga pinensis
GTTGTTCTTTGGAGTGTTTAACCATGCAAAGTGAACTTCGTTCGTGTCGCAAGATGCTCCAATAACCATTGTGTTGCGCTTTTCGAATTCGCCTAACGCTGCTTGAAATGCATGTAACTCAGTTAGACAAACAAAAGTGAAGTCTTTCGGATACCAAAACAACAATACTTTTTTCTTGTTTTTTGTGGCTTCTTCATAAATGTTGATCGACAAATTGTCGCCCATTTCAGACATCGCATCTACAGCGAGATTAGGGAATTTTTTTCCTACAAATGACATATTTTTTTGGATTAATTTTAGATTTAAATAATGAACAACAAAGTTAGTGATTCTGTTTGGTTCAATAGAAGAATTTTAGAACAATTCTATTTAAGTCCCCTTTTCGTCGGTGAAATGATGATCGCGTCTTTAGAAAGCGAGAAGCTATAATTTATTGACCACTCAAAGCATCCACCATTGATACCCACGAGAATTGTTTTTTTAATTCAACAAGGCTTTCTTTCATTTGAGGGATATTTTGTCCCTCAAAAATTTTCAAAATCGCTTCAGAAATTCCTTCAGGCGTAGGTTCGCAAACAAAGCCCGCTTCGCCGTTTGGAACCAGCTCAGAAAGGCCACCAACGTTGGTGATAATCATGGGCACTTCAAAATGATAGGCCACCTGACTTACGCCACTCTGTGTTGCGTTTCTGTAAGGTTGCGCAATGACATCTGCGGCTGAAAAGTAGGTGCGCACATCGTCGTTGTCAATGAATTTCGTGTGCAATTCAACCCTTTTTTCAAGGCCGTGTTTGGCAATAATTTCCATATAAGGCGCACTGTCTTCGTAAAATTCACCAGCCACAATTAAATCAATTTGACTCTGAGATTCTGGCAATAACGCCATGGCTTCTAACAGCAAATCGAGTCCTTTGTATTTTCGAATGAATCCAAAAAAGAGTAAATACTTTCTTGAGGGATCTAATTTCAACTTTTCACAAGCCTCCGTTCTATCTAATTTGTCTCCAAAGTTATCGTAAAGTGGGTGAGCATGATAGCTCGAATTTTTCGCAACTTTTTTATTTGGGAAAATCGTTTGTAAATCATTCAATACCTTGCGACTCATGGCAACAGCTTTATCTAAACTTCCCAAAAAATAATTGGTGAAAGGTTTGTCGTAAAAGTGTTTTTCATGAGGGATAATGTTGTCGGTAATGGCAATCATCTGGGTATGCCCATTCGACTTTACGATTCGAGCGAAAGTGCCAAAGCAAGGACCAAAAAACGGCATCCAATATCGAAAGATAATGATATCTGGTTTGATTTTTTTATATTTATAACCAGTTGATATCCAATTGAAAGGATTGATCGAATTCAGTTGAATGTCGATGTTTAAATCTTCTGGTTTAGGGTCATTCGAATATTGAGATTCCCCAGGAAACAAGAAATTGGGATATTGAAGGCTGAAGGTGAGTAATGTAACTTTGTTGTGAAGTTGAAGTTCACGCGCCAATCGTTCGTTATAGGTTGCCAAGCCACCTCTGAGAGGATGCGCTGGTCCTACAATCACAATGTGCTTGTCTTTCCACATTAATTTAAGGTTTCTTTGACGTCGTAACGGTTTCTTTCTGGGTTAGAGCGACTCACGAGTTCCCCCAAAAAGCCTGCGAGGAAAAGTTGTGTTCCAATGACCATTGCAAGTAAGCCAAAATAGAAGAGTGGAGAGCTTGTAACCAAAGGAGAGCGAGTGTGCCAAAAGTACACATGCAACATTTTGTCGCAAACAATCCAAGCCGCCATTAAAAATCCTAAAAAGAAACTTAAAACGCCGAGCAATCCAAAAAAATGCATTGGGCGTTTGCCGAATTTCGACATAAAATAAAGGCTCAATAAATCGAGGAAACCGTTTATAAAACGGTCCATTCCAAATTTAGTTTTGCCATATTTGCGCGATTGGTGTTGAACCACTTTTTCGCCAATTTTAGGGAATCCACCCCATTTTGCAATTACAGGAATATAGCGATGCATTTCGCCATAAACTTCAATATTTTTAACCACTTCCTTTTTGTAAGCTTTGAGTCCACAATTGAAATCATTCAATTCAATGTCGCTCATTTTTCGCGTCGCCCAATTGAATAATTTGGTTGGAATGGTTTTGGTAAGAGGGTCGTAACGTTTTTGTTTCCAGCCGCTTACAACATGGAATCCCTCATTGAGGATCATGTTTCGAAGCGCAGGAATTTCATCGGGGCTATCTTGAAGATCGGCATCCATGGTAATTACCACTTCGCCTTGAGCGGCTTCAAAGCCAATGTTAAGGGCTCCACTTTTGCCATAATTGCGGCGCATGCGGATGCCTTTGATATTGGTGTTTGTTGCGCCTAATTGTTGAATTATTTCCCAAGAATTATCGGTGCTACCATCATCGAGGAGAAGAATTTCGTAACTGAGTTTTTCGGCAGTGCAAACGCGCACAATCCATTCGCACAGTTCTGGAAGAGATTCTGCTTCATTTAATAGCGGTATGACCAAAGAAACGTCAATCATTTTTAATTATTTAGATTGCAAATGTAAATGTCAAAGATTGAGAAATTACAATTTACACATAAAATTTCGAAAATCCCATAATTTCACGGACTTCTGAGAGTGTTTTTTGCGCATTTTTACGGGCTTTTTCAGCTCCAAATTGTGCAATCTCAGTCAGTTTTTTATCGTTTGCTAACATTGCATCAATGTTCTCTCGCAAAGGCGCAACAAAGGTTTCCATATCTGCTGCCAATTGTTTTTTGAGATCACCATAACGAATGCTACCATTCTTGTGTTCAGTGTCGAAAAATTCAATGGTTTCTTGTGCGCAAACCAAACCCATTAACTCAAACAAATTTTGAACGGCTTGGCTTTTTGGAGCCCCAGCTTCTGCTGGTCCGCTATCGCTCACAGCGCGCATGATCTTTTTATTGAGGGACGCAGAAGGCTCGTCTAAATATATAGAGTCGGATTCTCCAGCACTCTTGCTCATTTTTCCACCGCCAGTTAAACCTGGTACCTTCACCAATTGTGTGTCGAAAGTAAATGCTTGTGGTTCAGGGAAATAGTCTACATTATACAAACGGTTGAATCTGTTTGCAAACGTTCTGGTCATTTCTAAATGCTGTTCTTGGTCTTTTCCCACCGGAACTTTTATGCCTCTGTGAAGTAAAATGTCGGCAGCCATAAGCACCGGATAGGTAAGTAAACCCGCGTTAATATTGTTTGGCTGAGTTCTTGCTTTTTCTTTAAAAGAAGTGACCCTTTCAAGTTCTCCCATGTAGGCATTCATATTTAAGAATAAATACAATTCAGCCGTTTCTGGAACATCGCTTTGTAAATAAACGGTACATTTTTCTGGATCTAAACCCAGGGCAATGTACTCTGCCAATACACGTTTCACGCTGCCTTTAAGGTCGGCAGGATTTGGATGTGTGGTGAGTGAATGATAGTCGGCAATGAAAAAATAACATTCAAATAGTTCTTGAAGTTTGAGGAAATTTTTAAACGCACCAAAATAATTGCCTAAATGCAATTTACCCGTTGGGCGAATGCCACTCACTACCGTTTCTTTCATTGTTGCGAAAATACAACGCTTTTCCCAAAAAAACCGAAATATCGACGCAGTTCTCTGTATTTTTGCAAAATGTCTGTGCGATTGCAGTTGAAATTTACACCGAAAGAGGCTTCTGATGAGGCATTTTTACAACGTCAATTTTTGAAGCACGCAGGCTATCAATCTGGCACTGTTGTTTGGGTGAAAAAATCACTCGATTCAAGGGGGCGAAACCCTCTATTTCTGATTTCTGCCGATGTTTATTCCGAAGCCGAAGTCCCTCAAGAACAAGAAGGTTTTAAACTGCACAATGTGTCTCAAAAGCCTGAAGTTCATATCATTGGTGCTGGGCCTGCTGGTTTGTATGCTGCCTTGCAAGCCATAGAATTAGGATATAAACCGGTGATTATTGAAAGAGGGAAGGGTGTAAAAGAGCGCCGTAGAGATTTGGCTGTTTTGAATAAGGAAAAAACGGTCAATCCAGATTCAAATTATTGCTTTGGCGAGGGTGGTGCCGGCACGTATTCAGATGGAAAACTCTATACCCGCAGCAATAAAAGAGGTCCTGTTCAAAAGGTTCTTCAGAGTTTGGTTGACTATGGAGCAAAAGATTCCATTTTGTATGAAGCGCATCCGCATATTGGGACAAATAAATTGCCAGGACTTGTGGAAGCCATTCGAAATCAAATCATTGAATGTGGTGGCGAAGTTCGGTTCGATACAAAATTGGTGGATTTTGAAGTTTCAGATCAAAGAATTAAACGTTTAATTTTTGCAGATGGCGGAATAGAATCGGTAGATTATGTTGTGCTTGCAACGGGACATTCTGCCCGTGATATTTTCGAATTATTGGATCGTAAAAAAGTGGCCATTGAGTCGAAGCCATTTGCCTTGGGTGTTCGCATGGAGCATCCACAAAGTGTAATCGATCAAATTCAATACAAGTGTGAAATTCGCGACGAGCATTTGCCCCCAAGTTCATATTCTTTGGTGGAACAAATTAATGGGAGAGGGGTGTTTTCGTTTTGCATGTGTCCGGGTGGCATCATTGCTCCCGCTGCTACATCTCCTGGAGAAGTGGTTGTGAACGGATGGAGTCCGAGTAAGCGGAATGGTCAA
This sequence comes from Chitinophaga pinensis, assembly GCA_945865625.1. Taxonomy (GTDB): domain Bacteria; phylum Bacteroidota; class Bacteroidia; order NS11-12g; family UBA955; genus VMCP01. The sequence continues at coordinate 4,682 of CAMBFD010000084.1, forward strand.
TTTGCAAACAGTGGTTTTGTGGTTTCTGTAGATGATCAAGATTTTAAGCCATTTGAAAAATACGGCGACTTGCGTGCCATGAATTTTCAGAAATTTTGGGAACAAACTTGCTTTGAGCGCACTGGCAGTATTTCGGCTCCTGCCCAAAGAATTGATGATTTTATTGGGGGACGTGTAAGTGATAGCTTGCCTGACTGTAGTTACATACCAGGGTTGGTCTCAACATCTTTGTACGATGTGATGCCCAAGGCTGTGAGCCTTAGAATCAAGGAGGCATTGGTTGTTTTAGGACGCAAAATGCCTGGGTTGAGGAGCAATGAAGGGATTTTAGTTGGGGTAGAAAGTAGAACAAGTAGCCCGGTAAGAATTCCGCGTGATTCTGAGTCGTTAAATCACCCACAAATTTTGAATTTATTTCCATGTGCTGAGGGAGCGGGATATGCGGGTGGAATTATGAGTGCCGCGTTGGATGGGATTCGGGTTTTAGAAAGTATACATCGCACAACATTGGTTTGATGTTTTATTCTGATAGTATTCTATCACAATGATTGCAGTTATTCGCCATTCGGTTCGAATTGGTTTAATTAGGCTTTAAGTTTTCATGATTGTTTATTTTCATTCGGTGAATTTAAATATTCGATTTGTTATATATAGTTTTAGTATGTGATTAAAAACTATAATTAAATATATTTCAATATGAGTAATTTTATTTCATAAATAATGATTAAAATATGGTGCTTATTCCTTGTTTTTTTTGAAATATATAGAATAACTTTAGTTTGTGTCATGTGAAAATAAAATTAAATAAATTATTTAAATAATAAAATTGTTTAATATACAGAAGTTGCTAAATTGCCCCCGACAACTGAAAAAAACATGATGAAACATTACTTAACAAACAAAATTTCCAAAATGCTCAAGGTCTTCGGATTGCTGGCGTTATTGGGAACTGCGGGTTCCGTGTCGGCACAGCTGAATGGAACTTCGTACACGATTAACTCGGGGTCGGCAACTAGCTGTATCGGGGCTTCGTCTACGGGAACAAATTTTACAAACTGGAGTGATTTTACAACGTATTTTAATACGTATGGTATCACTAGCACTTCTAAAGTGACAGTTTTAACAGACCAAGTGACAACTGTTACAACGTCATTAACCTTAACTCAAAACTCAACAAAACCAACATCTTCAACTGTAAGGTTGATCATTGATGGTAATTCAAAAAAATTGTCTAGCTCTGCGAGTTATGAAGTTTTGGGATTAAATGGAATCGATTATTTAACAATTAAAGATTTAATTGTAGAAAATTCGTACACCGGTTCTTCCCAGAGTTGTATCCGCATTTATGGAGGTGCTGACTATTGTTCAGTGAAAGGATGTACTTTGCAGATTTCTGCTTTAACAAGCGGAACAACTGCAGGCGGTGCATTTTTAGCTTGGGCTAGTTCTGCTTCTTCATTAACAAGTACTTCATCAACTCACAATGGTGCTTTCGATACAATCGACAACTGCTTGATGAGAACAACAAATTCTAACAGCCCTGGTCCAACTTATGCTATTGTTGACCAACAAGGTTCAAGTTACTACAGTAGTTCTTCTTATCCAACTAACAATACAGTAAGTAACTGTACAATTCAGAATTTCTATTACATGGGAATTCGTAACTATTACACCAATGGTGAGCAATTTAAGAATAACGATATTTCAAGAGCGAATTCAACTAGTTTTAACTGTTATTCTTCAATTTACATGGTTTACAACACCTATACATATTCTACAAACAGATCAACTATGGTTGACGGAAATAAAATCCACGATTTGCCTTTTTCTGGTGCAAGTTCTGCGAGTTATTTTACGAGCTCTGTTTATGGAATTATGGGTCAGTATTGCTATGGTAACGCAACCAATTATTTTACTGTAACAAATAACTCAATTTATCGTATTCACTGCGGTAGCTCAAACTACTTTGCTTATTTCTATGGTAATTATTACACCAATTGTTCTGGTAATAAAATTTTCAAATGGAATTCATATAGTACTGGCGCTTATTGCTATGGTTTTTATATGTATTACAGCTATAATGATTTGAAGTTTAAAAACAACTTAATTAGAGATTGTTACACAAAGTATTATACTTATTTCATTTATGATTACTATGGTGATAAAAAGCAAATTAGTGGGAATAAGATTTTGAATAACATTACCGCTGATGGTAGCACTGGTGAAACTTATTGCTTTTATAACTTTTATCCTTCCTCAAGCTATACCAGTGAATATAACAATAACGTCATAGATAGTAACACTTTTGGGGGATATGCCTATGGATTCTATCAGTATTATTGCAATGGAACATTAAACGGCAACATTGTCACTAACAATAAAATATACAATGCGAATTATTCTTCATATTATGGGTATTTCTACGCAACAATTTTGCAATATTTTTATAATATGCAAGCGAACAATAACTTAATTGCGAACAACTATGGTTATTATGGTATGATGGGTTTTTACGCATATTCGTACAATAGCGGTGCTTATACTTTTGAATGTCGTCAAAACACAATTCAAGCAGATGGTTCAAAGGCTAATTACACGTATCAATACATATACGCATTCTATTTATACCCTTACTATCATACTACTATTGATGTAGCTGGTAATATTGTAAATGTAGAAAACTCTTATGGTGCATATCCTGCTTACACGTATAACACTTCTTTGAGCAGTTATAAGCGCTGGGATCATAATACATACTATGTTAAGAACGTAACTTATCCTACTTTCTATTGCCCATCAGGTTCTGCAAGTGATGTAACCACTTGGATGTCATTAGGTTTTGCTGGACCAAACGAAAATGGGGTGAATCCTAAATTTAAGAGTATTTCAACAAACGAATTTCAATCAAATGCGTTCTTATGTCACAACAATGTGCCACAAACTAATGGCTATTGGCCAGTTACCACTCCAAATAAATTTGATGTTTACGGCAAAACACGTAACCCATTCAAATCCGATAGGGGCGCCATTGAAAGCCCTATGAACATTCAAGCGTTGAAAACTGATTTTTCAGTTCCAGCAAATGTTTGTGCAGGTTATCAAACAGCTTCTAACATTTATGTTAAGAATAAATTTGTAGATACTGTTTACAATTTCAATGTG
>CAMBFD010000085.1 GCA_945865625.1 Chitinophaga pinensis
AAACAAATCGAAACCCCTTACCGACGAAGCCCTTATGGAGCTGCTAAAGGTAAAAGGTTATCCCATTGCCCGCAGAACTGTTGCCAAATACCGTGAGCAATTGAATATTCCGGTGGCTAGGCTTAGGAAAATCCTATAAATTTGCCCTCAATGAAATATTTGATCGTTGGTTTGGGGAATCCCGGTGATGAATACAATCACACACGACACAACATTGGCTTTGATGTCTTAGATGCTGTTTGTGCATCAAAAGAAGGCTCTTGGGAGTTGGTGAAGCACGGTTGGAAAGTGGAACTCTCACACAAGGGTCGTAAAATGATCTTGCTCAAGCCGAATACTTACATGAACCTTTCGGGAAAAGCAGTTGCGTATTGGATGCAGCAAGAGAAAATTGCCCTCGAAAATGTAATTGTTGTGACCGACGATTTGGCCCTTCCCATGGCAAAATTGAGACTCAAACCTAAGGGTTCAGACGGTGGTCATAACGGACTTAAAAGTATTAACGCATCGTTGAATACACCCAATTACCCGCGACTTAGATTCGGCATTGGAAACGAATTTGATAAAGGACAACAAGTTGATTTTGTGCTCGGAAAATGGACAAACGATGAGCAAACGCTTATCGACGAGGCCATTAAGAGAGCTGTTGCCGGCATAGAAGAACTCGTTTGGCAAGGCCTCCCTAGAGCCATGATGAAGCTAAACTAAAGTTTTTGTGTTATCTTTGAATACTCACAAATCATGGGACTTAGACAAGACAAATTTGCCAAACAAATTCAACGTGACCTCGCCGAATTGATGACGTTGCACCGCAATGAATGGCTTGGTGGCGCGTTTGTTACAATGTCGAATGTGCTTGTGAGCCCCGACCTTTCCTACGTAAAAGTGTATATTTCTTTGTTTAATATTCAGAATCGCAAAGATGTTTTGAATCATTTAAACACCATGGTAGACAAAGAAATACGTCATGAAATTGCCCGCAGAATCAAAAATAACGTGAAGAAAATTCCTGAAATTCGCTTCTACGAAGACGATACGCTCGATTACGTAACCAAAATGGATGAGCTTTTCGAAAAAATTAAATCGGAAGGCAACTCTAATCCCTCCGAAAATTAAAAAAATCTATCACCGTGAGGCTCGTTTGGCTCATAGCTCGTAAATATTTTTTCTCACGGAAAAATCCCTCCGCAATCAACGTAATTACGGCGATTTCACTGACAGGTTATGCCGTTGGTGCATTGGCTTTAATCGTTTTGTTGAGCGCTTTGAACGGATTTGAAACTTCTATTTTTGGGGGATATTTTAACGGCGATGCCGACCTAAAAGTGGTTGCCAAACAAGGGAAAGTGTTTGAACTTACTCAAGCTAAATTGAGTGAACTCTCCAAAATTCCAGGCGTTGAGGCCCAATATCAATGCCTCGAAGATAAGGCCATTGTGAAGCTCAACGACAAACAAACCGTTGCCCTTGTGAAAGGTGTCGACAGCGGAATCTATAAAACTTTGATCATTGATAGCCTGGTTGTTACAGGATCAAAAGTCCTTCAAAGAAAATCTAAAAATGATATTTCCACTGGTCAAATTCCAGAAGAAGGCAACTTGTTAAATTTTACTTGGTTATCTGAGGGAATGGTTTACAAACTCAATGTAGGCAGTGAAAATACAAAGTTAGAATTGCTGGTGCCCGATAGAAATTCATCATCGATTTCGCAATCGGTTCTTAATCAAGAAGATGTGTATGTTGCTGGAATGATTAAACTGGGGGAGGACTTGAACGAATCAACCGTGATTGTTCCAATTGATGTTGCGAAAAGTTTGTTTGGCCGCGAAAACGAAATCAGTTCCCTCAATTTAAAAGTAAAGGGGAGCGACATTGAAACTATTAGAAGTAAGATTCAAGCCGTTGTAGGACAATCGTTTGACGTTTTAGATCGCCGAGAGCAACATAAAACCATGTATAAAATGTTTAACACCGAAAAGTGGGTATCGTTTGCTTTGTTAGCCTTCATTTTAATGCTCATTTCCTTCAATTTATTTGGATCTATCCGCATGATGGTGATCGATAAACAGCAAGATTTGAAAATGCTGAATTCCTTGGGAATGCACGCTGTAAACATTCGAAGTATTTTTATTTTTGAAGGACAGTTGGTGTCGCTGGTTGGTACATCCTTAGGCATTGTTACAGGCGCCGTTTTGGTTTTATTGCAGCAGGAATACGGTTTCGTTAAAACACAATCCACGTTTGCCATGGCCTACCCCGTAAAACTTGTACTCACCGATATTTTATTGGTCTTCGGACTAAACACGGTGCTAGCAGGGTTGTCGAGTTGGTTTGCGTCCTTAAGGAAATTTAATGTTTAATGTTTAATGTTTAGTGTTAACGTTTAGTGTTGAATTAATTACAACTTTAAACATTAAACTCTCAACTTTAAATTCTAAATTTGTCCATGCCTCAAATTGAAACCATTCTTACACCAGCGTTATTTCACCTTCATAGTAAGGGCTTAATTGAGAAGCAAGTTGTTGTGATTGATATCCTTAGGGCCACTACAACAATGACTGTGGCGTATGAAAATGGTGCAAAAAATGTGATTCCAGTTGAAAGTTTGGAGGAAGCTTTAAGGCATTGTGGCCCTGATGTGATTTTGGCAGGAGAGCGCAACGGAGTAAAAGTTGAAGCATTTGATTTGGGCAATTCGCCACAGGAATTTACCAGAGATGTTGTGGAGGGAAAGACAATTGTGATCTCAACCACCAATGGAACCAAGGCCATTGAAGCCTGTGAGGGCGCAAAATACCGTTACATTTCTTCGTTTCGAAACCTCACCGCTATGGTGAATCAACTCATTGAGAACAATTGTGATGTACTTCTTTTTTGTGCCGGTTGGAAAGACAAATTCAACCTTGAAGACACCGTTTTCGCTGGTGCTGTTGCCGAAAAATTAGCCGAAAAGGGATTCGAAATCAACGACGATGCCACAATCATGGCACGCAGTTTGTGGCAGTCGGCAAAGTCAGATTTGGCGGGCTTCTTGGCTGATGCCTCTCACGTAAAACGCTTTAAAACCCTGCATATTGAAAGTGATCTGGATGTGTGTTTGAAGTTTGATCAGTATTTTGGGGTCGTAAAGTTGTAAGGGAGGTTTAGTGTTTAAGGTTGTTTTGGAAATTAAACGTTAACGCTAAACTATGAAGGGAGTTTATTTTATAGTTTAAAGTTTAATGTTTATTGTTTAAAGTTGTTTCGGGAATTTAACGTTAACGCTAAACTATAAACGCTCAACATTAAACTTAAAATTTAACGCTAAACTATAAACGCTAAACATTAAACTTTAAAAGGCGCTTAGCGCTATTTTATAACTCTTCTTCCCAAATCCTAACACGCAGCCGGTGGCGTTGGCCAATAACAAATCGGTGTGGCGCTCAGGTTCACGGGCATAAATGTTGCTCATGTGAACGAGAATGACAGGTTTTTGCATCGATTTGAGTGTGTCGGCGAGTGCAATGCTTGTGTGGGTATATCCCCCGGCATTGAAAATAACGCCCTGAATGTTGCTGTTCTCTTCTGCCCATTGCAAATGATTGATCAATTCGCCTTCAATATTAGACTGAATGTATTGAATGTCAATGTGTTGAAACTCCAACTTCAGTTCACTCAAAATCTCCTCGAAACTCTCTGTGCCATAAATACTTGGTTCTCTTTTACCTAACCAATTCAAATTGGGACCATTGAGGATTAAAATTTGCATTTGATATTTTGGGTTTAACGTTTAGGGTTTAATGTTTAGGGTTGTTGTAGCAAATGTAAACCCTAAACCTTGAATAATTTAACGTTTAGGGTTTATAGTTTAGTGTTTAAAGTTGTTGTGGCAAATGTAAACCCTAAACCTTAAACTCTAAACTCTAAATTTTCGTATATTTGCACCATGAAATTCGGAGTGGTAATTTTTCCAGGTTCTAACTGTGACCAAGATTTAATTGATGTTTTGTCGAATTATTCGAGCGAGCCCGTTGAAAAACTTTGGCATAAATCGAACGATTTATTAGGCTGTACGCACATTTTTATTCCTGGTGGATTCAGTTATGGCGATTACCTTCGCTCTGGTGCCATCGCAAAATTAAGTCCGATTATGGACGCCGTTTCTCAGCACGCTGCCAATGGTGGCTTTGTGATGGGAATTTGCAACGGATTTCAAATTTTGACAGAAAGCGGACTCCTTCCAGGTGCCCTTCTTAGAAACACCAACATTAAATTTAATTGCAAAAATGTGTTCCTAACTCCAGGAACTAAAAATTCTCAGGTGACAAACAAACTGGCCGATAATCAAGTCATTGAAGTGCCAATTGCTCACGGAGAAGGTCGTTTTTACTGTGATGATACCACCCTCGCCGAAATTGAAGCGAACAACCAAGTCATTTTCCGCTATTGCGATGCTGAGGGAAATTTGACCCCAGAATCCAATCCAAACGGATCCCTAAACAATATCGCTGGTATTACAAATGCAGGCAGAAATGTCTTCGGCATGATGCCCCACCCAGAACGCTGCGCCGCAGATTATTTGTTGAATGCCGATGGGAAATTGGTATTTGAGGGTTTAGAGTTTAATGTTTAAAGTTTAATGTTGTCATTGAGAGTTTAACGTTTAATGTTTAAAGTTTAATGTTGTCGCGGAAACCCTAAACCCTAACCCTAAACGCTAAACCTTAAATTTCTCCTATGATACCCTTTCTTCGAAAAGCAACAACCTTCATTCTGCTGCTCACACTGATTACGGGTGCCAGTATTTCTGCGTTGTTGAAGCTTTATCCGGAGGTGTTTTTGAGTAGTCGTGTTGAATATTTGATGTGGAACAAACAAGTTGAAAGAATCAAGAATACCAAAAACAAACACATCAATGCAATTCTTGGCGATAGCCGCGCAATGGCGGCCATCAATCCATTAGAATTATCAAAAAATTACGCTAACTTTTCGTTGGGCGGCTCTAGTTTTTTTGAGGGATATGTTACGCTCAAAACCCTACTCAAAACCAATCGAATTGATACCCTCATTTTGTGCTATTCGCCCGTGCATTACGAACAAACGTCGGGAAATTTATTGAACAGAACCGTTGTTTTCGATCTGCTAGAAAACAAAGATATTCAAGACCTTAACAATACAGAATTGCGTTTTAATGCATCTATAGAGCATAAAAAAAGTCCTTCAGAGGGATGGCAAACCCAGACCGAAAGATACCTTCGCTCGTGGCATTTCCCCTTAGCTTTTAGAAGCACAATTTTAAGCAATTACCAGCTCAATGCAAAGGTGTCGAAGTATGAAAACGAAGTCAAAAAAGAACTCGATCAGTACCGAGGACATGTTTATTTTGGGAGGGCTGCCTGGGCCTATGGCGTTGCCGAAGAAGCCCGCGAAACTTCCTTTGTGGTGAGTCCTGTGATTCATCATTACTTAGATGAAATCTATAAACTCATCATTCACAACAACATACAGTGTTATTTAGTGACGCCACCAATGAGCAAAAACTCCTATAATTTTGCAAAACCAGCTTATATACAATCGTATAAAAGCCACATCAAATACATCAAAAGTCATTACCCCCAACTTCACGTCGACACTTCTTTGACGGTTCTCAGTCAGTTTCACTTCGGCGATGTGAGTCATGTGAATGTTTTGGGTTCTAAGAAGTTTATGGAGCTTATGGGTTTATAGGAGTTTAAACTATCAACCCTAAACTTTAAATTTATCTTACCTTTGAAACATGATGCGAAAATGTTTGGTCACTGGGGCCACCGGTTTTGTGGGTTCACATTTGTGTATGCATTTGTTAAGCGCAGGCTATCAAGTGGTTGCAATGAAACGAAACAACAGTTCATTGGAGCTTTTTAATTCTGTGAAACATCATTATTTGACAGGTGCCAAAGATGATTTGAAGGAAAAGTTTGGAGCACTTTCGGTTGCTTTGAATTTGGAAACTCTGAAACAAAACTTGGATAATTCGTTTCGTTGGGTTGTTGCAGATATTCTTGATACTGATTCGTTGTTCGAAATCATGAATGAGCCATTTGATGTGGTTTTTCATTGCGCTGCATTGGTGTCGTTCAAAAAATCTGACGAACATAAACTGGTCGAAAATAACATCGAGGGTACAGCAAACGTGGTGAACACCTGCTTGAAAACCAAACAGTTGAATTTGGTTCACGTGAGCTCTGTAGCGGCGTTATCGCGCTCTGAGGATTTGGATTACATCGACATCAATTCAGAATGGATTGAATCTCCTTACAATACCACCTACGCAAAGAGCAAATATTTTTCGGAGTTGGAAGTATGGCGTGGCGAAGAGGAGGGACTTACGGTTGGCGTAGTCAATCCCGGAATCATTATGGGTGTTGGAAATGGCCATACCGCTCAGCAACAATTTTTAGGAATTATTCAATCTGGAAATCCGCTTGTGCCTATGGGTAGTAATGGTTTCATTTGGGTAGACGATTTGTGCCAGAAAATTATAGAGATCAATCAAATCCAAAACTACGGAAACCGTATATTGGGGGTGACGCACAATTTGTCATACGAAACTTTTTTTCATACCATTGCTGACTTTTTGGGCAAAAAACGACCTTCTGTTAAAATTAAAGGTTTTGTGTTTCATCTGTTGGTATCAATTACTTGGATTACCGATAAATTCAGACTGCCGTTTCCTATCAGTAGAGATTTGATTGTGAGCACAAGTAAAAAGAGTATTTATAGTTGAAAGTTTACCGTTTAAAGTTTTTTGCAACTTTAAACTCTCAACCTTAAATTCCAATCATCCTTTGGTCGAATGGAAATTGCTCGATATTTATAATTCGCACTCTTGCGAATTCTTCGTGTTGTGGATTGATGAGAATGTTAAAATCACCTTGGGTAACAACCGATGGTACTTTTAGGCAGCAATTTGTGTTTTCTGTAATGAACAGATTGCCAATTTTTTGGGTGGTTGTTGGATGTGGAAATTGATTCCAATTTGTAGGAAGGTGTTCAGAATTTAAGGTTTTGATTTCAATATCGTCTGGAATATCTATCGTAACCATCATGTAGTTTTTTGGCATTGTAGCAATGGAAAAATGGACAGCAACTTCAGCCATTGCCAGTGATCTATTGATGGCCGTATAAATCATTTCTACTCCCTGAGAATTCCATCTGGCCCCATTTATGGCTGCTCCTTTTCCTGAAAGTGTTTGAGCAAATTGTTCACGAACGAGTCTGAATACTTCCATTAAATGAAAATTCCGTGTTGAACATTCATGAGCTCTTGAAGGATGAGATCTTTGCCATAAGAGTCTTTTAAAAGTTCCATTGGTTTATGGCTTCCTAATGCATAATTCGGAGTGTTCAGCCATAGCTTAAATTTGTCTACATCTTCGAATAATTCAAGTCCCACTTTTGTGACTTCAGCAATTTCAATGATTTTCTCTGTGTGCATTGGTTTGAATTTGTGATTTGCACTTTGCTTGTATCGTTGTAACGATTTGGTGGAAATGTTCAAAAAGTCTGCCCAATCTTGCTCAGTGAATGGGGTATATTCTTGTATGAGCTTAAAAATAGAATAAGTAAAACCTTCTCTTATCATGTTGATAATAAGGAGTTTGTTAGTCATAAACTCGTCGTAAGAAATCTTTTTACTGGCCTCCATTTTGGAGTATTCCATTTTTGATTCACTGAGATATGCAGTGATTTCTTGCCCAATTTCTTGTTCGATTTTTTGATATGGTTTCATCATAATTAAGACATTTGTCTGCAAATATAAGACAATTGGGTTTAA
>CAMBFD010000086.1 GCA_945865625.1 Chitinophaga pinensis
GGCCACTGTTGAATCCAAGAATGTTGAAATAAATAACTCTGCTTCACCAGAAACTGAACATACAACACCTGAAACCACAGAAAACTCTGAGAAAACTGAAAAATCCGAAGAATAATTAATCTAAAGAACCCATAAAAAAAGGCTGTCTCATATTTAAAGACAGCCTTTTTTTAAAACATTAAACGCTAAACGTTAAACGCTAAATTTCCTCAACTTCCCAATTCCTGCAATTGAATGAGATTATAATACAATCCACCTTTTGCAATGAGCTCCTGGTGTTTACCTACTTCAACAATTTTACCTTTATCTAAGACCACTATTTTATCTGCATGCATCACTGTACTCAATCTATGTGCCACAATTAAGCTCGTACGATTGCGCATTAAGCCCTCTAAGGCCATTTGAACAGCTTTCTCACTCTGAGAATCTAAGGCCGAAGTTGCTTCGTCTAAAATTAAAATTTCAGGATCTTTGAGCAACGCTCGCGCAATTGAAAGCCTTTGCTTTTGTCCACCACTCAATTTCCCTCCCCTTTCACCTATTTCAGTTTCATACCCTAAATCCATTTCCGAAATAAAATCATGGGCAAATGCAGCCTTCGCCGCAGATTCAACCTGCTCTAAAGTTAACTCAGGCCTTCCCAATGCAATATTATTCCGAACAGTGTCATTAAACAATATGCTCTCTTGATTCACAATTCCCACCAATTGACGCAAATCTTCTTGATTAAACTTACGAATATCAACGCCATCAATCAGTATAGATCCCTCAGAAACATCATAAAAACGCGCAATTAGATCTGTAATGGTTGTTTTACCTGCGCCGGAGGGACCAACAAATGCAATGGTTTCACCTTTTTGAATCTTGAGGGACACATCACTCAATACATTCGTTCCCTCAACATAAGAAAATCCAACATTTACCAATTCCAAACTTTGTTCAAATTTCGGAATCTCTGGATTCTTTGGATCTTCAACTACAACAGGTGCTGTAACCAACTCCTGAATTCTATCTAAACTTGCCATACCCTTTTGAGCGGCATACAGGGCATTTGAGAATCCTTTGAAAGGAGGAATTAACTGACTAAATATTGTGAAGTATCCCAAGAAAAATTCTGGATCTAGCTCACCACTGAAAACCATTTTGCCTCCCAACCATAACAATAAAGCCGAAACCGTAATCCCTATGGTTTCAGAAATTGGTGACGATAAATCATAACGCCTCTGTACTGAAATATTATTTTTAGTATAATCTAAATCTTGTGAACTATACCTGTCATAGAAAAACTTAGACGCATTAAATGCTTTTATCACCCTAATTCCTCCTAGCGTTTCTTCAAAAGAACTCATAACCCTTCCTAATAATTTCTGGTTTCTGCTCGATTTACGTCGCAATGAACGACCTATCAATGCTATAATTAATGCTGTAATTGGCAAGAACAATAAAATATACATGGTTAGCTTTGCTGAAAGCACAACCAATGCCAAAAGAAAAATTATGATATTTAACGGTTGAAAATAAAGTGCTTCTAGAGAAACCATTAAAGCAAATTCAATTTCTTTGATGTCGTTACTCATTCTAGAAATTAAATCCCCTTTTCTCTCATTATTAAAATAAGCAATTGGCAAATTCAAGCACTTTTCGTAGATATCCAATCGCATTTTACGAATACTTTTATTTCGAATTAAAACCATATAATTCATAGCCGTAAATCTTGCGGCGTTCTTTAAAACAGTTACAATCACCAAACCAATACTCAAGTATGCCAGTGCGCTGTATGGATCACCTTCGGCCATTCTACCAAACCACTCTATGAACGATTGATACACACCAGAGAACCATTCGCCAACATCTTTCTGATTCACACCAAGATCCGAAATTTTCTTGTCTTTGCTAAACAAGAATTTCAATACAGGCATAATTAACAATAGAGTGACTAAGTTAAAAATGATATAAAGCAAATTGAACAAGAAATTACCAAAGATTAATCCCTTGTAATCTGCGGCATACTTTAAAAATTTAAATACAGCTTTCAAATTGATACAAAATTACGGATTTATTGATGAATTAATTTGAAATGATAATCCATAAAAAAACCCTCGGAAATTCCGAGGGTTTTAAAGTTCATTATTTTAACTCATTTATTTTACAACCAATCTTTCAACGAAAGTTTGACCGTTCAAATCAGTAATTCTTAAGAATACAAATCCAGAAATACCATTTACGTTCATGGTACATTGGTCTTCCATTTGACTCACAGATTTGTTTATTAATATACGACCAGACATATCTAAAACTTCAATTTTAGATATATTCTTTGCATTGCTAAATGATACAATTTCATTTGCTGGATTCGGATAAACTTTGAAATTACCTTGCGCAAATGTCTTTGCCAAACTAACTTCATTGTCTTTAATTGTTAAGATCATAATAGAATCTTTACCAATTGCACCTGGTCCATTAATGTTGCGGATTGCAAAAGAAACAATTTTATCTCCATCATTAACCAAATCATCGGTAATATTCGACTTAATAAAGAAATAGTTATTGTTCTTAGTCACCTGAATTGACTTTGTTGCATAATCGTAATCGGCAGGTGTAATTGCTGTACCACCTAAACAAACAACATCAAATTTAAAGTTCTCATCGGAAGGGAATACAGAAATATCCATTTTAAATGAATCAGCCAATTCAAAAACAAAATCAGTTTTCTTCATAAAGTTTACTGTTGGCAAACTCGCTGCAACGATGTCTGCAGTATATCTTGGCGATAAATAATATTTTGAAGTATAAGGCGAAGAATTATCGAATTGAACCCCTAAACCTGAAACATTGAAATACCCTGCAGGAGCAGATGTTCCATCAATGTCCGTTTCTGAATCAATATTTAATGTATCAACTGTTCCAGAAGTACTCATCACTCTAACATAGGCAAATTTATTTGCAGCCAAAGCGGTAGATGGCCATTCTGCAGCATCCATAAGTTTAACTCTTTCCAAACGCACTAAATTAGATTCAGAAGTTTCACCAATGCTCGTTACAATAGTTGAATTAATCAAAGGTCTGTTGCCTGCTAATTTAAAAATTGTATCGATTCGATCAATTTGCACTGTTCCTTGAAATTGACCTATTGAACCCTGAATCATAACTGAATCACCTTCCTTTACAGTATATCCAAATGTTTTAGTTGGAGAGAATGCTCCAATGCCACCAGTATTGTCTAAAACAGTAAATCCTAAACCGCCTGAACGAGTATTTACTCCATAAATAGTACCGTAAATTCTGCATTTAACATTCAAAGAATCAGAAGTTTTCGCCGTATTGGTTTGCTTATTTACTTTTCCAATTTTATAAATTGGAAAATCATCATCCAATAAAGTAATTTTAAGTGTATCAGACTTTACAATAATATTATTCAAGTTAGCCAGGCCAAATTTAATATATTCCGTTTTCTCATAAATATCATCGTTTACAATAGGTATATTGACAATAATTGTATCAGGAGTTGAACTAGTTACAGTGATAATTTTTGAAGACGGACTAAATTTATAATCTGTAGGATTCTCAGCGGAACTTTCGTTGCTATACAATCTTAATGTAAAATCTCCACCAGTCGATTTTCTATTGAATAATCTCATCTTCACATTGAACGAGCTACCCGATTCGGAAATAGAAAAATTACTTCCTACAAATTGAACGCTCGTTGGGCCATCATTATCCATGATAATCACTGTTGCAACAGAATCTTTTAAGAAAGCTCCACCAGATATCTGGCGAATCACCAAAACAATTGAATCAGACTTGTCAATTGCAACATCATCAAAAGTTTTAGTATTGATTGTAATTGAATCCGGACCATTTGCATTACCGAAGCTAAAGGTAGTATCATTATTATTGCTACTAATGAAAAACTCACTCGGCATATATGTACTATCAGATTTAAATTTCACAAACATTTTAAGTTTAACAGGTGTTGTAACTGCTTTGTCTAACTTAAACGTGATGCCAACATTCGCATTTGCTTCATTCACTTTTATTTTTGGATTCTTCACACTCACATTTGCTACATCGTTGTCAGTAACAGACAATGTATGGGCAACCTCAGTTCCAATTAAACAATTGGTTGGATTGTCTAATCTCAATACTATTGTTTCAGTACCTTCCGAAATAACATCATCATTTAAAGTAATTTCAGTAGTATCAAAGATAGCAACACCCGGTTTAAAAATAATTGTTTTAGGTTCTGTTAAAGTAAAATCAGCAGAGGCGCCCTTAGTTGCAGTGCCTCCAACTAAATAAAGTCTTATAGATTGCGAAGCAGAATTACTATACTTTCTTGAAACATATACTTTCACTTTGCCAGCTCCTTCACCCACCGATGAAGAACGTGTCCAAAATTCAACTTTTGGAGCAATCAATGGAGCATCATCTTGATCCAACGCAATAGGAGTTGTAGATCCACCAGATGGATTTACAGTATTTTTACTTGATGGTCCCCAAACACCATTTGAATCAATATTTGCATAAATGGAAAAGCCAGTTTTGAAGGATAAATTATCGATTCTCAAAACTCCACTTGACAATGTGTTTGGAATAATTGTACCCCATGCATTGCTTTGCTTGTAAACGCTTGTATTATAAAACCCAACCAAACTTGCAAAGGCAGCTCCAGAATAGCTTCCACTTTCAACATTTGTTAATGATAAAGGTCTTCCAAAGCCATTTAAATTATCGTACAATGCTACCATGCTTTTTGCATTTGCATAACTTTTACCCCAAATTCCGGTTCCGTTATTGCTACCTGCAGCACCATTCCAAGCCAAAACTTTAATGGAATCTTCGCAATAGTATCTAAACGTGTCAGTATTATTAATACCTAACATGGTAACAGCAAAATAAATGTTATTCCCTGCTGTAAACCTTGCATTGCCGGTATTTACTAATCCAAACCAACCTTCATATGAACCCATCATGCTAGCACTTATTGTATCACATCCACCAGCCGACGAAAAATCAGTTGTTGTTGAATATCTATAATTGCCCTGAGAATCAATAAAAATATCGTTTCCAGCGCCTGCAGTTGTTAATCCTGTATTTGCAAAATCTGTATATCGAATTGCTCTTACAATATATTTGTATGATGAATTAGGAGTTAAACCATCCAATCTTAAACGCGCAAAAACAGGAATTCGCGTCGATGTTCCAGATGCCATATATTGTGGCACAATAACTCCCGTTGTGTTCATCGACTTATATTGAGCTTTTAGAAAGCCAACATTTAAAGCCAATAATGCAAATAATAATTTTTTCATTTTTTTTCTTTGAATCCTACAAATTTAAGTAACAATTTGATAATTACAACTCCCATCAATTTCAGAACGATTTTTTAAAATTACTGCGTAAATCCCAAGGCTAAAACACTGATTTTAACATCTATGTTTTTGTGAATCTCTCGAATACAAGATTCAATGGTTGCACCCGTTGTTATTACATCATCCACTAAAACAAGATGTTTTAAATCATTATTGAAATTTCCAAATCGGTATTGTCCTTGCGTATTCTCCCATCGAGAAAAACGACCCTTCTTCGTTTGACTTTCAGCAAAATGATCTCTCAACAAAACATCATTTAAAATTGGCAAGCCAAAACTCTTCGATAAACCTTTGGCTATTTCTTCTGATTGATTGTAACCACGCCTATGCAATTTTTTTGGATGTAACGGCACTGGAACTAAACAATCAAAATCTGTTAAGCCATCTGACTTAATCCAATTTCCAAATAAATTACCTAAATCATATGCCAACTCTATACCGTCATCATATTTAATATTCTTGATCAAATTTGAATATTTTGAATCACTTCGATACCGCATGTAAGCACTCGCCGATTCAACCTTACATCTGCCCCAAAAGGTTTTTTCAACAGGATTCTCTGATCCCAATTGATAATAGCCCATTGGTATTCCTGATTCACATATTAAACACATATATCTCTCTTGACCATAAATAATTTGATCACAAATCAAACAATACCTGGGAAACATTACATCCAGAATTGTATTTACCAATTTCATACTTTTCGTTTATCGATTAATTTCATTCTTTAAAACAACTTTTTTGCCTTTATCCCCCCGAAAAACAAAATAATCAACGAAATTTGCAAAACATGGCATCGAGTAGATTCACAAACAGAGATATCCCTAAATCTAAAATTAACATTGCTTCACTTAAGCGTTCTTTCCGTTTGTTCAATTATATGTCTACCACAAATAAGTGGTTGTTCCTTCTTGGAACCATATTTTTAGCAATTACAGCAGGCGCCTCTATTCTATTTCCAAAACTCCTCGGTGATATGATGGATGGGATTTTTGTTTATAAACAAGGAGGTGTTTCAACTGCACCTTCACTCGATAAACTTACCAAAGTTGCCGAACTTTTTGTTTATTTATTTATTGTGCAAGCGGTATTTAGTTTTCTTAGAATTGCCATTTATGTGCGTGTAACAGAAAATATGACATTCGGTCTTCGAAGCGACCTTTTTAAATCTGTGATTCACCAAAATATGGAATTCCATTCCCAAAATCGTGTTGGTGACCTTTTAAGCCGCTTTAGCTCCGACATCTCCCAAATTCAAGATACTTTTACCACAAATATTGCAATGTTTATTAGGCAATTACTCGTGATGATTGGAGGAATTGTGCTCATTTTCATGACTTCAAATAAACTTGCCATCAATATGCTATTCACAGTTCCCGTGATTATAATTATTGCGCTTTTTTTTGGTAAATTCATACGCAAAATATCCAAAGAAGTTCAAGACCTTACCGCTCAAAACAATGTAATTGTGGAAGAATCTATTTCCGGAATAATCAACGTAAAAGCTTACACAAACGAGAACTTTGAACATTCGAGATATCAAAAAAATGCCCTGAATCTTCAAAAAGAAAGTATCATCAGAGGTTACTGGAGAGGAGCATTTAGTTCATTCATTATTGTTTGCCTTTTTGGAAGTATTGTTTGGTTGATTTTTAAAGGATTAGGACTTGTTCAAACCGGTGAATTAGCGATAGGTGAATTGTTTAATTTCATGTTCCTAACCGCCTTTGTTGGAGGCAGTATTGGTGGGATGGCCGAACAATTTGTTCAAATTCAAAAAACCCTGGGTGCCATTGAAAGGGTTTTAGATATCATTGAAATGCCTGAAGAATCTAATTTATCAAAACTTTCACCCGATTTTTCACAAGCAATGACATTTCAAAATATTGAATTTGCTTATCCATCTCGACCTGAAAACAATGTGCTCAAAAAAATCAATCTAAAGCTAGAACCAGGACAATCAGTTGCACTCGTCGGACCCAGTGGATCGGGCAAAAGCACCATTGCCAGCCTAATTTATCAATTCTACCAACCAACAAACGGTTCCATAATACTTGGCAATCAAAATATATCCGATTTCGATTTAATTCAATACCGAAATAACTTCGCTTACGTGCCTCAAGAAATTGTTTTATTTGGAGGAACAATCTATGAAAATATTCTATATGGAAATCCTCAAGCTTCAGAATCTGAAGTGTTTGAAGCTGC
>CAMBFD010000087.1 GCA_945865625.1 Chitinophaga pinensis
CCATAATTTACCACGTAAGACTCTCCACCAGCAAATGTGCTAAAATCAGATACAGTGGTGCCATTGTCTTTGAATTTGTAAACCCTACCTACACCTTTTGCAGTAAAAAACAACTCACCATTAGTTGGGCTAACCTCAATATCCTCCACACCATTGAATTTGGTACCACCCAAACTTGCGGCTGCTATTTTTACATCATTACGTTCGCTTTTGGTTGTGTTTGGTACTTGTACCCAAGTGCCCTTTGTAGTTGTTGGGTCACCGCTTGCATTTAGAGGAGCTTCAAGTACAAGAACATATAATTTACCAGAGGACAAATCTGTTTTCTTATCGGCCACAAATTTATAAACGTTACCATCCGATGCATCTTCACCTTGATAAACTGTAACGCTGTCTTGAAGGAATGCAACATTTTCATGACTCATTCTTCCCATAGCCCATAACTTTTCGGGTACACCATTGCCGTATTGTTTTACTTTACGTGTCACTGGGTCAATTTCAATGTTCCATCCAATATCGATGTACCCATCCAAATTCACATCTCCTGAAGTTGGGCGATTTTCTTCACAAGTAACCACTGTACCCCATGGTGAAATGCCTCCAGAACAGTTACTTCTCGTACTCACCAATGCGCCTGAAAAATCCACAGGATTGATAGAGTCAACTTGCCACAAACCTGTTTTACAATTGTATTGTGTATTTAATATTGAAACCCCGCCTAAAGAAAGTTCATGGTTTATTGCTACATAGCCTTTCTTTGAGTTTCCTTTGTCAGCTACATAGGCAGTGAAATCAAAATTACTTGGAACTGTTCCTGAAACCGAAAATGCATCGCCTGTTTTTAGTATTGCTTGAAATCTGTGTGAAGTCGGTATTGTTAAAGTATCTACTTGTAAAGTTGGTACTACCGACGTATAACACGCAATGTGATCGGTTGTGTTATTGCAACCCATGGAGGCGGGATTGGGTCGGAATTTAGCATTATTCAAAGTCAGATCAAACAGAGCGTCTGTGGCAAGACTATCGCTTTGGTGAAGTTCCACTGCGATAATATTTTTACCACTCGTTAAAACGCTTTTAGGTAGTCTATAATACCAGTAAACTCTATCTAAAGGTGATTCAACCGACTTGGTCGCTTTTGATTTGTATGTTATTGCCCCTGAGCTTAAGTTCTTGCGTACAACTTCTTTTTCGTTGACATAAACTACCGCACCATCATCACACATTAATTGTAACTCTATAGTGTCGGTAACCAAAGATAAATCGACAACATTGAATGCTTTTCTGAAATAATGAGTGATGGTCTTATTATTAGAAGCGCCTGATAAGATAGTGGTAGAGGTGCTGGTTGGATGCCCATAACCAAGAGGTGATGATCCAAAATTCCATAAACTATCCTTCAGGTATATCTTGTCTTTCCAAGTGGTAGATAAATCAAAACCACTGTCTTGGTATAGCCACTCCGATAATTTTACGATAGGGTAGTCGGTTGTTTTTGGTTTTGGTAAAACAGTTGTTGAACCCGCGAAATATTCTAAAACAAGCAGAGGTGCTTTCGGAGCATCACCATCATAAGACTCTACTTCTCTGGTTCCTGTTCCAACAATGCTTACTGCGAAACTGTTACCTAATTTCCAACCTGGGCGACTTATTATTTTGTTAATTAATGCAGCGATATTCGGGGTCCTTTGGTCTGCGGTAGCAGAACCTACGGTGCTCCAAGTAGAGCCTCCTACGGTCCAACGAATTGAATCTGTGGTATATTTTCTTGTCGAAATGTTGTACGTCTTGATTGCATCATAACCCAATGCAGAGTCCGTATCTTCAGCTTTGATTGTTAATACACAAGGGTCGGTATTTTTTGAAATTGCATCAACTGCAAATTGTATGTATGCATTTTTTACTTGAGCGCCTTGAGGAATATTGATTTTGTTAAACTTTATACCAACCATTTGAGGATCATTTCCTTTGTCCTCACCACCCAGCTCTAAGTCACTGCTTCCTGCGTCCAAAGAACCCACAGTATTGGCTTGAGTTTGACCAGTTTTGGCAGGTAGACGTTCTTCTTGGTCATCTTCAGCGGCGGCAACCCGAATATTCAATGACTTCACGGGTAAATATTCTAGTACCAATAAAGGCGCTTTCGGAGCATCCCCATCAAATGATTCAACTTCTCTTGTGCCCGTACCTTGCATAATTAAACACAAAGGATTTCCTGTCTTCCATCCTTGGCGGTCAATGATACTCTGAATGATATTGGAAATATCGGATGTTCGCTGATCTTGTGTGGCTGCGCCAATTGTTCCCCAACTACTCCCTGTAACTGACCATGTAGCTGAATCTATCGTTTTATTTCGTGTGCTTATGTTTTTACTATTACTTGAAACAAAAGTAGAAGCACTATCAGTGTTTTCTCCGTGAATAATTACCTTACACGGATCATTGTTTTTAGAAATTGCATCTACGGTAAACTGGATATACGCTTTTGTTACCAAAGACCCTTTGGGAATATTGATACCAGTAAATCGCATACCAACCATTTGAGGGTCATTTCCAGACGACTCTGTACCAAACTCCAAATCACTGCTCCCTGCATCTAAGCCTCCTACAGTTTTTGCTTGGGTTTGTCCACTCTTGGCAGCAATCCATTCTTCCATATCATCATCAGCCGAAGAAATTCTTTTTGTAATGGTTTGAGGAGCAACAAAATTGAGGACTAACAATGGGGCACCCGGTGCATCACCATCGTATGATTCAACCTCGCGCGTTCCTGAACCATAGAGGAATAGCGCAATAGAATTGTTGGATTTCCATCCGTTGCGATTTATAATATTCTGAATCAATCTAGAAATATCGGCTGTTCGCTGCTCGGGGGTAGCTGCACCAACAGTTTTCCATGAATTTCCAGATACGGACCATGTAACGGAATCCGATAATTTGGATCTTTTCGTCAAGTCATAATTGTTCGAAGAGAACGTCTCTGCGCTATCCGTATCTTGAACTTTAATGTGTACAATGCACGGGTCATTATTTTTGTTTATCGCATCGACCTTAAATTGAATGTAGGCACCGGTGATTAAAGATCCCTTGGGAATGTTGATGTTATTGAATCTCAATCCAACCATTAGGGGGTCATTTCCAGAACTCTCTGTGCCAAATTCCAAATCGGAACTACCCACATCCATACTTCCAATAGTTTTGGATTGAGTTTGACTACCTGATGCCTTAAGGAATTCTTCATAATCGTCATTGGCAGAATTAATTCTGACAGAGATTGTTGATTGAGCGAGAAGCGATTGTAATGAAATACAGATCGTTAGCAAAGTAAATATTTTTTTCATGACCCACAAATATTTGTTATTAGTATTAATTTAGTGGAATCAATACATTTTATAATTATTAAGAAGACCAATTTTTTTGGTTTTCTCAGGCGAGTCAAATGAGTGCCCTGAAAAAATAAAATTAAATTCTTTGTTTTTTGAATTTAGGAAAAAAAGGATCTTTGTTTTTGGAGTTCAATAATAAAAATTGATAAAGTTCCTCTTTGGTATACATTCTGGCCATTGCGGCATGGTTATATCTCTTAAATACTGTAAATAAGAGTTTATTTGGATTGCATTTTCGAATAGATTTAACCATTTTTAATGATTCACGAAAAGGTACAGCTCTGTCTCTTTTTCCATGAGCTATCCATACAGGAATTGTCGATAAATTACAGCCATCATTTAAATTTCCGCCTCCGCAAAATGCGGCGGCTGCAGAAAATATTTGAGGGTATTTGCCAGCGGTGTGTAAAGTTCCATAGCCACCCAGGCTCATCCCAGTGATGGCAATTCGATTTGTGTCGACTTTATAGTTTGTGGTTGCTGTTTTTAAACATTTAATGACACTATCCGGATTCCACGAACTGCTTCGTTTTACTTGTGGCGCAATGATAATTGCAGGAATTTTCCTGCCTTTTTTAATTTCAGAAATTAGTCCATATTTCGTTACAAGGTTTAAATCAGTTCCACTTAATGACCTTCCATGAAGGAATACAATAACTGGCCAATTGGCAGTACTATCGCTGTAAAAGTTTTCAGGTAAATAAAGCCAATATGGATATGGAGAGTCGGAGTTGTGAATTGTTTTTAATTCGTCAGGTTGCGAATGCAAGGGATGCATTAAAAGAGTCACAACTCCAATTGCCAATTTTCGCAGCCAATATTTTATTCGATTTGAAAGCATAATAATCTGTTCCCTCTAGCTGGTTGTATAATGAAGTTTTTATATGCAATTGGAGAAGATTCAAAAGTATTACCAATATTTTTCTTGTATATGATTTCACCTGTTTCAGCATTGAAAATGTATACATTTCCACCAACATCGGCCAAATAAATATATCCATTGCCCGATTGATCATACAATAAAATTGGAGATACCCAGCTATATTGATTTAAATGTATTTCATATTTTAATATACCTGTTTCCTTGTTGATACAAACCAATTTTCCTGATGTTGATTTGCCCAATCTTGAAAACACTGTCCAAACATAAGATTTCATTTTTCCTTTGCCAATACAACAAGTGCTTAATATTCCTCCGTTATTTGGTTTTTTGCCAAAAACAGAGTTGCAAATTTTAGAGTATTTCCATACCAATTTGCCTGTTAATCCATTCAATTTAGAAAAAGAAGATTTACCGCTATCGCCTTGTTTATCTACTTCATTTCCAATATAAATAAATGGAACCCCATTCTCAATATCTACAACCGGTGTTGCATCATTATCATCACCACTTACATAATGCCATCTAGGCTTCATTGTATTTACATCAAAACAAATGACAGTTCCCCCGTTATCGGTCATGTAGATTAAATTTGCAAAGGCTGAGGGACTAGATTCTGTGCCTTGTTTAGATGGTACGGTGAAACGATAGTGCGCTTGTGCCAATTGGTTAATGCCTTTATCGGTAGATTGCCCAAAATAGATCACCCCGCTTTCTGTAGGCCACATAAATTTGGCATCTTTGCTAAAAAGTGGAGAGGCATCACTGGCACCCCAACCTCTAAATGCATAGCTACTGGGAGTTTTTTCTTCATGCAGCAGTTTACATGTTTTTAAATCAAAACACCTCCAATGGAATCCTCCGCGGTGGGGAACACCTTGTCCAACAAGTAAGAATCTCTTTTGAGGGTCAACGCTTGGTGTGCCTTTTATAGGATTTGCTATATAAATAGGTTCTCTGGTTTTTTTCCCTGTTTCGAAATCAAGAAAATAAATGTAACCGCTTAAAGAAATTTGCACAATTTCTTTGAGCTCTTTATTTCTAGATTTATATGCATCAAACAATGAATGAACATCTTTGCATTCTTTGGCTGTCCAATTCAGTAAGAGCGGTTGACCTGTCCATCCTGCACCTCCACCCCAATAACCGTATCTGCCTTTTAAAGTATCAACATTTGTTTGAAAATCCCAAAGCAATTTTAAAGATTTTGGAGTAAATTCTAATTCTCCAATTACAGGTGAATTTCTTTGATTTCCACCCCTAAAGGTGAGAATATCCAACTTGTTTTCATTGTCGTAATCAAAAATTACATGTTTCCAATCTGGTATTGAATTGTTCTTAAATTCCCAACCTAACAAGCTGTCGTATTGCCCTGGAAAGGCTTGTAATTGTTTAGATACTTGAATTGAAGGTTTAGATTTAACCGTGTCTGTATCGTTTAATTTTTTGGAACTATTGCCTTGGCAAGAAAACGAAAGAAATGAGACCAAAATAACAAAAGGCAATATTTGAAGAGCAGAAAAAACAATGCTTTCTATATTCCACAGATTATATTTTTTAGTCCGTAATTCCACTTTTTTTCCCAATAATTCTAACATTAACTTGATGCTATTTATGTGTTAACGCAAAATTTGAAGCTTCAATATTAAGGAATTTATTTGGATGTTTTGTTTTAGATAGATTCAAATAAATGATAAGAACATGATTTTAATTTATATTTGCCATTTACTTCAAGAAAAAAATCAATTGACTGGATCCAACAAACTTTATAACTCAAATTGCAAATGAAAAAAATATTCCTTTTAATTTTAATAATTTTTACAATTACTTTAAAAGCGCAGTTATTTTCTGTAGCTGGATTGTATCAGCATAGAGCCGGATATGTTGCGAAACACGGATTGGGAATTGATTTTAATGGTAGTACCTCAAAGTATGAAGTTAATGCCGGATTTTTGAGGTTTGATCAAGATAAAATCACAGATAATAATTTCTTTTTGAAGGGCGATTATCACTTGTGGCATTATCATCATGCATATGGTTTTAGAGTTAAGAGATGGACACCATATATTGGTTTTACATTAAATCACCGCAATAATTCTGAAATTTTTAATGATACGAGTATTCAGTCGAGCGAGTTAAATTTGAGATTGAGAACAGGAATAAAGGTAAGTTTTTGTTCTTTTATTTTTGCAACTGATTATCAATTTGGAAATGGAGGTTTTTTAAATGGTAAGCTTAGCTATGTTCTGTTTGTAGGTAACAAATGTTCAAAAAAATATATTCGAGAATGCAACCCAGTAGATTGGTCTCAATTTTAAACTTGAAATAATTTATAATCCTGAAATTAACATTGAATTTCAGTGTTTACGTTTTGCGATCTAATTAATGCTATCTTTGTTTCATGCGCGCTTTAGGGTTCTTTTGTTGCTTTATTTTTCTCTGTTTGAAAGCTGAGGCCCAAGTGATGTTCCGCTTCAATCAAGCGGCTGACAAGCAGTCAAATGCAGATTTTTATGGCAATTCACCGGCTATTCTCAAAGATTCGCTTCATAATTATCAGTGTTATTCTGGTGCCCTCCTTAACTCTCGGTTTGAATCGCATGTAGGTGGAAATGATACTTCACTACAAGCGGTATTGATGTGTTTTGATACAGTCAGTGACATAAAAGATTCTATCATTTCTGTTATTCCCATTGGTATGGCTTTAAAAAGTATTTACTGGGGATTGCCTTTTGTGAATATGCAAATTCCATCTATCGATGTGCCTTTTGTACTTTGCGTTTTGCCAAAAGACGCAAATAAATTTGAACTGTTTAGTCAAAAATTTCTCAATGCCCCCGATTTCAAATGGGTCGATGTCCCTCAGAAAAAAGAAAGCTTACATTCTGTTTTTCAACCCACAAATATTGATGAATATATGTTGCCGCTCACTTGTAGTCATGATCCTATTTATTTGGTTTATTTAGATGATACAACGGTAAATTTATCAATTGATGATAAAATGTATTTGAACATGAACACCGATTCAAGTTTTCATTTTATTGAAGGACATTTGAGGCATCTTCAAAATTATCACGGTTCGTATTGTGAAAGATTGGCTACAATATTTTTTAGCAACCGAAATGTCGATATGAAAAAAGCGACTGAAATATTTGAGTGGTTTTCGGAAGCAAATGT
>CAMBFD010000088.1 GCA_945865625.1 Chitinophaga pinensis
TCCTTCAAACTACCATCGGCCAATGAAATAAAACGAGGTCTATCTTGATTTCCTGTAATATTTCCCATTGTATGATGAGAACCATAATTTTTCTTACTATCGTTTGCAATGTCTGCTAAATTTTTGCAATTGCCATTCACATTTTTAAATGTTGAAACAGCAGCATCATATAAATTAAAATCAAATTGCGCATCTAACAATCCAGAACCAATATAGGAACCAATTAACTCAGGACTTCCATATGTTTCACCAATTTGATACATGTTCCTATTTTGAGGGATTAAAACCTGTGTCTTCAATTTCTTAGTCAATGTCCTCCAAAATACATCTGGTATATGTTTTGTAGCATCATGCCTAAAGCCGTAGATAGGATAATTCTTCATCCACCAAACTGCACTATCAGTCATGGCTTCAACAACTTCTGGCTTAAAAAAGTTGAATGTTGGCATAAAATCATCGAACCATGTGGTTAAACGGTGATCATCCCAACGCTCTGTGTTCTTGGTACCATCTGGTAAATACAAAGAAGTATACCAATCTGGGTGCGACTTAAACAAAGGGTGATATTGATGAATATGATGAGCCACATAATCTAACAATACGTTAATTCCATTTTTTTCTGCCGTTTTTATAAAATTCTCCAATTCATTTTTGGTACAAAATCTTGAATCGGTTTCAGTTGATGAAACAGGCCAATATCCATGATACCCACTGAATTTTGTCTGTGGATTTTTCCATTCACCCCAAGGTCCTTCTGGATTTTTAACCACTG
Organism: Chitinophaga pinensis; assembly: GCA_945865625.1. Lineage (GTDB taxonomy): Bacteria > Bacteroidota > Bacteroidia > NS11-12g > UBA955 > VMCP01. The sequence goes on from CAMBFD010000088.1 coordinate 773, forward strand.
GAGAAACCCACAATGTATTAATATTCAATTTTTTGAAGTATCCATCTTCTATTTTCTGTGTCAAGCCAGCAACATCTCCACCCCAAAAATCAACCTTTGAATTTACATCCGCCCTATTTAATGGTTTATTGTTCAAAGCATTTCCATCTTTGAAACGGTCAATCATGGGATTGTATATTATGAGTGTCCTAGGATCTTTAAACGATAGTTGTTTTGCCGTTAAGACCACCTTGCCATTTAAAATAGGGATTAAAATATCATTGCTTCTGTAAGTTTCGTTGGCTAAGTATACCCAAGCCCTAAAAAAAGATACACTATCTTTAATCATAGGCAGATCAACCTCAATCATACAAGATTCAATTTTCTTAGATTTTGAATTCAGCTTTTTATGCACAATGGATTTTTCAATCTTTTGATTGTTCAGCAAAAGCACGACTCTTAGATTTTTTAGTTGTTTGATTCCTTCACCGTTCAACAAATCCGTTTCCAAATATATTTTTTGTAAACCGGTGTTCGTTGTTGTAACAGTAGATGTTTTTAATTCGATATTCTTTGATTGTATTGACAATTTAGAGTTAAAAGAACCCATTCCATTGCTTATTGAATCGGAGTTCATGGGGTCACGAACTTCTTTCTCACCATTTAAAACGTAAACATATTGATGAATTCCTTCAGCGGCCCATGTTTCACCCAGCCATTTTCCATCTACATATTTTAATGTCAACTCATTTTGGTTCCACGAATTAAAGGTTCCCTTAATTTGAACCTTTTGAAATTTCTTAGACTTGTCTGGGAATGTGAATTTCAAAAGTGTTTTTTGACTCTTCATCATTGGGATTGATCCCAGTTGTTCGGTCTTATTTTTATATTTAAAAATTAAATCAAGCGTTGCCATTGCATCTGAACGGCCAGTTGAAACGACGATAATGGTATCTTTTATTCTATCTTTAATTTGTATTCCTGACGATTGATGAATGCTAGCGATAACATTTCCCTCTGGAATAAAATCAGTTAAACAAATCTTTGTTTCTCCAACTCCGAGTTGAATTGGTTTGAAAAAATCTTGAGCAAATTGATTTTGAGCATTCAGCCCACTGAATAAAATTTGAATGGATGCTAAAAGAAAAAACTTTCTCATACTAAGTGTAAAAATAACACTTTAGCATAATATTTAAAAATGAATTACTTGATTATCCAATTGCTTGAAACAATTTTACCCTGCGTTTCAATTTTTATCACAAATAACAGATTTTTTGGGGGTATAAATTCAGCAAAATATCCCTCGTAAAATTTCTGGCCCAATGAATTATAAACTTCAATTTTGTTTGAAAAATATTGTTCAATTCCGTACCACCTTTGATTAAAATAGTCTGGAAAAAATTGCGCTTTATTTATTTTCGACACAAAAAGATTGGGTTCATTTAAATAGAATCTGGTAAACACGGGAAAATGATCACTTGTATTTGATGAAAAACTTCCAATATAAGCATTGGCATAAAATGCAAATGCAGAATCTTTAACCCAGTAATTTTTTAGGCCTGGTGTCACTGCAATATGGTCTATTGCATCTGAATAAGATGCTGTGGTTCTTTGTCCTTTTAAACTTAATTGATAGGTTGGAACGAGGTACGAAGCGTCGTCCCTCCAATTTACAAAAGGGCTCGTGTTGTTATTGTAAATACTTTTATCGAAATCGTCGTTCCAGTCGCCCATAATCAAACCCTTCTTATTTCTAAAATATTGATTTACATAATTTTTCAAATACACACTAGAATTGTATCTTTTATTGTATGACTCTGATTTTTGGGTGGTTGTACCAATATTTGCTTTGAAATGTATGACCCAAACGTAAATTGTATCCGTTTTGCCGTTTAACGTTGTTTCTAAAGCAACTTCCAACGGCAATCTACCACTGGCAAAATCTGACTCATATTGCGATAAAATATGTTTTGAATAGATGAGTTTAAAAATGTCTTTTTTATAAATCAAAGCGGTTTTTTGCGTTTGACTCCAAGTGCTAATTGTTCCGGAATATTGCGATAAATTTGACAATAATTTCTTCCAGTACGTTGAATCACTAATTTCGCAGAGCGACATTAAATCAACATCTAAACCTGAAATTAATTGCGTTGCATTATCCAATTGAGTTGTTTGATTTGAGGGACCATTTGTTGGATCACCAAACCATTCAATGTTCCATTGAGCAACATCTAATCTAACTGCACTATTTAAGGAAGGAACTTGGGCCGAGGCAAAACTGAACCAAAATCCAAAAATGAAAAGTATATTTTTCATTACCCGTCAGTGCGTTTATCGTATCCCCAATTTAATTTACTTCTAAGTGTATCCATGAAGTTAACATTTGACAATCGCATCAAAATTAATGAGTAGTCAGCTTTTTTAACTGCCATATTCACATCTCCTGTAATGCTTTGACTTCTCGCGTCTAAACTTGCCAAATAACTACTAGCTCGACCTTCAATTTCAAAAGAAATGACCACGTCGTCACTCACAACTACGGGTCTAACATTTAAGTTATGAGGCGCAATTGGTGTAATTACAAAACTATCGCTTTTGGGAAAAATAATAGGACCTCCACAGCTTAAAGAATAGCCCGTTGAGCCAGTTGGTGTAGAAACAATTAAACCATCACTCCAATAACTATTTAAAAATTCACCATTCAAATATGTATGCACTACAATCATACTTGATGTTTCTTTCTTATGAATTACGAAATCGTTCAAGCCATAATTAAAATCAAATATTTCTTTGTTTGATTCCAAATGCAGCAGGCTCCTTGATTCCAAAATATAATTGCCCTTTTCCAATTCATCGATGGCAAATTCTAATTCTTCTGTTGCAACACCTGCTAAAAACCCTAATCGCCCCGTATTAATTGATAAAACTGGAATTTTGCTATCTCTTACAAATTGTACAGTATCTAAAATTGTTCCATCACCACCAACGCTAATTAAAACATCAATGCCAGCATTTTCTACTGTAAAATAATCAAAAACATGCGGAACAATTGAATTTGAAACTTGCATGTAAATAAAATCTTCTAAAGAAGGCGGACAGAATATTTGGTGTCCTCGATTATGTAACGTTAGAATTAAATTAGCCAAAGCATCTCTGTGCTTTGGATCCCTAACCGATTTTGCGTACACTCCAATTTTCATAATTTATATGGCATGTTTAAACGAAATATTGAATATCCATTGCCCTAAACGATTTCTTGCTATGTCAAATCTACTCAATAGATCGTAATATGCCAAAATATCTACACGAATACCCAAACTATTCAAATTTGTTTGCGGAAGTGTATTTCCATTTTAAATGTTTAAATTTCAATGATTTATTTTCTCATAAATACAAAATACAAAATCATATAAGTGGGTATCGTCTTTAAAATGATCTTCACTAAAAATGCATTTCCATTGTGCTTTGTTGATTTCTGGGAAAAAAGTATCGGCGTTTTCAAAGCTAGCATTGACATGGGTAATGATTAACTTGTCGCATGAGTCAATTAACTGATTATAAATTTGGGCACCACCAATAATCATAATTTCCTCAGGTGAATTTTCTGAGGCCATCTGCATTCCTTCATCTAAAGAATGAACCAAATGAAATCCTTCAATGGTTTCAATTTGATTTCGACTCAATACAATATTCAATCGGTTCTTAAGAGGCTTGCCAAGGCTCTCCATGGTTTTACGCCCCATGATCACAGGTTTGCCTTTGGTATTGGATATAAACCATTTAAAATCAATTGGTAAATGCCAAAGCAAATCATTATTTGCCCCTAATTCTAAGTTATTTCCAATTGCCGCAATGATTGTTTTTTGCATCTGAAAGCAAAGTTAGTCTTAAAAGTTAAAAATGCCCAAAATATCCTTTTAGGTATTATACCCTGTTAAATTAATTTCAGTTTGTTCTTGATAATCTGAGTCAGTATTAATTGACCATAAATTTTGATCCTTACCGCTTTCAATTTGTTTTGCAATTAAAATACCCATCAAAATTGAATGATCTTGATTGTTGTATTTAAATGAACCATAACGACCAATTGGGTACAGATTTTTAAACTCTTTCAAATAATCAATCACCGGTTGTAAGTTTTCCATATAACCCGTTTCGTATACAGGATAACATTTGGGAATTCTTACCACCGCACTATTTAAAACATTTGAAGATGTTTCTATCAATTTCAATGTTCTAATTTCTCTTTCCGCCATTTCAATGAGTTTTTCATCGGAATAGCCCCAAAGTTCTTCATGGTCAAAACTCCAAAACTCCAAGCATAAAATTGTTGTATTTTTATCTTTATTGATTGAAGTACACCAATTTCTAAAATTGGTAATTCTTCCATGTTTCACTTCAGGTGAGTGAATGTAAATCCAGTTATCAGGGAAAAGTTTATCGCTGTCAATTTCCAAATAAACCAGGGTGGTATTTCTAAAGTATAATTTTTTAGAAATCTCAAGAATATTTTGATCGATTATGGTCATGCCTTTAAGCAATAATGTCAATGGCATTGTAGAAATCACAATATCGGCAGTGTATTTTATTCCAGAATCATCGGTCATTGAATGAACAACTTTATCATTGTCTACTTCAATTTCTGAAATGCGTTTATTAAATAAAATTTCACCCCCCATTTTCAAAATGGCCGCTGCCATTTTTTCATAGACTTCTCCAGTACCATTTTTTGGGTAAGCGAATTGATCTACTAAGGTTTTATGCTTATTGCCTTTGTTGCCAAATATTGCTGCTTTAACAGCTTCATAAAGCGATAGTTTTTTAATTCGTTGAGCAGCCCAATCTGAATCAATTTTATCACAAGTAATTCCCCAAAGTTTTTCAGAATACGTTTTAAAAAACATCTGAAATAGTTTTTTGCCGAATTTATCAGTCACCCAATCTTCAAAAGTTTCAAGATTTTTCTTCCCAATAATTCTTTGAATGGCATAGCTCCAAAGAATTTGAAATATTTCTATGGGACTTAAATTCTTCAGAACATTTCCCAATTTCAAGGGATAATCAAAAAACTTGTTCTTATAATAGATTCTTGTTAATCGGTTTACAAGTGTATAGTCATCTTGAACAACTTCGTGAAATAAATCGTTCACTATTTTATCGCTAGAGAAAAAACGATGTGGACCGCAATCTACAATTTGGCCAAAAAGTTCGAAACTTTTGGCCATTCCACCTACTGAACCAGTAGATTCAATTACAGTAACTTTCGTTCCTTTTTTTGCTAACTCATAGGCCGCTGTTAAACCCGCAGGCCCTGCACCAATGACAATTACTTTTTTATTCGATGACATTTAAATTATCTGAAAATAATCAGGTACTACAAATCTACATTTGATTTGTTACAAATAGAAATTAATTAATGGTTGATAAAATAATATTTGCAACCATTTCTAAAGTATCATCATTTAGATTATTTGTAACACCTTTTGTTAATTTAGAATCAATGAATATAATTGTTAACCAGCGATTACTTTATACATTTCTGTTGAATCGATAACATATTTTATAGTATACTTTTATCCTCCGTTTCCCTTGATCTGCTCGATTTCCTTCAAGAAACTAGTTCTATTGCCTTATCTTTGCAGTTATGAGTAGAATTGTTGCCATTGTTGGTCGCCCAAATGTTGGAAAAAGTACACTTTTCAATCGCCTCACCGGTGAAAGAAAAGCCATCGTAGACGATTTTAGTGGCGTTACGCGCGATCGTCATTATGGACGTTCCGACTGGAATGGAATTGATTTTACTGTAATTGATACAGGTGGTTTTGTGCCACTGTCTTCCGATATCTTCGAATCTGCAATTAGAGAACAAGTTCACATTGCCATTGAAGAAGCTTCTGTAATCATTTTTGTTGTTGACGTGCAAACAGATGTGAATCCCTTAGATGAAGAATTTGCAAAAATCTTGCGCCGATCTCAAAAACCCGTTTTGCTTTGTGTGAATAAAGTAGATAACGACAAACTTCGTTTAGAATCCTCTGCATTTTATACCTTAGGTTTCGATACCCTTTATGAAGTTTCATCAGCAAATGGTTCTGGTACTGGTGAACTTTTAGATTCAGTTGCTGAGTATCTTAAAAATGAACAACCACTTGATGATAGTCTTCTAGATTTACCAAGAATTGCAATTGTTGGCCGACCTAACGTTGGTAAAAGTAGCCTGATTAATTCACTCATGGGTGAATCAAGAAACATTGTTACAGAAATTGCAGGCACCACTAGAGATAGCTTAGATACCGTTTACAAAGCTTATGGAAAAGAAGTCATTCTGGTTGATACAGCAGGTATTCGTAGAAAAAGCAAAGTGATTGAAAATATTGAATTTTACTCAGTCATGCGTTCACTTCGAGCACTCGAAAATGCCGATATCGTTGTTCTTGTAATTGACGCAACTCAAGGACTAGAATCGCAAGATCAAAATCTATTTTGGATGGCACACCGACTCGGAAAAGGTGTTGTAATTTTGGTGAATAAGTGGGATTTGGTTGAAAAAGAAACAAACACTCACTTAGAATTTACTGCGGATATCCATAGTCAAATTGCACCATTTGTAGACGTTCCAATTTTGTTCATCTCTGC
>CAMBFD010000089.1 GCA_945865625.1 Chitinophaga pinensis
AAGGAATCATTTCCACCTGTAGCAAGAATTTTTACTTCAATAGGGCCTGGAGCCAAATTATAACAAATATCCTGTGTCCCAGTCAATACAGGCTTGTTTAAAGCCTTTAAAACTGATATAGTAATTGAATCAGAATACACAGTTCCGCATGAACTTGAAGAAATCGCTTTGACTCGGTAAATAGATGAATTTGACATTGCAGGGAGCACCAAAGTATAAGAATTAAGTATTCCAACATCCTGCCAAACACCTAATACATACTGTTGCCATTGATAAGAAAAAATATTATTTCCACCTGTTGCAATTGAATCTATTTTTAAATCTGCCGGTGCACTCATGTAACAAATTACTTGTGTCCTTGAAATTTTCGGGCTTTTAAGAGGTTTAAGTACATTTATGTAAATTGAATCAGAATAAACTATTCCACACAATTTCGTTGAACTTGCTTTTACTCGATAATAAATAGAATTCGACTGATTAGTTGGACTAAATGTCGTCCCCGAAGCACCAATAAGATCCTTCCAACTTCCAGAAGCTAAACGACTTTGCCATTGATAAGTAAACGTGTCATTGCCACCTTTAGCAGTAGAATCCATAGTTAGTGTAGCAGGGATTGTAGCGTAACATATAGTTTGACTCTTTGAAATCTGCGGTTTTCTAAGTGATTTGTATACGCTAATTGTTATTGAATCTGAGGTAAAGTCGCCACAACCTTTTTGGGACTTTGCTATAACCTTGTAAAACGATTTCTCCGTAAGATTATTCGGAGCCAATTGCCAACGATTTATAGTATCTACTAAAGTAAATTTCGTCAAACTGGCTTTTCGAACTACCCAATTGTATTTGAATGTATCACTTCCGCCTTGCGATTTCTTTTTAATATTTAATGTGCTTGGTTTTGAATTGTAACAAATCAGTTGGTTACTTCCAATAACGGGGTTGGTGACACTGTCATATACGACGATTGTTATTGAATCGGAATAAGAAGTTCCACATTTGTTGTAATCTGTTTTTAATCTGACATAGGTCGTTTTTTTCAACACACCCATGTACAATACTTTATCGTTTACAGACCCTGATTTTACATAGCTTGTTAATTTCTGTCTTGTTTGCCATGTATTAGAAACAACAGAATCTCCACCAGATGGACTCTTTTGTATTTTCAAAGTATCTGCATTTGCACCAAAGCACTTGGTTTGATTACTCTTGATAATTGCTGGCTGATTCTTTCCATAGGACAATACAAACGCAGATTGAGAAGTAAAAATTTTTACTTTCAGTCTTAATGAATCAATGACACATCTCACTTTGACATTAGTAATCTTAATATTTTTAAATATCAGAGAGTCTTTATTTACACCACTCCAGTTGGAGTCGTTAAGCAATGCCATCCAAGTTTTACTCGTTTCATTGTAGTACTCCCATCTAAATGAATCTAACGAGTTAGCGCGACTCAATTTTACACCAGTTTTACCTTCAACCTTGAAACAAACTTTTATATCGGATGGTTGGGTAGTTATAAACTGTGATCGAAGCTCACTAACCATAATTAGCGCGAGAAATACTGCAAACGACCCTAAATTCTTTATTATTTTGATATACACCACAAATTAATTTGAATAACCCATTTTATAAAAAAATCATTGCAATATAAGCAATAACATCTTATTCAAATCAAATGAATAATGCTTTGTTTGTCAATAGTGTAAGTGGACCTAAAATTCGGACAGAGTGAAATTCGGCAAAAAACCGGAATGACCCCTCTCCGTCGGCTGAAATTGACCCCCTCAGTAGAGGCAAATCAATGATGCTAACTAAGGAATTAATCTTAGGGAAAATTATATTTAAATTAAAATTAAGCTAGATTTACAAAAAATGAAAAAAATATACCTACTTCTAATCTGTTTCCTTTTGTTTACAAATAGGGGATTTGGCCAAACTAATTTCGAGAGCGAATCGGATGTATTAACCTATCTAGATGGTAAAACCTTTTACAGTACAGACCAGTCGGTAAAAGTTAAAATCGGATATTCGAGCACTCTTGGGACATACGGATTTATCCTAAATGGCACAGCAACGCATTTCAATTTGACGATTATTATCCTGTCGCCAACCCGAGCCGTTATTACTGGCGAGTCGTTATCCGATCCAGATGGGAAAATGAAAATTCGTATTAACTCAACTACGGATTGTGTTGAAAATGAAGGCAGCTATTACTGCGTCAAAAAGTAATGCCACCCTACACCAACCCAAAAGGTAAGCAAGAGTATTTTTGGGCTGTTGAGGGGGCTATCATTCAGGATGGTTAGCTAGATTAATTAAAACGGAAAAAGAAAAATGCAACTGCTGCCCATTCTTTGTCAATTCCCTTTGCGTAACCAATGGTAGCATAATTGCTGTTTTGAACGGTTCCGTCGTCTTTGATATGACCAATAGTTGCATAATTACTATTTTGGACGGTTCCATCACTTTTAACATATCCAACAGTTGAATAATTGCTATTTTGAATCGTCCCGTCACTTTTTATATATCCAATTGTAGAGTAGTTACTATTTTGAATTGTACCATTTTGTTTAATGTGGCCAACTGTAGCGTAACTGCTGTTTTGAATCGTGCCGTCGGGCTTGATATAACCAGTTGTGCCATAATTACTAGATTGGATTGTTTGTGCACGAGTAAATCCGAACAACAGAAACATCGTTGTAATTAAAAATAAATGTTTCATTTTTTAAACACTAGAAATTTGAATCTTCGGATTTTCACCCCATTTATTACTTTGCTCTTGGCTGTCAGTAAAAAGTAAGACAAGAAGCCAAATGCCACCAACAATTGGAATCAAACAAATCAAAGCCATCCAACCACTTTTCCCAATATCATGAAGCCTTCTCACGCATACAGCCAAACCTGGAATTATTACAACTACAGCATAAATAAAATAAACATATCCATAAGGCAATGGATACATCGTCGTCCCTAACACATTATCTAGGCCCATAGCGAGAGCCATGAAAATAACATTAAACAAAGCGAAATACCAATATTCGCTTCTTCTCGCCCTACCAGTAAATTGAGCATAATTTTTTAACACTTGAATGTACCAATTCATTTTGAATCTTGATTTAAATAAGTTTTTCTACTCGTATGGCTTTTCGAAAACGCCCCGTTTTTTTGAGTGGGTTCTGATCTCCACTTTAATTTGTCTATTTCAATTCCAAAAATAAATATTGAACTCAATTTTTATTGTCGATTATAGAATTTACCACCAATGATTTCCAATCCCTGAGGAGTAACTTTTGCATTCCCAATTAATTCTTCATTACCCATAGCATCATTGTGATAAAGAGAAAGATCATCTGATGTTCCAGTCCAATGACCATAATCAGGAGTCCCGTCGCCAACTGATGCTTTAATAATCAAAGTACCACCACTTCGAAGGACAATCGTCGATTCCATACCAACATTATCTGTTCCCGAATACAGACCAACTATTTCAACCTTTGTTGATTGCTCTTGATTGTCAGACACCTCAATAGCATCTACACTTAAAGCATTATCTTTTCTTGTGTTATTTCCGCAAGATGACAGGGTTAACGCAGAAATAAAAATGCAGGTAATTGTCAGAATATGTGTAGTGTGTTTCATTGTGATTACTTTATTCTTTCAACAGAAAATTGAGGTTCATCATCGCCAATGCAAATACCCGTTTTATCGCCTTTATTTATGACTAAAGTGTAAGATGGACGTGAGGATTGACCATCGCTCAGAGAACATTCAATTTTGCTTGACTTAACATCTTCAGAAATGATTTTTATTGTCCCATCGTAATAAACCCTACTATTATCTTCCAGATTGATTTGCTGCAAACTGACAACGTTATTTTCCTTTAACAGAAACTTAAAGTCTATTGATGGTACGGAAACCTTATTCCCATTAATAACCATGTCATCGCCGTATTGATTTTTTATAAAGTAACTCGGTTGAATCCCATGATAGTTTCCTAAAAACTCGGAGGATAATCCTTCAAATTTTTGCTTTTCCGAATCTGCCGTTGGGATTGCCGTTGGCTTTACCTGTAATTCTTGGTTATTATTTCCACAGCTGGAAAGAAATATAATAATACCTCCAATTAATATTTTGCTTCGTCTGTTTCTATTCATTTTTTTTTCTGATAAATTCCCCTCCATGACAATAGTATATAAAAATGTATTTTTCAATACCTAAATATCAAATCTTGATTACGCCATTGTTGGTTCGTATCAATCTTAAACCATTCACAAAACTCCCTAAATCATTGAATTTAGCAGGGACAACATTTTGCATTTTAAGTAAAATCTCATTATTCGAAACGTCGAATACAAACAAACTATTTTGAGAATCAATAATTGAAATCAGATTATTAAAATAATCAATATCAAATTTAATTATTTTATTCTGCACAATATCAGCAGGTAAATAAAAGAAATCACTTGCCAAAGCATTATTGTCCAAATCGAACATTTTTACTTTACCGTCGTTTAAAGCAATAAAAATATATTTGGAATCACTTGAAAATTTACAAGCCGCGATTTGAGATGGTAGCATTAATTGCCTAGACATAATTGTGGAATATGGTATGGAAAATAGCAAAGCAGAAAATTCATTTGTTGTTGACGATTTGTAAATCACTGACAGAAATTCATTGCTGGATGATAAATCAAAGTCGTAAATACTATTCTCTGAAATATTTGGGATGGCGAATTCATTCGTAATATTCAAACTGTTCGAAGTGATTTCGTATTGAATAACACTCGAATTAGATGCTACAAATAAATAACGACTGTCATCAGATATATATGTTTTAACAATGTCACTGTTGAAATTAACTGAGGCTACTTTCATAATTTTTCCATCGTCTATTAAAATATTAAATACAGTAATTTCGGTACTATTCTTTTTAAGATCAACTGCTGCGAACAAATCGCCTTTACCCCAAATAATATTACTGCGGCCTGACTTTGTTTTAATAACTTTTTGCGTCTGTAATTCAATAATGTCATTTGATCTTAGGTTATTGTCACTAGAAATGGTATTAAAATAACCATACTTCATATTTCTAGAAATAGAATATAAGGTATCTGGATTTAGCGTATTGAAATTACCAAAAAAAGTTTTTGGTAATACTAATTGCCTAAGATCCAAAAGATGCAACTTTTTATTTTCACTTCCAATAACTGGCTCAAGGAACTCAATATAATTAATATAATCTGCATTGTTCAACCCTTTTGAAATTGACATTTTCGTGGCTTCGAATTTTCTAAAATTTCTTTTAATTGCTTCACCTTGATTATAATTAATTTCAGTTTTGTAATTAATCGAGTAATTTGATGTTGGGAATTTAGCATCCACATCAAAACTCAATTTATTTGACTGCGCATTAAAATTGAAATTACTAAACCTCACCAAACCTTTCAACTTTTCCCCATCAACTATTGTTGACGCCGATAAAACATTGTTGAAATCAAAATAAAGAGCATCTATATTTTGCTGTTTCTCTCTATTTAATTCATTCAATTCGTTAAAGCATGTTTCATTAAATGATTTTTGACCTTGAAAAGAATCTTTCGACATTCTAAATTTCAATGTCTGAATTGTTAGGTTCTCTGCGGTTAATTTATCAAAAATTTGATCAACCTTCGTATTCGAAAATACTCCTTGCGCAAGCATATCCTCACAAACTAATGCTAATGATATAATAATTAATAATTTTTTCATGTTTGTTGAATTAATGTCTATAAATTTTCGATAAATCAAATCGATAAATCAAATGATTCTTTGTAAGATGGCATATTTTTTTAGTAAACAATCGTGTATTATTATTTTGCTCTGAATATCAAAAATACCACTACCCAACTGAATCTATCATCATTTATTATCAATCAGTTAGATTTTAACCCATCAAAACGTATCTGCATTCAGATATTTACGGATAAATACGGATATTTTCCTTGTTTAAATCGGATCTGCTATCTAAATTCTTGAAAATTTAGTTTATCAATATTTTGTCCAGGCCGAAATGATGCGCGCGTTTGGGTCATAGGTATTGAGAGAATTCAACCTCAACAAGATTTCCGATCATTCCTAAAACTTTTAATTTTTTATAGGTTTTAGGAATTTGAAGTATATTCGTTAATTTCACAACCGCAAAAACAAATAATAATCAGAATAATTTTTTAATGTCCTATTAAGTGGGAAAAACGCTGAAATTGCCCCATAAAAAAGTGCTAAAACTGAGGTATTGAACACTGTGGAATAATCGGACAAACCAACTCCTCTTCGTCAGACTGAAATCAACCCTTTCAGTAGAGGCAAATTATAGTTACTAACTGGGGTGTTAAACCAAGAACATGTTGGGCGTTTTTGGATGTGAGTAGTTCCGACGAAGTGAGATCAAATTAAAGCTACGGAACGGGGTCAATTTTTCCAAAGTAAACCCCGGAAAATCACCACTATTGTTCGATTCCGGATGGAATCGAACTTTTTTCATCCCCAAAAAGTAGCTTAATCCACAAAAAAATATTTTCTTAAAGTTTTCCACGAGCGTTTCACAACAAATCTGTCACAAATTTTTTTTGGCATATCGTCAAAGTCAGTAAAATCAAGGGCTCCCGAAGGGTGCTGATTCCGCCCGATACCACTAAAAACCCCTTAAACCCCTTGATTTTCAAGGGGTTTTTTTATTTCTTAAAACAATCTTAAAACATTTTTTAGGATTTTAAGGGCTGATATAGTGGAATAATCGGACAAACCAACCCCTCTCCGTCGGACTGAAATTGACCCCGTCATCAGATGCAAATCAATGATGCATAATACAGAGTTAAGCACCGCAAGAGGAGTTAGAGTAAATTGCATTGAAAATCGGTGAGATACCGAAATATTATCACAACAATTCATTGGCCAAATTCGCCAATTCGCTGCGCTCTCCTTTTTCTAGCGTGATGTGCGCATACAATGGCTGGCCCTTTAATCGATCAATCATGAACGACAAGCCATTGGATTGCGAATCCAAATAGGGCGTATCGATTTGATTGATGTCACCCGTGAAAATAATTTTCGTTCCTTCTCCTGCGCGGGTAATAATCGTTTTCACTTCCAACGGCGTCAGATTTTGGGCCTCGTCTACGATAAAAATGATATTGGCCAAACTCCTGCCCCTGATATAAGCCAAAGGCGTCACCATCAATTTTTCATTGTCAACGAGTTCCTTGACTTTTTGATACTCTTTTGAATTTTCTGAGTATTGATTCTGAATCACTTTCAAATTATCCCAAAGCGGCTCCATGTAGGGGTTGATCTTCGCTTT